>DASXNH010000195.1:0-1513 GCA_036495195.1 Candidatus Dormiibacterota bacterium
AGCGGCCCAAGCGCCCAGCGCGGTGTCATTTTTGGCAACCGGGGAGGTAGAGGACGCCCACTGAAAGAGCTGCTGGTAGCTGGCACCAAAGGTCAGCCCATATTGATCGTAGATTCGCTTCCGGAATGCATCGAGCTTGGCGTCCCAGGGAAACTCGAGCGCCGGGAACAGCGTACCCCGGGGCTCCTGCGCGTCAGCTTGTGGCTGGCCCTGATCCGGATCCTCGTTGACGTCGGGGTAGGTCGTCCCCTGCTGCTGCTGTCCGCGAGCCTCGTCAGCTGGGGCAATGCACGAAAGCAGCAGGGCAAGGGCAAAAGCGATCAGGCCATGGGTGCGGTCGGGTGCGTCGATGGGGCGGAGCATAATAGGTCGACCTCCAATCGATGATCAGCCTTTGGCCCATTCGGTCCGACCCACCGCCCCGCTCGAGACGAGACGTTCGATGTCCTGAGGCCCGTAGCTGAGATCGGCGAGGATCGCGGGCCCGTCCGCGCCGATACGCGACGCTGCCTTAGGGCGGGGCTGAGTCTGACCGTCGAAGGCGAACCAGGTGGGCGCGAAGCACTCGGTCGTCCAACCGTCCCTCTCACGCGCCTCGAACTTCACGGTCGTGGTCGGATGGTCGCGATGGCGGTCGGCAAGTTGCTTGCAGGTCTGCACCGGCGCCGCCGGAATGTTCTGCTGCGCGCACCAGGCAAGCGCCTGCATCTGGTTGCGTTTGCCCAGATCAGCGGTGATGTTGCGCGGCGCCTGCGCGGAGATCCAGCCGTCGCTGAGCTGGTAGACGCGCGCGCCCTCCGTCATCCCGGTTGCAAGCTGGCCGCGCGCGCTGGGCGGCGGTTCGCTGCCCGGGCGCTGGAACAGGAGCTGGATCAGGGTTGCAGCGTTGCAGAGCGAAGTCTCCGCCCAGTCACCAACGCCGTCGGAGCGCCGCTCCCGCGCGTACACCGCCAGCACGCCCGAATAAGCGGCCAGATAACCGCAGAGATAGTCCACCGCGGAGGCGATGCCGTGGAAGGTCGGTGTCTCCGACCCGCCGAAGCGCATCATCACGCCGGTCGTGCCCTGGATGGACGGGTCCCAGCCCTTGTCATGATGCCGCGGGCCGTGTCGCTCGCCGCGTGTCGCGGTGATCTGCAGGCCGATCGCATGCGGGTTGCGCTGATTGAGCGATGCCGCGTCGATCCCGAGGCGTGCCATCTGGTCGTCCATCATGTTCGCCACCACGATGTCGGCGCGATCGGTGATCTGGTGAATGATCTTAAGCCCCTCTGGCTTTCTCCGGTCCAGGATGATGCTGCGCTTGCCGACCGAATTTTCGCCCGACCACAACACATGAATGGTCGGCGGCGGCTGCGGGTCCATCACGTCCACGCGGGTCACCTCGGCGCCGAGTTCGACGAACATGCGCGTGCAACTCGGCCCGGCGAGAACGTTGGTCATGTCCACGACCTTGTAGCCTTCGAGGGGCAGCCGCGCCTTGGCTCGGCCCGACGTCGCCGGCAGCGCGGCG
>DASXNH010000196.1:0-1684 GCA_036495195.1 Candidatus Dormiibacterota bacterium
AGGCATTGATGTCGGCCCTGATCGAGGAATTCAGGTTCGCAATGGACTCGCCGCTGGAGTGGAGTATCCTTGTCGAGCGCAAGGTGCGTGCGCACCCCATTGTAATAGGTGGCGTAATTCGCCAACAGATGGCGGAGGTGCCTTTCCCCAGCACCACGACATGGTCGAGGCACTCGCGTCGGATCGAGCCGATCAGCCGTTCAACATGACCGTTCTGCCACGGTGAGCGTGGCGTGATCGGCCGGTCGCGAATGCCCATGGCTCGCAGCCGCCGGGTGACCACGGTGCCATACGAGGTGTCGCGGTCACGGATGAGGTAGCGCGGTGCCTCATCCCATGGAAATGCGTGGGGCTGGGGGAAAGGCACCTCCGCCACACAACGTTGCGCGGCCCTGCGTACCCTCCGGCCGGGAATATTTGATGCTCTCTCGCCGGGGCGACAAGCCGTCAGTGTTATCCGACCCGCACCAGGAGCAGGATTCAGGCCCGATGGTGCCAATGGTGGTGGGCGCCGACCAGCTGGTTAGCCATTTGTTGCTGCTCAGGGCGGCGCAGCGCCGCGATCGCGCGTCGCGCGGCTACGACGCCCTTCGGAATGAATTCGCCGTGATCGCCGCGGAACCGTGCGATCATGTGGTCCATCAGCGGACTAAGCCGTCAAAGCGAATGATTACGGCTCGCCTTACACAATTAATCGGATACTCCCCCGACCAGATCCCTGTCCGGCTCGGGGCGCCCATTTGCCCGCCCCACGACTTCTGACCTGCGTGTCGCAGCTACCAAGGAGGAAATGATGCCACTGACACGCCGGCTGGCGCCGGTGCCCATTCTCGCCCTGACGGCTGTGAGCGCGCATGCGCAGGATGGCGATGTTGCGGCCGGCCACGCTTTCGCCCGCGAGACGTGTAACGCCTGCCATATGGTGGAGGCCAAGCAGACGAAACCGAGACGCATCGTTATCGGACCGGCTTTCCGGGACATCGCCAATACCCGCGGCATGACCGCGACGGCCCTGCGGGTGTTCTTGACGACCTCGCACCCGAAGATGCCGAACCTGATTCTCACTCCCGAAGAAATCGCGGATGTCAGCGCCTACATTCTCAGTCTGCGTCATCGTCCACCCTCCTGACCGGCCCCCGGAAGCGCCGCCCGCTCTGCTGGTGGCAGGCTAGTGTCGCTTCTCCCCGAGTTCATAAAGACATAGCCGAGCGCGCGGCGCGCCGTCCCAGCCGCTTAATCGTCATCCTCCCCCTGCCAAGCCTCGCGCCCTTCCTTGATCAGGAGCCCAGGATGGCAAGCGAGGTTGTGGCATCGATCCACCACGCACCAAAGGCGAGCTGCGCCAAGAGCCCGATCACCACTACCGAGGAGAGCCACAGGCACGCGATGCTCTCGACCGCATCGTGGTGCGACGAGCTCGCCGCCTGGCGCTATCCCGAGGCCTGGGACATGCTGATGTTAGGGATGCGGCTGGGGGCCGACCCGCGTACCGTGGTAACGACGACACCGCGGCCCGCGAAATTGATCCGCGATCTGGTGCGGGACCCGATCTGCGTCGTGACCCGCGGCGCGAGCCACGAAAATCGCGGCAACCTGACGCCGGTATTTTCGATCAGATCATTCGCAAATACGAAGGCACCCGGCTCGGCCGGCAGGAGCTCGACGCCGAGCTGCTCGAAGACAC
>DASXNH010000197.1:0-6451 GCA_036495195.1 Candidatus Dormiibacterota bacterium
GCCAGCGATCGGGGGCGCGGGCAATGGCGGGAACCCAGGCGGAGGCGGATCCCATCCGGGCGGTGGAGGCGGCTTACCGGTGCCCTTCACCAACATCGTCCTCTCCTCGCCCTTCGACATCGCTCTGGCCGCGTCGCTCGCGATTTTGCCCCTGCTGCTAGGCATGTGGCTTCTACTCTTCGGTCGAACCTGGAACGAAGCCCGACGTGCGAGAGATTCAGGCCTGCGCCTCGCGCTCGCGGCCGATCTGGGCCTGAGTCCGCGAGAGCTAGGTTCGTTGACGACGAAAGGCTTGTTCAAGCTCCGGGAGCAGGCCGCGTTCGACGACCTGACGGGCGTATTTCGACGGGCCGCGGGAATCGCAGCCGCTGAACGTGAAATCGCCCGGTCCAGGCGCCAAAAGAGCCCCCTGAGCATTGCCTTCCTTGATGTTGATGGCCTCAAACTGGCAAACGACACCCGCGGCCATGCCGCCGGCGACGAATTGCTCCGCGGTCTGGCGGCGGGTCTCACGCGGGGCCTTCGCGGCCAGGACCTGGTCATCCGGTATGGGGGAGACGAATTCGTCTGCGTCCTGCCTGACACGACCGCCGAGGGAGCCCGAGCCAAACTTCAGCAAATTCGCGGCGAGCTGGCTATTGCAGGCATTGGCTTCTCGATCGGGTTGGTTCAATTGGAGCGAAACGACGATGTCGTCAGTCTGCTGGGGCGCGCCGATGCAGCGCTTTATGAGGCAAAAGATCGCCGACCACGTGCCGTTGGCCGGCCCAAGGAGCATCGTCGCGCCCTAGCCTGACGAGCCCGGCCAATTGAGGGCTTGACAATTGCGCCGAATCCGTGTTTAGTGGGGCACAACCCAACAAACTCGGAGGAGGTCTCAATGCGCATAGTAAGGGTTCTGGGCCTGGTGGGAGCCGCGGCCTGGCTTCTGCTGGGGGCGGCTGGCATTGCAGCTAGCGCTTCAGATCTCCCCGTTCCGGGCGGCGCATCGAGCAGCTCGGGAAGTGCGCAGCCGGCATCGGCGTCGGTTCACTCCTGCTGGTCGGCTTGATCGTGTTCGGTGCCGCCCTGGCGCGCCGGTGCCGGAGCTCTCGCGCTTCATGACCCAACTCCTCACCCCCGTGGTTCGCTCCGACCGGCGCCCCCCCGCCGGTCCGGGGCACCACCCGTTGCCGACTGACCCTCCCACCCCTGTGGTTCGCTCCGACCGGCGTCCCTCCGCCGGCTCGGGGCACCACGGCCCGGTTTCGGGATGGCAATGCGGACGGCCAATCGCCACCGTGCTGGTCGTCGGTCTGGCCACGGCAATGATGGTCGGGCCAGGTTTCGTCGCTTCGTTGTCGATGGCCTGGGGAGGTGGGCTAGGCGAGCCGGAAGCCCTGCCCTTCATCCCAGTCGATGCGCGGCTCCTTCTTGAGTCAGGGCGAATTGTGTTCGCGATGGCGCTGGTACCCAGTGTCATCAAAGCCAAGGAAATGGAATGACCTGGATCAAGCCTCTACTCCAGACCACAGCGTTGCTCGAATGCAGAGGGCGACTCTTCGCATTCGCATCCTCCATGCGTTCTCTGCTGTCCCTCGATTTGCCCAGGCCGGCAGCGCAATGGGGGGAGCTATGAGCCTTCCGGAAGGGGCGTTCTTGGGTCCATATCGGATCATGGACCGCATCGGTCGAGGCGGTATGGCCACCGTATACCGTGCCCATCACCCTGCCCTTAACCGCTTCGTGGCCATCAAGGTCCTGCCTGAATTCTTCGTCGAGGACGAAACCTACAGGGAGCGCTTTCAACTCGAGGCGCAGTCAGTTGCGCGGTTACGACATCCCAGCATCCTGAACGCATTCGACTTCGGCCAAGAGGCGGGGGTTCCTTACCTGGTCATGGAGCTGGCCGACGCGGGCACGCTGGCCCATCGTTTGGGCAGTCCAATGGAGCTCGAGGAAGTCGTGCGGCTTTTGCGGCCGATCGCCAGCGCCCTCGATCACGCGCATGCCCGTGGCGTTTTGCACCGTGACATCAAGCCGTCGAACATCCTCATTCGGCAGGACGGAACGCCGGTACTCGCCGACTTCGGTCTGGCCAAGATCGCGAATTCAGTAACGAAGCTAACCGCCAGTGGCACCATGCTCGGGACGCCCGAGTACATGTCCCCGGAGCAAGTTGCCGGCAAACCGCTTGGACCCGGAAGCGATCAGTACTCGCTCAGCGTCGTCGCTTACGAGATGCTGACGGGCCACGTGCCGTTCCAAAGCAACACGGTGGGCGGCGTGCTTCTCTCGCATATGCGGGATGTCATGCCGGCCACCACTGAGCTGCCAGGAGAGCTCTCGGCTCACGTCGACCAGGTCCTCGGCCGAGCCCTGGCCAAAACGGCTCGGAGCCGCTACCCGACGGTGAGCGATTTCATCGCAGCGCTGACGCCAGCGGCTTGGCCGAGTCACCTCAATGCAGAACCGATTGCCCTCAGGGATGTGCCGGCTCGAGGCAGTGAGCGTGCCCATAGAGTGCCGGTCGTGCTGGTGGTTGACGACGGCGCCGCGAATCGGGAGCTGATCGAAGCCTGTCTGGCCGGCATCGACTGCGAGATTCGCACAGCCGAGGACGGCATGACGGCCCTGAGTATGGTCGAAGCCGCGCCCCCCGATCTGGTGCTCCTCGATGTTCAGATGCCCGGAATGGACGGGTACGAAGTTTGCACCCGCATCAAAGCTCGGCCCAGGGGCGAATTGCTGCCGGTGGTGATGATCACCGCCCTCGATCAAGCCCGTGACCGCGTGTTGGCGCTCGTGGCGGGTGCGGACGACTTCATGGCGAAACCTGTTGAGCGGATCGAGCTGGTGGCGCGCGTTCGCGCAGCGCTACGGATGAAGGCCCTCTATGACACGCTCGACAGTGCGGAGCACGTGATCTTTTCGCTCGCGGCGGCAGTGGAAGCGAAGGACTCGTTCACTGAACGGCACACTCAACGTGTCGGCGAATCCGCCCGCCAACTCGGTGAATTCATGAACCTTCCCCCCGCGGACGTGGACGCCCTGTATCGCGGGGGCATCATCCACGACATCGGCAAGATCGGCATCCCAGATGCGGTCCTGCTCAAGCCGGGGCCTCTAGATGAAGAGGAGCAGATCCGCATGCACGCCCACCCGATCATCGGCGAGGGCATCGTCAAACCTCTGCGCTCGGGAACCAGCCTGCTCCCGATTATTCGCCATCACCATGAGCGCTTCGACGGCACTGGTTATCCGGATCGCCTGCATGGTGCTCAGATTCCTCCCCTTGCTCGCATCGTGTCTGTCTGCGACGCTTACGACGCGCTGATAAGCGACCGTCCTTATCGGGCTCGACTTTCGCCCCAGGAAGCGATGGCGATCCTCCACCGCGGCGCGGGCGTGCAGTGGGATTCCGAAGTGGTGAACGCTTTTGCCACCGGGGTTTCATCGGTCCGCAGCGTCGGAGCTGCCTGACCGCCTCTGTGGAGAAGGCTGCCCTACGGCCAAAGCCTCGGCGCGATTGTTCTTTCGTGTTCGGCCTTCCCTTGGTCGTCCCGCCAATTCTGAGCCTGGGCCGGGCGGGAGCATCGGGCCGGTGACTGACTCCCTTCCTTACTTGCAGAATGCAGTCGCCCTTGCGTTCGTCGTACTCGGGGCCGCCACTGCTGTCGGCTGGGCGAGGCACCGAGAAAGATCCCTTGGATTTCTCGCCCTCGCCCTGGTTTTGCTCTCCGTCGTCTCGATCATGGGGCGGATTCCCGCCCTCCTCCACACCCAGCCCCCGCTCTTTCACGAGATCACCCTCGTCGCGTTTATGGGCTCTGGCTATGGATTGTTTCGATTTCGCGGTTCCCTGATCCCTCTGTCCCCAATCTGGCATGCCGTTGTTGCCATCGCCACGGTGGCTGCCGTTGCGAGCTACCTTGCGGTGCAGGGCGCCGGCCCGACCGGCGTCATGACTCTCGGCGCCATCGTGCTTGTCCTCGTGTGGTCGGCCTTGGTGATGGAGCCGATCGTGAGGTTCTGGGTCGTGGCTCGTGGCCTTCCCGCCGTCCAGGCATGGCGCCTCCGATCGTTGAGCCTCGGCTTTGCCGGGATCGTGGTGATCCTCTTGTTTGCCGTGGCCGCAGGCACACTGGCTCGCAACCCCCCGGTCGAGGTCGCCATCCAGCTGATGGCTCTCCTTATAGTCCCGTTGCTCTACGTCAGCTTCTCGCCGCCATCGTGGCTCCGGCGTCAATGGCGAGCCGCCGAGGAGGAGGGTCTTCAGGTGTTCATGCGCGACCTGCTGCTCCTGAACGCCGACCGGGCAGTGCTTACCAACCGCGGCCTGGATTGGACCATGCGGATAGTTGGAGGAGTGGCCGCTCTGGCCTTTGACGGCGATGGCGTGCTCATTGGCGCGCGGGGCCTGGACTCCTCAGAAATTGGAGAGCTCAAAACCCGCCTGGACCAGTTGCGACCAGGCGAGAGTCAGCTCAGCCTGAGCGGGGTCGCGCGGACCATGCTGGTCATCCCCATCGCCAGCCTGGGACCGGTCGCCCACCTGATTGTCGTGGCCGGGCCGTTCACGCCCGCATTTGGCGGCGACGAGTTGAGCAGAGTGCAGCAATTCATGAGCGCCTTCATTGCGGCGTTGGATCGCGCGCACCTCATCGACGAGCTCCGCGAGGCCAACGTCGGGCTGCAAAAAGCCAGCCAGCACAAGAGCGTATTCCTGGCCAATATGAGTCACGAGCTGCGAACGCCGCTTAACGCAATACTTGGGTTCTCCGAGTTGTTGATTGACTCCGGCGATGGCCAGTATCCGGCGGAAACTCGGATGAGATTCCTTGAGCAGATCAACTCGAGCGGCAAGCACCTACTCGGTCTGATCAATGACATCCTCGACCTCGCGAAGGTCGAAGCCGGCCAGATGGAGCTGCGTCTTCAGGCAGTTCCAGTCGCCGAAGTTGCCGCAGACGTGGCGAGAATCGTCGAGCCGCTCGCGGCCAAGAAGCAGATCAGCATTGTGGTCGATACCGACGGCGCCGGCGACATCGAGGCAGATGCCGGCAAGGTGAAACAGATGATCCTCAATCTGGTGTCAAACGCGATCAAGTTCACCCCTCCGGAGGGAGTGGTGACGATCAAGGCCACTCGGCTGCAAGACTCAATTGACGTTTCAGTCTCCGACACCGGGATTGGTATCGCGCAAGAGGATAGTGGGCGGATCTTTCATGAGTTCCAACAGGTCGATTCGGGGGTCGGACGGCGTCAGCCTGGAACCGGGCTCGGGCTCGCTCTGACCCAGCGCTTCGCGCGCCTTCATGGCGGCGATGTTCGAATGGAAAGTGTCCTAGGCAAGGGCAGCATCTTCACCATCAGCCTGCCGCTACGTGCACACGTGGAGCGCGCTAACGGTGCTCTGAGTGAGACGGTCACTGCCAAAGCGGTTGATCCCAACCGCCCATTGATCCTGGTCGTCGAGGACAATCCCGCCGCCATTGAGCTGATGACCCGCAACCTCGAGACGGGGGGCTTCCGGACGGTCGTGGCACGAGCTGGGAGTGAGGTAGTCTCCATTGCAAGCCAGCAGCAACCAATCGCCATCACGCTCGATATCCTCCTGCCAGGGCTCGACGGTTGGGAGGTGTTATCGCAGCTCAAGAAGGATCCAAGGACAAGCTCGATCCCGGTGATTGTTGTGAGCGTTGTTGACAACCCCGAGCTGGGGATAGCCCTGGGGGCCTTGGAATATTTCGTGAAGCCGATTGATGGCAGCGCGCTGCTCAGAAGCCTGAGTCGATTCAACTTCAGGCGAGCGCTTGGCCGCGACGAGTTCCGAGTGCTGGTTGTTGATGACGAGCCGGCTAACAGAGAGGTGGTCACCGGGATCCTCGAGCCGGCCGGATTCACCGTCATTGCTGCCGCCGGCGGCAGTCAGGCCATCGACCTCGCACGGTCGTGCGGTCCCGACCTTGTCTTGCTGGATCTCATGATGCCCGACATCTCGGGCTTCGAGGTGGTCGAGGCTCTTCGCGCCAACCCGGCCACCAAACGCACTCCCATCATGGTTCTCACGGCCAAGGACTTGACCGAGGCGGACAAACAACAGCTCAGCGGGCAGGTGTCAACCATTCTCAATCGTGGGTCGACGGGTGCCGCCGACCTGCTCGGTCTCTTGCGTCAGGTGGTCGCCGACGTGAAGGTCAAGGCATCAGCCGACCGCCCCTGATCCTCGTTGTTGAAGATAACTTCGCCAACCAATTGGTCACCATGTCACTGCTCGAGCCCGAAGGTTACGAAGGAGACCTGGCGGTCACTTCCATCGAAGCGCTCGAACGGCTCCGGATCAGGGCGCCAGATTTGATCTTGATGGACATCCTGCTGCCTCGGCAGGACGGTCTCTGTGTTCGGAGTGATTTCGGACGGGCGGACGCTAACTCAAGTGGCGCGCGATTGGGATGTAGCTCGACAGCCG
>DASXNH010000198.1:0-2543 GCA_036495195.1 Candidatus Dormiibacterota bacterium
ACCGCGACGAGGATCGCGAATCCGAGCACGGTGTTGGGGATGCTGGCGCCTTGTCGGAGCGCGATGCCCACTCCGACCACCGGTATCGAGAGTCCGATGTAGAGAACCACGAGCAACTTCGACGTCATCGCCAGGCGGTCCTCTGGTGCGGATGCCTGGAGCACGATGCCCGTGGTCCCCTTGAACACAGCGCCTACCCCTGCGCCGGCCAGAGCACCTGCCACCAGGAAGAGCGCCAAGCTCGGCGTGGTCAAGCGGACCGAAACCACCAAAAGCAGGAGGCCGACCAGCATGGAGGCCGTGCCGAGGGCAAGGACCCGCGACGCACTCAACCTCAACCCGGTCGTCGCTACCTGGGACACCACCCCGGACGAAAAGACCACGAAGAGCGTCGCCCCCGCCAGAGCGTGCGAGGTGCGCCCGAACGTGACGGCCAAAATAAGGCCGGAGGCCCCAGCAAACAGGCCGTTCGACGCGAAAGCCGTAATGGTTCCTGCCGCGGCGGGAATCGGCAGTCCGGGCGAGCGATGGCGGCTCGCCCGCCGCTCTGCGTGCCCTTGTGGCGATCCTGTCTCTGGCACAAACCACAGGCCGAACAGTGCGACTGCTCCGAGTCCGAGGACCACCAAGTAGGACAAGGTAAGCGGGTAGCTCGCCCACTCGGCAAGACAGCCAGCAATCAGCGGACCGATGCCAAGCGCGCCGACGCTGATCGATGTGCCGACGGTCTGGGCGAAGACCGTCGGCTCACCCGGATGGGTGCGAAGTCGCAATTCGATCAAGTAGGTGATCGCCGTTCCAGCAGCGAGTCCGGCTCCGACGCCGGTGAGCAGGCGGCCGATGATGAGCACGGCCAACCCCTTCCACGCGGCGAGCAGGGCGGCCGCAACCATCATGGTGGCCACGGCGCCGAGCATCACGCCTCGCCGGCCCAGGAGCCCCGCGATGCGATTCTCGGCCAGAAGCGCGGCGATGGTGCCTGCCGCGAAGATCGCGAACACGACCGTGATCGTGAACGAGGAAAGGTGATCCTGGATCTTGTAGATGCCATAGAGCGGGCTGGGTAGCGTGGCAAACGCCATCACGATCAGGAACGCATAGGCGACCATCCAGAACCCCGACGTACGTCGTGCGCCCGCTCGGTGCGCGAGGGAATCCGGAGCAGCGGGCTCCGTTTGGTTGGGCGCCACCGCAGTCACCAGACCTTCATTCCGCCGTCGACCACGAGATCGATGCCGGTCACGTACGCGCTCTCTTCGGAGACCAGGTAGAGCGCGCCGTTGGCGATGTCCTCGGCCTGGCCGAATCGTCCCAGCAGCGTCCGTGCCGCCATCTGCTGACCGAACTCTGGATCTTCGAGCTCGCCTCGGGTCGAGTTGGTCTCTATGAATCCCGGCGAGATGGAGTTGACCCGGATCCCATGCTCCGCGCCTTCCATGGCCAGGTGGCGGGTCATCCCGATGATTCCCGCCTTGTTGGTGGTGTGGGCCAGAGCAGGCAGGAGCTTGAAGCTGAGGGACCCGTTCAAAGAGGCCATGTTCAGCACGACACCGTGGCTGGCCTTGAGGTGGGGCCAGGCAACGCGGGTCAAATAGAACACCAGGTCGACCTCGTCGCGGCGGGCGGCGTCCCAGTCCTCGTCGGTGAACTTCTCGATCGGGGCGAAGTGGGACTTGGCCGCTTGATTGAAGAGCACGTCAATCCGGCCGAACGTGCTCAGCGCGAGCTCGACCAGCCGGTCGCACTCGGAAGGGTCGCTTACCCGACAGGGCTGCAACGACACCACCCGGCCACACGCCGCCTCGACGAGGGCGACCGTCTCTTCGGCGGGTTCGACCGCGATGTCGCAGCCCACGACCAACGCTCCCTCACGGGCGAAGGTCAGCGCAGCGGCTCGTCCCATGCTCCCACCCGTGCCCGTGATGATGCAGACCTTTCCATCGAGTCGCCTCGACATGTCAGTGCACCCCGTGCGCTGCAGCCGCCTTCAACTCCGCCTCCGCCACGCCCACCGAATCGGTGTGGCTCGGAACCTCGCTGAAGTACCAGTAGATGACGTCCTGGGCCGGTGCGGCAAGAGGGCTCGCCCAATCGCGGAACGTCTCGGTGACGACAGCGAGCGCCGTGGTCGCCACTGCGCCCGCGTGCGCCAACCGTTCGATGGCCGTGCGATGTGCCACCTGCGAGCGTCCGCCCACGGCGTCTGCGACGTACAGGACGTCGTACCCGTCCTTGAGCGCCTGAACGGTCGCAAAGCTAAGGCAAATCTCGGTGTGGAGTGCGCCGATAATCAGGCGCTTTCGTCCTGTTGCCTCCACGGCCTTCCGAAACGCCTCGTCCTCGAAGGCGTTCATCGACGACCGGTCGATCGGCTCAATGCCGTCGAGCTCGGACAGGATGGACGGGAGCGTGGGCCCGTTGAAGCCGAAGCCAACACCCACGGTCGACAGGACGATCGGCATATCAAACGCCTTTGCCGTCTTAGCCAAGAGCCGGGCGTGCAGCTCGACCATGTCCGCGTTCGTCTCTGACCGAATGACCTC
>DASXNH010000199.1:0-17445 GCA_036495195.1 Candidatus Dormiibacterota bacterium
CGCAAACTTGAGCGCATGGACGACGCGCTCATAGGGCGCCGCCAGGAGGCAAACCGGCCAATCCGAGCCGAACATGCATCGCTCAGGTCCGAACCAACCCAAGGCTCGATTTACGTACGGCTTCAGGTCATTTGGCGTCCACCCGGTCCAGGACGCTTCGGTGACCATCCCCGACAACTTGCAGGTGACGTTCTCGCGGCCGGCAAAGGGAGCCATCGCGCGTTCCCAATCCTCATCCCTCGGCCCCGAGGCGATCCGAGGTTTGGCGAGGTGGTCGAGCACAAATCGGATTTGCGGAAACTGCCGAACCACCTCGAGGGCCGCAGGCAGCTCGCGGGTGCGGACGAGCAGATCGTAAACGAGGCCGGCTTCCCCGACCGCCTCGATGCCGCGCTGGACTTCGTTTCGCACGAGCCAACCCGCGTCGGGCTCGTCGTGCGCCTGGTGACGTATGCCGACCAGATGTCGCCCGCCGGGTCCAGCACGCAGCTCGGCGATGACGCTTGCGACCGATGCATCCGTGAGGTCGACCCAGCCGACCACCCCGGCGACGAAGTCGGTGGCCTGGGCAATCCTGAGGAGCTCGCGTGTCTCGTCCAGGCTCGGAAGTGTCTGGACGGCGATCGTCTTTTCGACGCCGCTTGCCGCGAGGAGCGGTGCCAGGTCTGGCGGGCCGAAGGGCCTCTTGATCGCCGCAAGATCGCTCGACATCCAGTAGTAGTCGCGCCGCGTGGGATCCCAGAAATGGTGGTGGGCATCGACCACCATGGTCATGGGGTGGGGGCGTCCTCCCGCAGGAGCCCGTTGGTCTTGAGGTCCTGCCACAGCGCTGTTGGAATCTCCGCCTCGAACATGCGGATGCTCTCATCGAACTGCTCCACCGAGCGGCATCCGACCACGACACAGCTCACCGAAGGATGGCCCAAGGGAAACTGCAGGGCCGCGGCCTTGAGCGCCACACCATGACTGTCACAGACCGCGCGAATCTTCCGCGCGCGCTCGAGCAGCGCCTCGGGGGCGGCCGTGTAGTTGTATCGGGCGCCGGGTTTGGGATCCGCGAGGATCCCGCTGTTGTAGACGCCGGCCGCGATGATCGCGATGCCGCGCTCCACGCAGATCGGGAGGAGCTCATCGAGCGCCACCTGGTCGAGGAGCGTGTAGCGGCCCGCGAGCAGGAAGCAATCGAAATTCCCTTCGCGCGCGAATCGCGCCAGCATCTCGGCCTGGTTCATGCCCGCTCCGACTGCTTGAATCAATCCGTCGGATCGCAATTGGTCCAGCGCCTTGTAAGCGCCGTGGATCGCGTCCTCGTAATGGTTGTCCGGGTCGTGGATGTGAAGGATGTCGATGCGCTCGAGCTGCAGGCGCTCGAGGCTCTCGTCGACTGAGCGCATGACCCCGTCGTACGTGAAGTCGAAGACCGGGTTGACAGGCGGTGTTCCCTGGAAGTTCTGGCCGGGCTCTGGCGGAGCGCCGGCGCGAAGAAGGCGCCCGACCTTGCTGGCGAGGACAAACTCTTGGCGCGGTTTGTCATGGAGTGCTTTGCCCAGGCGCATCTCGGCCAGGCCGAACCCGTACAGGGGCGCGGTGTCGAAGTGTCGAATGCCCGCGTCCCAAGCCCGAGAGATCAAAGCCAATGCTTGGTCTTCGGGCACGGCTTCGTACAGCCCCGCGAGGGGCGCCGTGCCGAGGCCGAAGCGGCTGATCGAAAGTGACGTGCGGCCCAGAGGTACCCGCTCGGCGGCGTTCAGGGCATCACAGCTCGAAGATCACGGGCATACGATCGCTGCCCTTACCGCTGAAATCCGTCGCTGCAGCCATCATCGGTGCCATCTCAGCCTGCCACCTCAGATTGACCGGATCGTCGGCCAGCTCGGCGATGGCGCGATCGAAGTCCTCGCACTCGATGTAGTGGAACAGGTCGAGGCCGTCGCGAAAGATGACGTACTTGGTGACTCCGACCCTGCGATTGGCGGCGAGCACCTCCGGCCAGACGTTGCGGTGATACTCCTCGTAGCGCTCGTCTGTGCCGGGCTTGAGCCGCGTGTGCAAGCCGACTTTCACCGTGCGGCCCTCATGTAGCGGCCTCGCCGGTTTCGCTGTTCGCGAGTTGTGAGCGCAACCAGCGCTCGCCGCTCGCAATGTGCGCGGTGGCGGCGGCTCGGGCGAGCTCGGGGTCTCCGCTCACCACCGCCTCGTAGATACGCCGGTGCTCGTCGCGGGTCTCATCCAGCGCGTTATCGGCACGCCGCCCGTGCCACAGCCGGACTCTCATCGTCCGCGTCGAAAGGCTGGCGAGCAGGGAGGTCAAGAACGCATTGCCTGTGGCTCTTGCGATCACCGCGTGAAATGCGACGTCGGCCTCGACCAGGTCCTCCACGCTCTCGGCATCGCCCATGCCTTCGAGCCTCCGCCGCAGCTCGGCCTTGCCTTCGTCATCGATGCGCGCCGAGGCCAGCGCGGCGGCCGCCGCTTCCAGGATTCGCCTCACCTCGTACAGCTCGACCTCGGTGTCACCAAGGAGCAGGTGACTGATGAACCCTGTGCTCTCGAGCAGCAGGCCGGGTTCGAGGCTGCTGACGTAAGTGCCATCACCCTGGCGGACCTCGAGCACGCGGAGCTGAGACAGAGCGCGCACCGCCTCGCGGAGCGAGTTGCGCGATAGGCCGAGCTGTGCCGCGAGCTCGCTCTCCTTCGGAAGGCGGTCACCCGGCCCCCAGCTTCCGGAAACGATCAGCTCGCGAATCTTGTCGATGGCGCCGTCGGTGACGCTTGGGGCGCGGCCGGGCCGGCGTTTGGTGGAGGTGTCGGTCACTGCCCGGGAATTGTGCGGCATCGTCGAGGATCTGCCAAGAGGTCGGACGTTCATCGCCAAATAGCCACCACGCAGACGTGCGCAAACCAGCGGTGATTGACAAACATCGGAGCTTTAGCATATAACTCGCCCCGGGGATGCCGACAAGAATTCTGCGGGTCACGGCTCGGGACATCCGCTTTCCGACCTCCAGGACGCTGGATGGTTCGGATGCCATGAATCCCGATCCCGACTATTCGGCGGCTTACGTGGTCCTCGAGACGGACCACCCGGCTGGCCTGAAGGGGCACGGGCTGACCTTCACCGTCGGGCGCGGCACAGAGCTCTGCGTGTCAGCGGTGGAGCTCCTCGCTCCGCATGTGACAGGCCGCACGCTCGAGGACATCGCTGCCGACATGGCCGGCTTTTGGCGTGGGTTGGTGGCGGACAGCCAGCTGCGGTGGCTTGGGCCGGAAAAGGGTGTCGTGCATCTGGCGACCGCTGCGCTTGTCAACGCGGTGTGGGACCTTTACGCCAAGGCCGAGGGCAAGCCGCTCTGGAAGCTGCTGTCCGATATGTCGCCAGAACAGCTCGTGGCCTGCGTCGACTTTCGGTACATCGAGGATGCGCTCGACCGCGAGGAGGCACTCGAGATCCTGCGACTCAACGTCGCCACTCGCCCTGCGCGCGAGATCGAGATGCTGCGGGATGGCTTCCCTGCTTACACCACGTCGGCGGGCTGGATGGGCTACTCGGACGAAAAGATCAAGTTGCTTGCCAAGCAGGCCTTGGCCGCCGGATTCACGCACCTGAAGCTCAAGGTCGGAGGCGATCTGGAGTCTGACCTGCGCCGGGCGCGCATCCTGCGAGCCGCCATCGGGCCAGAGCGCTACCTGATGCTCGACGCCAACCAGGTGTGGGGGGTGGAGCAGGCGATCGCAGCGGTGCGGACGCTGGCCGAGGTGAACCCGTGGTGGATAGAGGAGCCGACCAGCCCCGACGACATCCTCGGCCACCGTCGGATCCGTGAAGCGATCTCGCCGATTGGGGTGGCGACCGGAGAGCACGTGCACAACCGCGTGATGTTCAAGCAGCTCCTTCAAGCCGGTGCGATCGATTTCTGCCAGATCGACAGCTGCCGGCTCGGGGGTGTCAACGAGGTCATCGCCGTGCTGCTCCTGGCCGCGAAGTTCGGCGTGCCCGTGTGCCCTCACGCGGGTGGGGTGGGCCTGTGCGAGTACGTCCAGCACCTGGCGATCTTCGACTACATAGCGGTTGGCGGCTCTCTGGACAACCGTACGTGCGAGTTTGTCGATCACCTCCACGAGCACTTCGTCCACCCGGCCACGGTGGCGAGTGGCCGCTACCTCGCTCCCAGCGCACCCGGCTACAGCGCGGAAATGAAAGAGGCGTCGCTCGAGATGTTCGCGTTCCCGCACGGCCAGGCCTGGCGGGCAGAACATCCGATGGCTAAGGGCATAACAGTGGACACTTGACACCTGAGCCAGTTGGAATTACGGTGCTGTCGCGACTAAACATCGGGTTATTGCGGGGTCCTCGGCAGTTTCGGTGGTCGTCAACAAAGAGGAGGAATCAGCTTGAGAGCGCATTTCGGTAGTCGGATTCGAGCAACCGGAGCCACGGCTGCGGTCGCGCTTTTGGTGGTGGCCTGCGGCGGCAGCCCAACGCCCGCGGCAGGCGGCCCTCCGAAGATCGGCGTCGTCCTCACCTACAACCTGCCCGGCTTTTGGGCCAACTACCTGAAGTACGAGGCGCAGTACGAGACCCAGCTCGGCGTCACCCTGGTCGGGCCGAAGGTGGCCAACGTTGAGGCCAACGGTAACGAGGTGGCTCAGCAGATCCTTGACGTCAAGTCGTTGATTGCGCAGGGCGTTCAGGCCCTGATCATCAACCCCGCGGACAGCTCGGCCATCGCCCCCGCCCTCGACTACGCCAAGAGCAAGAACATTCCCGTGGTGACCGTGGACGTGGCTCCAGACCAGGGCAGCGTCTACATGATCGTCCGCGCCGACAACACCGCCTATGGCACCAAGTCGTGCGCGTACATCGCTACGCACGCGAGCAGCCCTGGCACCATCGCCATGGTGGAAGGTGACCTCACGTCGCTGAACGCCCGCGACCGCGCCGACGGCTGCACCAAGGTCATCCAGTCCCAGTATCCAAACTTCACAGTGAAGGCGTACCAAACCAAGAACTGGGGCACCGACCCAGCCGTTCAGAACGCGACGACCGCGTTGACGGCCATCTCGAACCTCCGCGGCATCTACGTTCACTGGAGCGTGCCCGAGGACGGCATCCTCGCGGCCATGAGGACGAAGGGCAAGTACACCGACGTTGGCGCGCCCAACCACATATCCCTCGTTGGCAACGACGGCTCGCCGCACGAGTGCGATCTCATCAGGTCCAAGAACCTTGATGCCACCATCGATCAGCCCGCCGACAAGTACGCGTACTACGCGATCTACTACGCGAAACAGGCGATTGCGGGCACCAAGTACACCGCAGGCGACAAGACCGACCACAACAGCTCGATCCTTACAGTGGCCGGCAACCTGGAAGACGGATTGGCTGCTCCGCTGGTCACCCTCGCGGGTGACGCGGGATCGACGCAGGTCAGCTCGACTGATCTGTGGTGTAACAACAAATAGCGGTAAAGAGGTAAAACAGAACCTCACTCATGGAGGAAACCTCACCACGGGGAGCTGAACGCCAGCCCCCCGTGGGCGAGGCCCTCAATGTCTCCAAGACGTTCGGCGAAACCAGAGCGCTGATTGACGTGTCCCTTGAAGTGGTCGCCGGCGAGTGCCACGGCCTTGTCGGCCGCAACGGGGCTGGCAAATCCACGTTGGTGGCCCTGCTGACCGGCCTCAACCGTCCCGATCGTGGCGCAGTTCGCCTGGGAGGGCAGCCTGCGCCAAGCCTCGCCGACCGAAGCGCCTGGCTGGAGAGAGCGGCCTGCGTCTACCAGAAGTCGATGGTCGTCCCGCCTCTAACCGTGGCCGAGAACGTATTTCTCAACCGGCCGACCAGCGACCGCCACCGATCGCTTGTCAACTGGAGGCGGATGCGCGAGCGTGCGCACGCGGTCATGTTGGAGTGGGGCTTCGACGTCGACGTGGATCAGGCGGCGGGTGCGCTCACAGTCGAGCAGCGGCAGGTGGTCGAGATCGCTCGTGCTCTTTCGATTGGAGGCCGGTTCTTAATCCTTGACGAGCCGACCGCCGCGCTCGAAAAGGCGGCCGTCGAGCGTCTCTTTGAACGTGTGCGGCGTTTGCGCGAAGGTGGTGTCGGCATCCTCTATATCTCCCACCATCTCGAAGAGATCTACGAGATCTGCGACAGGGTGAGCGTGCTACGAGATGGCGCGCTCGTATTGACTGGGCGGGTGGATGAAATCAGCCAGGCAAACCTCGTGGCGGCGATGGTGGGCAGCGCTCCACCCCGCCAGGCTTCAGAGATTGAAGCGGTCAAGCCACGCCGTGAGCCGGGGAAAGAGCTGTTGGCGATATCCGATCTCGTCGTGCGCTCGCGCGCCGGCTCGGTGGAGGGCGTGAGCATCTCGTTGCGAGCAGGGGAGTGCCTCGGCCTTGTCGGTCTTGACGGGTCAGGAAGCGCCACCACCGCCGATGCGGTCATCGGGCTTATCAGACCCGTGTCGGGCACCGTGAAGATCAACGGCAGCGTGGCGCCGCCCGGGAAGGTCGACGCGGTTCTCCATCGCGGAGTGGGGTACGTTCCGCAGGATCGCCACGCTCGTGGCTTCGCGCCGCAGCTTGGTGTTGGCGAAAACCTGACGATGGCGATCCTGGATCGTGTCGCTCCCGTGCTGGGAATTGTGTCGTCCCGGACGCGCGACAGGATCGCCCGCGGGCAGGTTGAGAAGCTGCATATCGTGGCCACCTCGCTCGAGCAACCGGTCTCCAGCCTCAGTGGTGGGAACCAGCAGAAGGTGGTGGTGGGCAGGGCCCTCGCTCAAGAGCCGTCAGTGCTGGTGGTGGTGAATCCAACGGTTGGTGTCGACGTCGCCTCCAAAGAAGCGCTGCTCGATGCGATCGGCACGGCTCGCGACCAGGGCATGGCCGTCCTGCTGGTCTCAGACGACTTCGAAGACCTGCGGATCTGCACGCGATTGGTTGTCATGGTGCGGGGTCGCATCGCCCGCGAGTTCAACCAGCCACCCTGGGATCGGCAGGAGCTCATCGCGGCGGTCGAAGGCCTCGAGACTGCTGACCCAGGTTCGGGACGGGCTTGATGGCAGCGACAGCCGCCACCTTGGCCAACAACCGCGGCAGCGCCGTGCGCCTCGCCCTGAAATGGTTGCGCGAGCTGCCGTTGGTACCAGTCATCGTGCTCGTGATGATCGGCGGCTCGTTCGTCAACCCGGTCTTCTTCACGACCTCGAACTTGATCGACGTCGCCACGGGAGGGGCAGCGCTCGGCCTGGTCGTGGTGGCCGAATCACTCATCTTGCTCACTGGCAAGTTCGACATCTCGCTGCAAGGCACTTTCGGTCTCGCTCCGCTGCTGGCGGCCTGGTTGATCGCCCCGCACGCCAGCGAGGGTCAGGGCCTTGAGCTGAGCCCGTGGATCGGCTTGCTGATCGTGTTGGGTGTCGGCCTCGCTGTGGGAGCCTTCAACGGCTTCCTCGTCATCAAGGCCAACTTCAACGCCTTCATCTTCACGCTGGCGATGAGCATTCTGCTGACGGGGCTGCAGCTTGGCTGGCTTGGTGGCAAGACGGTCTACAACCTTCCCAAGGTTTACGTGTACCTCGGCTCCGAGTCGTGGTTTGGATTCCCGGTTGCCGGGTGGGTGACGCTCGCCATCTTTGTGGTCGCCGAGCTCTTTCTCCGCTACCACCGAGTCGGCAGGGCCATGTACGCCATCGGCGGAAACCTGGAGGCGGCGCGGGCGGCTGGTATCAAGGTCGACAGGATCCGGATCGGGGTGTTCATGACGGCGAGCGTGCTGGCCGCGGTTGCGGGTCTGATGCAGGCAGGTCGAGTGACGGCTGTGACCGCGGGCCAGGGTTCCAACCTGATCTTCGGAGTCTTCGCCGCGGCTGTGATCGGCGGAATCTCGCTCGATGGTGGCCGCGGCCGAATGATCGGCGCCCTCACCGGCGTGATCCTGCTGGTGCTGGTCACCAACATCCTGACCCTGTCGAGCATCAGCTCCACGTGGATCGATGCCGTCGACGGCATGATCATTCTTCTGGCCCTCGGCGTCGCGCGTTTGATTGGTACAGAGCGGGCATGAGCATGGGAAGGCTCGAGGACAAGGTGTGTTTGATCACCGGCGCGGGGTCGGGGATCGGACAGGCGAGCGCGAGGCTCTTCGCCCGCGAGGGTGCCCAGGTGGTCGTCGCCGATGTTGACGACCGCGGTGCCAAGGCGACTGTCGCGGCGATTCGCAAGGCCGGAGGACGCGCCGTCGCGCAGCACGTCGACGTGACCGATGAGGAGGAGACGATCGCGGTTACCGCGCGGGTCGTCAAGCGGTTCAAGCGCATCGACGTTCTCTTCAACAACGCCGGCATCAGCGGAGTGGGGGACGTGGGCGAGACGGCGCCCGATCTTTTCGACCGCGTGATGAGGGTCAACGTGCGAGGCGTTTATCTGATGAGCCGGGCGGTCGTTCCCGTGATGTTCAAGCAGAAGTCCGGATCGATCATCAACATGTCGTCCTGCATCGCGGAGATCGGGCTCGCTCGGCGAGTGTCGTACGCGGCGTCGAAGGGGGCCGTGCTCGCGATGACGAGATCGATGCAGGTGGATGTCGCGAAGTACGGCATCAGGGTCAATGCCCTGTTGCCGGGCACGATCATGACGCCGTTTGTCGAGCGCTACCTGAAGGAGTCCTACACCGATCCGGAGGAGGGGTACGCCTCGATCCGCAAGCGGCAGTTGGGCAGTGAGCTCGGCCAGCCGGAGGATGTCGCATGGGCCGCTCTCTACCTGGCCTCGGACGAATCGCGCTTCGTCATGGCGTCAGGCCTGGTCGTGGACGGCGGTGTGACGGGGGCGAAGTGACGACTGGATAACGAAGGGCGGGACTTTCGCCCCGCCCCTTGGCCCAACTGAGCCGGATCTCGAATTATCGGGTTACCGCGCAGGCTCCTTGCCCGCCGTTGGCTTCGTTGCTCCACATCGGCTGGACGGCAAACGCGTGGCTTCCAAGTGGGATGTTCTGAAGACCGCTCCAGGCGCACTTGTCGCCGTTCTCGCTCGTCTGGACGTCATTCCAACCGTCCTGGGTGCCCATCTGGTTGTCGGGGTCGGTGACCGCTTCGGCGTACTCGTGCCCGGCGACGATGCTGTAGCCGTCGAGGTAACCGTTGCCGAATGAGTTATTCGCGTTGACCGAGTTGGCGCCACATCCAGCACCCTGCTCGGGGACATAGGGTATGAACGCGTAGCGCACGCCGTGGCCCGTCGTGTGACCCGTCTCGGCGTGATAGGCGCAGTAAACGGAGCCATACGCTGTCGCCCCGTGTCCTGGCGGGGTCAGGATGAAGTAGGTGGCGTTGATGTTGTAGCCGAAGTGTGCGGCTGCCGCGAGCGCCTCGGCCTCAATTGGGTCGTTGGTCTGGTTCTCGGCGAGGCCGGTCGTGACGATCTCGGCCGGCACCGGAGTTGGATCCGTCCACGTGCCCTTGAGCTGATTCTTCGGGTTCGTCACGAATTGCGCGAATGGCTGGCCGGCGCAGGAGAACCCGGGGTCGATGTTCTGGCAGTACTGCGTCTGCACCCCCGCCCATGGGCTGCCACCGACACTGCCGAAGAATGAGTTGACGTACCGCTTCACGGTGTTGTTCGTGTAGGTGAAGGCACCCTGATTGAACGAGAAGCCCTGCGACCACTCGGGGCCCCAGTACACGAGATACACCGCCGGCACCGTCTCCACCAAACCGCCGTGATAGATGAGATTGTTCGCCGACGCCTGCTGGGTGGATGGGTACCCCTGCCCTGCGCCCCACATCACGTGCTTGGCGTTCACTACCGGGGGCAAGCCCGCTGCCGCAACTCCGGGTGGCGAGAGGACCAGGGCTCCGAGAGCGGCGGTGACCACCGCCATGCCACGAAAGCGTGCGAACGAAAAGAAACTGCCCACTGACACCTCCTAACGGCGCAAAAACGCCCGGATGAATCAGTAGGAAACGCCCAGCCTGCCCGAGCTACCCGGTCACGAGGTCGATCCTGTCGCTTTCGTACGGGACGCCGTCGGCCGTCCGGGGGTCAGCTCTGGTCGGCACCTTCGCGGAACAGGCCGTCGAGGTCCAGGCGTCGGTTACCCAATGCCATGTGGCCCTCCTCGTCGCGCGGCCACTGGTCCTCTGTGCGGTCCCACGCCAGCTCGAGTCCGTTTTCGTCTGGGTCGCGCAGGTACAGCGCCTCATGGGTGCCGTGGTCGTTGAAGCCGTCCAGCGGCCAATCGGCGGCGACCAGCCTTCTGAAGGCATCGCCCAGGGCTGCCCGGCTCGGATAGCGGATGGCCACGTGGTAGAGGCCCGTGGTTCCGGGGGGCGGGGGCGTGCCGCCCTTCGACTCCCAGGTGTTGAATCCGAGGTGGTGGTGGTACCCGCCGGCGGACAGGAAGAGGGCGTCCGGCCGCCTGAAGACGACGTCGAACCCAAGGATGTCCACGTAGAACTTGTAGATCCGATCGATGTCCGCGGTCTTCAGGTGGACGTGCCCGATGTCGACACCGGCATCGATCGGCCGCGCGCTGCGCTCGGTCGGCGTGACTCCCTGGATCAGCTGGTTCTTCATGCTCCTCTCCTCATACCTCCGCTGGAGGCACCCGAAACCACAACCGGGAGCGGGACCTGTTTGTTCGGTGGTGCCAAATCCCGCGCCCCCTCCGCCGGCTGTTCGCCGGCATCATGCTGGTGCGGTGGACGATGGACTCAGCTGGTCGCCGGCCGGCGTGCCCGGTCGGAGCGCCATCGACGGGGAGCTGGTGAGGTTGGAGGTTGTCGACCCCGAGCGCCACGCGACCTCGCTGTATGCCTCGTCCCACGTGCCGGGCGCCGAGGAGCTGTGGCGGCACCTGCCCTACGGACCCTTTGCCGACCAGGCGGAGTTCACGACCTGGCTCGAGCAACGCGCCGCTTCGGCCGACCCGCTCTTCTACGGGGTGGTCGACTGGGAATCGATGCGCGCCCTGGGCATGGCGAGCTACCTGCGGATCAAGCCAGAGCACGGCGTGATCGAGATCGGCCACATCTGGTTCGCTCCTGAGCTTCAGCGCACGCGCAAGGCGACCGAGGCCATCTTCCTCCTGGCCAAGACCGCCTTCGACGACCTCGGCTACCGCCGCCTCGAGTGGAAGTGCGACTCTCAGAACGTCCCCTCGCGGCGGGCGGCCGACAGGTTCGGGTTCATCTTCGAGGGCATCTTTCGCCAGCACATGATCGTCAAGGGTCGCAACCGGGACACCGCGTGGTTCTCGATGACCGACAGCGAGTGGCCGGTCAGGAAGGCTGCGTTCGAAGCATGGCTGGCCGCCGAAAACGTCGATGCGGCTGGACGGCAACGCCTCCGCCTGGCCGACATCAGATCCTCACTGGAGGCTACTTAGCGCCACGCCCCTGCGGCGCTGGGCGCTCCCCTGTAAGCGGGAGGGGAGGTGGGCCGGCACGGCGCCGGCCCTTGCGGGGGATGAAAGTCTTAACGATCTAGCTGCAGCCGGTGGTCGCTCCGCAGTTCAGGCACTTGTAGCACGAGCCTGCGCGCACGGTGATCGCGCCACATTCCGAGCACGCGGGGGCGTCCGTGTTGACGAACGCGATCCGCTGGACCGTGCCGCCCCCGTTGCCGTTGGTCACCGGTGAGGCGATCACCTTCAGCTCCGTCGCCGTCTGCGTCTCCTTGCTCGATGACGCCAGAGCCGAAGGGGCGACTGGATCGGCTGAAGGGGCCGGTTCGCGCCGGATGACGCCCACTTCGTCCTGCGCCTCGAGCGGCAGGAAGTGGCTCGCCATCCACCTGAAGATGTAGTCGACGATCGACTTCGCGATGGGGATCTCCTTGTTCTTGGTGAAGCCGGAGGGCTCGAACCGCATGTGGCTGAACTTGTCCACCATGAACTTCACCGGCACGCCGAACTGGAGTGCGTATGAGGTCTGGGTGGCGAACGCGTCCATCAGGCCCGAGATCGTCGAGCCCTCCTTGGCCATCGTCACGAACAGCTCGCCAGGCGTTCCGTCATCGAACAGGCCGACCGTCAGGTAGCCCTCGTGGCCCTGGATGTCGAACTTGTGGGTGACCGCCTTGCGCTCGTCGGGCAGCTTGCGCCGCATGGCTCGGTACTCGACCTCGGCCGGCGCTGCCTTCTCCTTGTCGCGTGACGTGGAGAGCGGCTGCGAGCGCTTGCAGCCGTCGCGGTAGATGGCGATGCACTTGAGCCCCAGCTTCCAGGACTCGAAGTAGGTCTGCTCGATGTCTTCCACGGTGGCGTCGGTCGGCAGGTTCACGGTTTTGGACATCGAGCCGGAGATGAACGGCTGGATGCCGGCCATCATCCGCACGTGTCCCATCGGGGCGATTGAGCGCGTGCCGTTGACGGGCTTGAAGGCGCAGTCGAAGACCTTGAGGTGCTCCTCGGCCAGGTGTGGCGCACCCTCGATGGTGTCGTTCTCATCGATGTAGATGACGATCTCTTTCACCTGGTGCTCGTCGTAGCCCAGCTTGCGCAGGGCGGCGGGCACGGTGCCGTTCACGATCTTCAGCAGGCCGCCGCCGACGAGCTTCTTGTACTTGACCAGAGCGAGGTCGGGCTCGATCCCGGTGGTGTCGCAATCCATCATCAGGCCGATGGTCCCCGTTGGAGCGAGGACCGTGGCCTGCGCGTTGCGGTAGCCGTGGGCGCGGCCGAGCTTGACCGCCTCGTCCCAGGTGTTGCGTGCGGCATCGACGACGTCGGCCGACTCCGGTGAGGTGCTGAGCTGGTGCGCCGCCTGGCGGTGCTTCTCCATCACCCGCAGCATCGGCTCGCGGTTCTTCGCGTACTCGCTGAACGGCCCCTTGACCTGGGCCATGCGTGCCGACTGGGCGAAGGCCTCGCCGGTCATGATCGCGGTGACGGCGCCGGCGAAGCGCGCGCCTTCGGCGGAGTCATAGGCCAAACCCATCGACATCAGCAGAGCGCCGAGGTTGGCGTAGCCGAGACCCAGGGGTCGAAGCGCCTCGGAGTTCTTGCCGATCGCGGGGGTGGGGTAGGAGGCGTTCGAGACCAGGATCTCCTGGCCCGTGAAGCAGATGTCGACGGCGCGCTTGAAGCGGTCGACGTTGAACGTGCCGTCCTCTGATTGGAACTTCATCAGGTTGAGCGAGAGCAAGTTGCAGGCGGTGTCGTCGAGGAAAACGAACTCGCTGCATGGATTCGTGGCGTTGATCCGGCCCGTGTTCGGGACCACGTTCCAGTCCTGGATCGTGGAGTCGAACTGAAGTCCGGGATCGCCGCAGATCCATGTCGCGTCGGCGATCTCGCGCCACAGGGTGCGCGCCTTGTAGGTGTCGACAGTCCGGCCGCCGACGACGGCCTTGGTCTCCCACTCCTTGTCCGACTCGACCGCCTTCATGAACTCGTCGCTGACGCGGACCGAGTTGTTTGCGTTCTGGAACTGCACCGAGTCGTAGGCGCCGCCGGGCACGTTGAAGCCAACGTTGTAGCCGGCCTCGATCAGCGCCCACGCCTTCTTCTCCTCCTCCGCCTTGCAGCGGATGAAGTCGAGGACGTCAGGGTGATCGGCGTTGAGGATGACCATCTTGGCCGCGCGACGGGTCGTGCCTCCCGACTTGATCGAGCCCGCGAACGAGTCGTACCCCTTCATGAAGGAGACGGGGCCTGAGGCCGTGCCGCCGCCTGAGAGCTGCTCCCTGGACGACCGCAGGACCGACAGGTTGGTGCCGGTGCCGCTGCCGAACTTGAACAGCATGCCCTCGGTCTTGACCAGCTCCAGGATCGATTCCATCGAGTCCTGCACCGAGTTGATGAAGCAAGCCGAGCCCTGCTGCGAGCGGCCGGGCACGCCGATGTTGAACCAGACCGGGCTGTTGAACGACGCCTGCTGGGTGACCAGGAGGAAGCGCAGCTCCTCGGCCCAGTTCTCAGCGTCCTCTTCGCCGGCGAAGTAGCCGCCTTCGCGGCCCCACCTGGCGAGCGTGTCCACAACCCTGTCGACGATCTGGCGGACGCTGGTCTCGCGCTCGGGGGTGTCGGTGCCGCCGCGGAAGTACTTCTGCGCGACGACGTTGATGGCCAGCTGCGACCAGGAGCGGGGGACCTCGACGTCCTTCTGCTCGAAGATGACCTGGCCCTTCTCGCCGGTGATCGCTGCGGTGCGCCGCTCCCACTCGATCGTGTCGTAGGCGTGGCTGCCAGGAGCTGTGAAGAAGCGTTCGAAGCGGAGCCCGGGCACTTTCCCTGATTGTGCGCCCTTGTGGTTTCCGTTTCGGCGGGCGACGGCGAGGTCGGCTACATTCTTGGCCATTTTTAGAGAACGCCTCCTTAATTCATCCCCGATGCGGGTGCTTTCAAATCGTTTGCTGGGTCGTCTGGTGCGACGTCTGCCGGGTCGTGGAATTTGTCAGTTTGGGGATGCAAGAGGCCCCAGAGCATGCCCGCCACTTATGCCCCAGGGCCTCGATGTAACGGTGCTGAATATACGCGCAGCCTTTTCAGCTTGTCAAGCCCCAAAACACAAGATGTTAGGTGTCGATAGGCCTTCGGACCCCACATGTAGGTGGATTACCTGTGGACAACCCTGGTGACTGGAGGGGCGCGCCTTGGGTATTGGCTGGGGAAAAACGGGCAAAACTGGCTCTAGGGATTCGTCTCGACCAGCGCCAGGCCCATTTCTGAATACGCCGGCTGCGACCGGCCGTTCGGCTCTGTGGAAATCTCCCCGTGTTCTGGAGTTTGCACCTGGACGCTCTGGGCCGAGGCGCGGATCCTGGCCGAGACCTGTTTGCCCTCTCCGTAGGCGTTCTGGAGCATCGTCACCGCCCTCTGGAGCTTGTTCTCGAGCACGCTCTCGAGCGTGTCCAGGTGGCGCTCCACGTCGATCAGGGCCGACTGCAGCTTCTCCATGTCGACGCTGCGGGCGAACTGAAGGTGCAGCTGGTAGAGGGTCAGGAGGTAGGGGAGCGCCATCGCGTACCCGACCACCATCACGTGCCGCTGGTGGGCGCTGACGATGGAGCCGCGGCACACGTCGTAGGCCGCATCGGGGATGACCGCCAGGACGAACGGGGACGTCGTCGCGGGATCGATGTACTGGCTGACCTCGCGCACCCTCCGCTCGACCTCGCGCTCCACCTGGGCCGTGAGCTGGGCCCGGCGCGGCGCATCGAGCCCCGGCTCGGCCAGCTGCTCGAGGGCGCTGCTGGAGACCCACTTGGAGTCGATGGGCAGGAGCTTGCCGCCAGGCAGCCGGAGCGCGAGCTCGACCACCTTGCCGCCGACCCACACGTTCCGCTGCAGCATCTCCGGCGGGAGGTGCTTGAGCGTCTCCTCGAGGATGTTCTCCCCCGCCGCGCCACGGGTGGAGCTGCCGGCGATGACGCTCTCGAGGCGCCTCAGGCTGGCGCGGGCCTCGTCCTCGACGGGCTGGCGCGCGGCAAGGGCCGATCGCAGCCCCTCCACCACCGATTGGGTCTGGGTGAGACGCTCCCGGAGCTCCGCGGCCTGGGACTCCTGGGTCTGGCCGCCCGATTCCAGGCGGCTGCGCAGCTCGGCGACGTCCCGGACCTGCCCGTCGGCACGCCTGACCAGGCTCCAGACCAGGGTGGCGACCACCCCGACGGCGAGCAACACACATACAAGGAGGAGGGCGAACACAAGTTCGAGCAGCGACATGTTGGGCATTGTAGTCCGGGAACCGGGTATAAACAAGCCTGTTAACCTGACTTGAATGGCACGCGCAGAACCCGTGATGGAGAACCAGCCGGCGCCTGACCGAATCCCGCTCGAAGAGGTCTACATGCGCATGGCCGAAGAGCTGGCGAAGCGGTCGACCTGCGCCCGCCTCCAGGTCGGCAGCGTCATCACCTCGGGCGACCTGACCCAGGTGCTGGGCATCGGCTACAACGGCAATGCCCGCGGGCTCCCGAACCGCTGCGACTCGACCCAGGCGGGCTCCTGCGGCTGCATCCACGGCGAGCTGAACAGCCTGGTCAAGGCCGGAGCGCAGCTGCCGGGCAAGCTGATGTTCGTCACCGCCTCGCCGTGCGTGATGTGCGCCAAATCGATCATCAACTGCAACGTCGCCCGGGTTTACTACCGCGACGCGTACCGGGACCCGGCCGGCCTCGACGTGCTCCGCCAGGGCGGCGTCGAGGTCGAGCACTACGACCAGTGGCGCGACCTCTGGCGAGAGACCCGCTAGATCACGATCTCCCAGCCGCTCTGGGTCAGGACCATCCGCGGTTCGATGGTGGGGACGTCGCCCAGCCGGCGCGCTCGGGAAAAGAGCCTCGCCGAATCTCTGTCTGAAGCCACCGACTCGAGCACCGCACGCGTGGCGTAGACGAGGGTCAGCTCCCGGCTGTCGAGTGCTTTCTGAGGCTCGATCCAGAGCCAGTCCGTGACCTCGCCTTCCTGCGGGCGGATCACCTGCCCAGGAGGCAGGTGGGCCAGGAAGAACCGCGTGTCATACCGCCGTCTCAGCTGGGCCGGCGTCACCCATCGGGCAAAGAGCACGAGCCGGTCGAAAGCAGGTTCCAGGCCCAGGTTCCGTAGCGCCTCGCCAAACGTATTCTCGTTCTCGATCAGCGGGCGCACCTTCTCAGAGTCGCTGTCGCGCGCAAATCGCCTGCCCTGGCGTGCCAGGAGGACGCCCACCTCCTCGAACAGCTCTCGCACGGCAGCGGCCCGGATCTCGTCGGTCGACTGGGCGTCGTCCGCGTGCACCGTCCCGCCGGGAAACACGTACGCGCCAGGCGCGAAGTCCGCCCCTCCCGGCCGCCGCATCAGCAACAGCTCCCACGGTTCGCGGCCGCGGACGAGCAACACGGTGGCCGAGTGGCGTGGCGTGACGGGCGGCCCATCGTTGATGGCCGCGGGCGGCAGCATGTAATTAGGATGCGGGAGTGGACCTCGGGATTGCCGGCAAGGTGGCGCTGGTCACCGCCGGAACGCGCGGCATCGGCCTCGGCATTGCCAATGCTCTCGCCGCCGAGGGCGTGCGGGTCGCAGTCGCCGCGCGCACGGAGGTGGCGGTCAAAAGGACTGCGGAGTCGATCCGCGGCATCGGCATCGTCGCGGACCTTCTCACCGAGGAGGGCTGCGGCCGTGCCGTGACGGAGACCGTGCAATCGCTCGGGCCCATCGACATCCTCATCAACAACCTCGGCGTGAGAGCCGGAAGCTCGTGGGCCGACACCGGGCCGGCAGAGTTCGAGGCGGCTTTCGCGGGCAACGTCGGCGCCAGCGTGCGGATGACCCGGCTCGTGCTGGACGGGATGTTGATGCGTGGGTGGGGCCGCATCGTCGTCATCTCTTCGATCTACGGTCGCGAGTCGGGCGGTGCGCCCGCTTATAACGCCGCGAAGGCGGCCGAGATCAGCTTCGTCACCTCGCTGGCCCGCGATGTGGCAGGCAAGGGCGTCACCGTCAACGCGATC
>DASXNH010000200.1:0-3742 GCA_036495195.1 Candidatus Dormiibacterota bacterium
CGCTGGCTCGTTCAGCGACCTGTCTCCGGCTTCTGCTATTGCGCAGGCGTCTGGAACGCCAGACGCGGTGGCCGAGGTGAGGCCGAGTCCGTCGTTGGACGCCTCTACTCTCGCACTATCCGCTGCTCAGCTTTCTGCAAAGCCGGTGCAGGCTGACGCCAACGGCGGAGAGGTGGTCGCGCCGGGTGGCTCCCTGCACGAGCCGCCATCGCCCCGCGAAGCAAGACAGGCCGCCCCAATTCCATCGCCACCTGACGTTGTCGGAGCAAGCCCCGGCGACGCCGCCGACCAGCGGTCAAACACAACGGTTCCGCAGGTGCCTACCATGGCGGCGCTGATTACTTCCCCCGTCACTCACAGGGCACTCGGCGCGGAGCGTGGTTGGGGCCATCACCGCGCACGTGGGCCGTCAGCTCAACCCTACGTCACCCCGCCGAGCCGCGGAACTTGGCTGTTTGCACCAATTTCGAACGGCGCTAACAACTGAACCAGTACTGATCGGCCCCTCGGCTCCCCCCTGGTAAACCTTCTCCACTCGCCCTTCAGCGCCCATTCGTGCGCTACAGTCGATGATGTCGCGGATCAGCGTGCCTTGGTGCTACTCGCGTCTCATGGGCGGCCTCGCCGCTGGGGCTGTGATCGGTCTGGATGCCGTCGCGTCTACCCATCAGCGCTAGTACTACGCACCGCCGTTGCCGCCCGTCACCGTGAGCTGCACCACAATGGGCATGTTTCACCAACTGCACCGGCTTCTGAGGGAGGATCCCAGGGCACCTCACTGACCCGCCGCAAGCATCTTCCCAACACGCTCCACCACGGCGGCCGCAGTCACCGGCGCAACCAGCAGCTCGCCGACACCTTCCGTGTGCTCCCGTCTCTCTGACGCTCCTACGAACAGCACACTGACACGCGGGCGCTTCACCAGCGCCATCTGAGCGAGAGATACGCCGTGGGGCTGACCCGGTGCAAAGCCGACGCGCGTCACGAGCACGTCGAAACCAGCCTCGGCATCAATCGCTGCGAGCGCCGACATGGTGTCCGAAAACGAGCTCACGTCGTAGCCGGCAGTCCGAAGCGCCATCGCGGTGGGGCCGGCGAACTCCGGCACATTGTGGACAAGAATAATCCGTGGTGGCCCGTTGCGCGCCAACCTCGCCCCCCTTTGTTGCAGGATCGATCCCTACGCGAACTGCACGCTCCGCGCTAGGCCGTCGCCAGCTTGATCTGATTCTCTAGGACCACCCGATCGAGGCCGTCAGCCTCGCTCCGGACCCTATATTGGGGCTGGCCATCTACCAGGGGTAGCAGCCGCAGGATGACCAGCGGGCCGTGCGGTATGTGCTGCACGCCCGGGCCGCCGACTGGGGCCACGACCTGCCCCACCTTGAAGCGGTGATAGGGCATGTAGCCTATCTGGGGAGGTGCCGCGGCGCGTGCAATCGATACTCATCTCGCCCCTGTTAGCCTGAGCTGAAGCGCTCGTCGTGCCACAAAAGCAGGCCAGCCGCGGAGATGGCGATGACCGGTGGGAGATGCGAGAGCCAGCTCGTTCCAAGTGCCCGCTTGCACACCCAGCTATAGGCTCCTGCACCGGGCTTGGCTGCCGTTGACCGCTGCAACTTCGAGCCGTAACCAGCGCACCCTGGCCGCGAGGAGCAAGATGTGCAGATCGTATGGGCCATCATCGTCGGCGCCATTGCCGGCTTCACCGCGCGGTGGATATCGCCCTCGCCAAACAACCCGCAGGGGTTCATGCTGACGACCGTCTTGGGGGTAGTCGGCAGTGTGGTTGCGACCTTCCTCGGCCGCGCGATCCATCTCTACGGCCCCGACCAAGGCGCAGGCCTCATCGCCTCGATCGTTGGAGCTCTGATCGTCCTGTGGGGCTGGCACGCTCTAGCGGCCAGCCGTTAGCACTGGGAAGGCCATCTGTGCGGGCGGTTCGCCTAGTTGCCGCAGGCTCATCAAGCTCGTGGCCACACGGCCAGTCATCGCCACCGCAACGGCTCCCCTCACATCGACCGTCCGGCGTCGCCGCACATGTCCTGCACGCGACCAACGTGGAAGGCTACAGCGGCTTTCAGAGCCGGGACACCGAGAATTGTCAGGGGCTCACTCAATGTCGGTGGTATGCCTGTTGTGTTCCGGCTCTTCGATGAGCGCCCAACACCACGGAGTGCCACATGAGCGATTTCCAAGGTACAGCCCGCGAGACGGCCGGCCGCGTCCAGGAGAAAGTGGGCGAGTTGGCCGGCGACGCCAAGACGCAGTCGGAAGGGCTATACAACCAGGCCGCTGGCCAGGCGCAGCAGCAGGTTGCCCGCCTCAGCGACGTGATCAAGGACCAGCCCATCGCCGCCGTAGTGGTCGCTGTTGCGGTTGGTTATCTGCTGGGACGCCTCACCTCGTGACCGATCGACCCGTCGCGTCTTCGGTCGTTTCTTCTCTTCTTGTGATCCCAACGGGGACTGAACCAAGCGAGCCGGGTCCGGTCGATCCAACACCTCGAGCCCGCCCGTAAACCAAGCGGCTCTACGAACGGGGACGCCTTCCATCGAGGCAACGAAGACGAAGTTCGCCTATCGGTTGCAGGCCGCTCAAGCGTCGGCTACCGTTGCGGACGTCGCGATCGCCACTGATTGAGGCGATCACGATGCACGGCCACAGAACCGAACCAGCCGGAGAAAACCGATGTCAATCATAGCCTGGCTGATCCTTGGCCTAATTGCGGGGTTCATTGCCAGCCGGATTGTCAACAAGGCCGGCGAAGGGTTGATCCTCGACATCGTCCTCGGCATCATTGGCGCGTTCGTAGGCGGCTTCCTATTTTCCGCGTTCGGCGCCAGCGGCGTCACCGGTCTCAACATCTACAGCCTGCTTGTCGCCGTGATCGGCGCAATCGTCGTGCTGGTGATTTACCACGCCATCGTCCGCCGAACAGCCTGACCCATTCCACTGTAGATCGTGCAACACTCCCACCAGCCAGTCATTCAGGAGTAGGTGCGATGAGGCATCTATTGGCGATCTCGCTGATGGCCTGGCGCGCCTCGGCCTTGAAGGCCGAACTGCGCCTGCAGTCGGGAACGTAGTGCTCCGGGCCTGAAGGTTGTACGGCGCATCGGGCACACGCATGCTGGAGCTGCCTTTGCACCAGAACCGTCGCGTTTATCGCATCGACGATCTGGTAGTACTTGAACGTGAGAGCGCTCGCGGCTTACGACCGGATGCAGCAATTCCACCACGTGATGGCGCGGGGCGCTTCAGTGCGGGTCAGGTGACGGTGATAGTAGCGACGGCAGCGAGCGCTGTGTTGTTGTCCGTTTCGCGTTAGTTTGAGGGCGACGATTCCGGTAATCATCGGGGTGATCCCTCGATCCGGCAGGGGCCTCATTGCCCTTCGCCACGGGCGCTCCTGCCTGCTGATGTGCACCGACACTTCTTTGGCCGCGATCGAAATCATTCGGCTCTACGGCCTGCGCTTCAAGATCGAACATACGTTCGGCAGGCTACCGCTTGGTACGATACGCCTCGCGTTGACGGGGCTTGATTTGGGGAGGGTGTGTCCACATTGTCATCGCCTGCCAGCGCGCTCGACGTCGTCATCGCAAAGGCTAGCGTCGGCCTGCCGGTATCCCTCCGTGCCAATGATGATGAGACACCAGACCCCCGGGAATTTAGACTTGAGGGCGCGGAAGGATAATCACGCACATGCCCATGCTCCAGCCACCGATCGATGCCGAGG
>DASXNH010000201.1:0-70578 GCA_036495195.1 Candidatus Dormiibacterota bacterium
CTCCCGGCTAAGCTGTCAACGAAGCTGTCAGACGGTTCATGAGTCCGGTCAGCGCAGCTGAGGCCGGGGCCGTTGGTGCCGACGCAATCACCGGAAGCACGCCCCGGCCTGCGCCGGGATGCATCCGAGCAGGCCAGGCACGTCGCGCTGCGCGATTACGCGTCCGGCAGCCGATACGACGTAGAGCGCGCCGTTCACCGTCCTGATCGCGAAGTTGGTACCCCCGGGCTCGGGCTGGAAACCGGACAGGCCCTCCCCGGTCGGAACCGTCCAAACGACTGTCCCGTCGTTCCACCTGACAACACTCGCGCCTCCGCTGCTGACGACCACGGCCAGCGAGCCGTCCCACGAAAAAGCCTCCACCAGGCCGCTGACGCGACCGACCACCGAGCCGCTCGGACCGAAGATGGTGGTTGCGCCGCTTGTCGGGACCTCAGCCACATAGCGGCCGTCTCGCGACGCGATCACCCTTGCGACGCTGGCGCCCCTCAGGTCACGCGTCCAGAGAACGTGACCGCTGGACAGTTGGACCACCCAGTACTGGTGGATGGTATTTCCGCCGGGACCTGAAGTCGCGGCCTGGACCAAGACCGCCCGGTCCGCCAGCACGCTGCATGCTCCGACCGTGAGCGTGTACTCAGAGGCGGCCTGGGAGCCGATGTGAACCACATCGCGGGGCGCCCCGCCCGGGGTTGTCAGCTGCAGCGTTCCGGTCACCGCGGCGGCACCGCCGAACCGTGGTTGAACCTGGCAATAGTGATAGTCATCGTCCGCCCAGGTGTCACAGACTGCCCCGCCTAAGCTGTCAAATAAACTGTCAACGGACGGGCTCCCCCCAACCAAGGCGAGATCGTGGCGTCCCCAGTTGTGGCTACTCTTGCGCGCCGGGAGTGACCAGGCCCGACTCGTAGGCGACAACAACCGCCTGGACGCGGTCTCTGAGTCCGAGCTTCATTAGAACCCGAGCGACATGCGTCTTGACGGTCGTCCCACTCACGTGCAACTCGTGAGCAATCTCCGAATTGGACAGTCCGCTGGCCACCAGCTTCAGCACCTCCAGCTCGCGAGCGGTCAACTCAGCGGCGACCCGGACCGATGCCTTGGTGGGGGGTCGCCGCTGCGCAAAGCGTTCCACCAGGCGCCGCGTGACCGCTGGTGCCAGCAGCGCGTCCGAACCCCTTGCGGCATGCCTTATCGCGGCCACCAGGTCCTCGGCCGGGAGGTCTTTGAGCAGAAAACCGGCGGCGCCCGCTTTGACCGCGCGATACACGTTTTCGTCGAGGTCGAACGTGGTCAGGACCAGGACCCGAGTTGCCCCATGCGCGGCAGCGATCTGTTCGGTAGCCTGAATACCGTCGACGCCCGGCATCCGAACGTCCATTAGGAAAACGTCAGGCTGCTCGCGAAGCGCAAGCTCGACGGCGCTTTCGCCATCCGAGGCTTCGCCGATCACCTCCAGGTCGGGTTCGGCTTCAATAATTCCTCGCAAGCCTGCGCGGACCAGCTCCTGGTCGTCAGCGATCGCCACGCGGAGGAGCACTAGGCCTACTCTTCGATCGGCAGCCGCGCCCGGACGGCGAATCCACCGCTTGTGTCCCGACCCCACCTGAGCTCGCCCCCATTGGCTTCGACTCTCTGTGCCATTCCCGACAGGCCATGACCGACTCGCGTCGCATTTCCTGGCCGATTTCGCAAAGGACCGCTGTTGATGACCTCCACATGGAGGCTTCCGGTCGTAGACCGGATGCGCACCTGGGCCTGAGATCTTGGCGCGTGCCTCATCACATTCGTGAGCGCTTCCTGGACGACCCGGTATGTGGTGAGCTCCAATCGCGGATTGGCGTATGGAGGGCTGCCGCCCTCGGGAACAAATGCGACGCGCACGCCAGCCGATCGCGCTTGCTCGATCAGAGCCTCGACATCTTGGAACATCAGTCCGGCCGGCGCTGCAGCTGCTGAGCTGTCTACTGTGTCCAGACTGGCCAGAAGCTCGGTCAAACCCTCACGCGCAACTGTGCCCAGGCTCGCTAGCGCCCGCTTTGCTCGCGCCCGGTTAGCGTCCCAGTTCCGTCGGGCAGCGCCGGCCTGGAGGACGACCACAGTGAGTGTGTGGCCGATGACATCGTGTAGCTCGCGGGCGACTCGCAAGCGCTCCTCGAGGACTACCTCGTACGTTCGCAAGTCGCGCTCTTCCATGAGGCTGCGGTTCATCGCTTCTAATTCGAGAGCCAGTCGCGTCCGGTCCGCAAGCAATCTACCCGCCACCCAGGCGCCGGTCCCAAAGACAAGCGCCGGCGCAGCCTGGAAACAGTACGCAGCACTGAAGCCCGCGGCGCACACGACGAGCCCAGCCAGTGCCTTTCGGCTGCTGCCGAACGCGGCTACGGAGAAGGGCAGATATAAGCTCAAGATTGCGGACGGCAGCCCGTCGATCGGTATCGGAACGGCGAATCGCGAGATCGCGACCAAGGCCAGGCAAGAAATCGTGGCGGCAGCCAGAGGGCGCGACCGGGACCAGACGATTGGCGCTGCGATGCTAATCAGGCCGGCATCGACCAGCAGGCTCGAATTCTGGATCCTCTGCTCGAGCGCCACCAGCACCAGCGCGGCGATGATGACCGGCCAAGGCGCCATTTGAACCACACCGAGCAGCCTCCGCGCCCGGACGGGTACTGGCCTCTGCTCCGCATTGAATCCAGATGGCTCTGGCGCCGGCGACTCTTCCGCATCATTCCGGCGGACTGCCCCCAGGAGAGGACGCATGTCGCCGAGTGCTTTTCGAGCGACCAATTCGATGCGTATGACCGCGGCAAGCCCTTCCTCGCCTGAGTCAGCTTCCGCCACTGCCACATCCCCGATCAGCGAATCAACGCTGTGGATGACAACGTCGCGCAGCTGCCGCGATATTCGCTGGCGCTCGGCGATGACTGCCTGACTTGCTCCTGCGTCACGCTCTGCTTCAAGCGCGGCTCGCTGCTGTTCGAGCCGCTGGACCAACAGTGAGCGGCTCCGCACCAGGCGGCCGATAAACACCGGGGCACCAGTCACGAAAATCGCATACCAGGCGATTCCGCTCAGTATCGGAACAGGAGGCTTGGGCAGGAGAAGGTCGATTGCTATGGCCATCGCGGTGGGCAAAACAAGGCCTACTCCCAGCTCAATGTCCCCCGCGTAAGCACCGAGTGAATACGTGGCCAGAATGAGCGCGATCTGCGGTACGGCCATCGGGATAGTTGCTCCGGCGATGACCGACGCAATCCCCGAGCCAGTGATCAAAGCAACAGCAACGACGGGCTGCCGCCGCCACCACGCGATTCCCAGCAGTGCAAGCCCCAAAAATAGATTCAGGTCCCAGTCCAGAGACAATCGAGACAGGCGGTTCAGGACCTCGAGTTCCGCGGCGACGGTGAATGCGCCTGCAAGCAGCCAGTCAGCGCGAGACGGTAGGGCGGGCAGGTGGCGGGCGACGGAGCGCCCGACGCCGATCATCGCCAAAGGTTAGTCGCCTCGGTTGCGTTTGCCGTCCTCCCTGAGGATGACGCCGGAAGGACGAGTAAAGATCATCAGCCGGTCGGACGACGGCGGGGCCTTCGCTGGATACGGTGCTGCCATGTCGTTTCCAAACAGCAAAACATTTGGAGGTTGTGACGGCTCATGAATGCTTCTTTGTCTCGGCTTGGCGGAGGCGCACTTGTTGTCGGTGCCGGGGCGGGCATCGTCGTGCAGCTCGTTCTCGCGGTCAACCCCTCAAACCGGCCGACTCTCAATCCGACCGTGATCGCCATGGGTTGGTCGGACATGGTGGTTGGACTGCTGCTGATCCTTTCCCTGCCGGCGCTGTTGAGCCGCGTGGCGCAAGGCTCTCGCGCGCTGAGCGTTATCGGCTTCGCGTGCCTGGCCATCGCATTCGTCGCCTACAGCGAGGTTCTCGGTTTCGAACGCGCGGTGGATAGCCCGTACCTCGTGGCGCACCACGTAGACCTGACCCAGGGACCTCCGCTCGGCATGTTCGTCATCTTGCTCGTAGGCGGATTTGCCAAGATCATCGGGGGCGTCGTATTCGGAATCGCCGCGTGGCGGTCCCGCGCCGTCTCCCGAATCGCCGCGGGGCTGATCATCGCCTCGTCGATCATCTTCGCCAGCGGGCTCATTCCGTTCTTGGGCGAAGTCGTCGATCTTATCGGCGGAGTCATGCTGCTGGTCGGCCTGGGCATGTGCGGCCTCCAGTTGGTCGGAGTCTTGGCCCCAGTCTCCACGAGCGAGCCTCATTCCGAAACAAGGCTGGGCGCGGCCGTCTAACAAGGGGGGCTCTACCTAGATCGTCCGTCATGCCAAGCCCATACGCGTGGATTGTTTACGTGCACACAGCTAGCGTCTTTGCTTTTCTTCTCCTGCATGGCCCATCTGCTGCGGTTGGTTTCGCGCTGCGCGGGAAGGTGATCCCGCGCAGCTTGGGCTCCATGGCAGGGGATTATTGGTCTCTTGTGATGCGGTTCGCGGCGGCGAACAACACCGCAGCTGAACTCAAAGCTGGCCTTCGTAGGCCGTCATTCTCGGCCTTGCCCGTCATCTCTAAGCTGTCAAATAGCTGTCAACTGCCGTGTCGCCGCATAGGACCGACGACTCGCTGTCATGTCAGGTCCCACAGAGACACCTCGTGGCATGCTGAGACACCACATCTTGGTGCTCGTGCAGGTGATTGGTGCTCGCGCAGGGAATCGAACCCTGAACCTTGGGATTAAGAGTCCCCTGCTCTGCCAGTTGAGCTACGCGAGCGCGTGACGGCCGACTGTCGATTCTAAGGTCCTTCGGCGGTTAACAGCCAAGGTTCCCCTCGGCGGCCGGTCACTCTAGGGTGCAGGCATGCGCGCTAAAGCTCCGCTGGACGTCGACCTCGAAGACAAGCTTCTGTACGGGCTGACCCCGATGCGCCTTGCCTATCTGGTCGTCGGCCTGGTGGGTGGGTTCGCCTTGTGGTCATCGCCATGGGCACCATCATTCCTGCGCGCGTTCGCGTGCGCGGCGGTTATAGCCTTCGGAGCGATCGCGGCTTGGGGTCGATGGCATGGCCGCGCGGTCGACAGTTGGGTCGCTGATCTCGCGCTGTTCGTCATCAGCACACATCGCTTTGTTGTGGATCAGCAATGGCAGGAACGTGTCAGACATCGAAGGCCTCGGTCGGCACCGATTCCCCCACCAGCCCGTCCCGTCGTGATTGTCGTGACGGGTCGCGGCCCCAAGGCCGGGGCGACGACAGTTGCCACCGAGCTGGCCGCCTGCCTCGCCGTCAAGGGGTACTCACGCGAGCTCTGGTCGGTGCGAGATGCGTTCATGGGTCATCCGTTCGCTCCAACCGCTTCGGAGCCAATCGTGTCAGTGACGGCAGTCGAGGCCGGCCGAGTGTGCTATCTGGATCGTGGAGCCGGACCATCGGTGGCGGCCGTGATTCCGGAAGACGAGCTGGTTCGGCGAGCGGCAGGTCTGAACCAGGCAACCGTCGTCGCCTTTCCGGAGGCGCCGGCGAGTAAAGCCATCGGCGCGCTGGTCGAGGTCATCGCCGCCCCAGGTTGAAACGGGAACTTCAAGTTGGCCCCGTTCGATTGACGGCTCGAGGTCCCTCCGTCCTGTGGAACGGAGTCGCCGATGTGGTCGCGATCAGAACCAACCCCATCGGCTTCGCAGGCGCCACGGACGCCGACCGCCTCCGCTGGATCCACGGGTTCAGGCGCCTGCTCGATGGAGCCGACTTGCCGATCCAGTGTGTCGTCCAGACGGCATCGGGCCTCGACGCATCTCAATTCGCGCCATCCGTTGTTGATCTGAATGACACGCGCAGCGCTGACGTCGCTTTCGTCGAGGAGGTCGCTCGCGCGCCATCCGCGCAGCGCACCCGCGTCGCCTTGGTCACGGCGCGTCCACAAGCAGTACGACTTGAGGCGGCACTCCTCGAGATGGGGATGACGTTTACCAAGTTGGATGCTGCCGGCCAGTCGATCTTCGGCACCGAGCAGACGAACCACTTTCTACACGCCGAGGGTTGGAGCCGCACCTGGCATATCGATCGCCTTCCCGGCGGCGAGATCGAGGCGGGTTGGCTGCATCGGCTGATTCCGCGCGGCTTGAACGTGAGCCTCTCCTGGCATGCGACTCCACTGCCTGTCGCCTGGATCGTCGAGTACCTCCAGCGGCAGCTGGTCGGCATGAAGGCGTCGCGAATCCAGGAACAGAGTGGTGGCAACACGGACCCCGCGCTCGCGGGAGCGCTGCCCGCAGCCGAAGACCTCCAGCGCCGTCTTGCGGCGAGCCAGGAGAAGGCGTTTCACGTCTCGACCTACCTGACGTTGACCTCCCCGACTCTCGAAGCACTCGAGGCGGGCGCCCAAACGATCGAGGCGGCCGCTCGGGCAGTCCTCTGCCGGCTGCAGCCGTGCAAGTTCCGGATGTTCGACGGATATCTGGCCACACGGCCGGTTGCGGTTGACCGGCTCCAACGTAAGCGTGTCCTCGACACCAGCACACTGGTGACCTTCTTTCCCTGGTTGGATTCGGATCTCGCTCAGGCAGGTGGGCTGATGATCGGCCGCAGTCGTGCCACGGGCTCCCCAGTGATCGTCGACCCATTTGCGCAGACGACCTACGCGAACGCCAACATGGGGGTTTTCGGCCACTCCGGCGCCGGCAAAACCTATCTGCTTTCGACGCTCGCGATGGGAGCCTTCGGATTGGGCGTCCAGGTCTTCGTCATCGACCCTGAGCACGAATACGGCGAGCTTGCCAAACACCTCGGCGGCGTCGATGTGCCACTGGCCCTCGGCTCAGGCCACGCCATCAACGTCCTCGAGCTGCGTCCAGCCGACAAGCTCGACGAATCCTGGATGGGCCCAGCCACCGCCGACGCGCTGGATCTTTGCGAAACAATTTGCGGCGGGCTGGACGAGCGCGAACGCGCGGTCATCGAGTCGGCGGTTCGACGCGCGTATCGAGACGCAGACCCGCCGCTGCTGCGCGATGTTGCGGCCGCTCTTCCGCCGGATTCACGTGTCGCCACCATCCTGATGCGCTGGGTGCATGGCAGCCTCGGTCAGATGTTCAGCGCCCCGACCAACATCGACCTTGACGCGCCAATCGTCGTGTTCGGGATGCGTGAGCTCCGCGACGAGTTGGTGGCGCCGGTCCACTTTCTGCTCGCCGAAGCCCTGTGGGCGCGCATCAAGCGAAAGGACCGCCGCCGAATGCTCATCGTCGACGAGCTCGGCCTCCTCTTCGAGGACCCAACGATCCGAAGGTTCGTGGTCGGCCTGGCGCGCAGGATTCGCAAGTACGACGGCTCCTTGGTCTTCGCCACGCAGAACCCCGGCGACCTCCTCAGCTCGGAGCAGGGCGCCGTGGTGGCCACGAACCCTTCGGTCCTCTTCTTCGGCGTCCAGCGACCGGGCGAGGCCGCCAAGCTGCAGCGCACGTTCCACCTGAGCCGGCATCAGCGTGCCTACCTCGAAACCGCTCGAAGAGGAGAGTTCCTCCTGGCCGCCGGTGCCGAGCGCCTGGCGGTGGAGGTGAAGGCACCGCCCTGGCAGGAAGACCTGATGCGGCGGGCTCGCGAGGTGGCCCGGCCCCGGTCATGAACCGGTAGGCTAGAAACGCAATGCCACGAGTCCTTCACTACCGGTTACACGGCCTGCCGGAGGAGCGTCTGGAGCGCGTTCACGAGCAGTTCGAGTCGCTCGCTGCAGCACGGACCTGGCGCCGTGATTCGCCGTGGGTCGCGAGCCCTCGCTCAACGGGGCTCTTCGAGATGGAGTACTTCCGCCATCTCCGGTTGGAGGAGAAGGGGGATCTCAGCGCTGCCGGATTTGTGAAGATGGCCGGCGACGAGACGGACGCCCTCATCATCACGATCTTCATGCGCGACCTGAGCGCGGAATATGGGACCAAGGTTGCAATGAGGGATGAAGACCATCCGCTCTTGAAGCTGCGCCGCCTCGAATTCCGGAACGGACGCCTGCCAAGTGGCCTGGCGCTCGAGGAAGTGCTGGCGAAACGGCCAGTGATCAAGAAAGTGCAGGGCGAAAGGATATTTTTCTATCCGCCGACGTTCCGGCTGCACTCGCAGGGCCCTGAGAGTCCGGAGTGGGCCTACGCTCTGTGCGGCATACGCGCCTACGCCCCCACGTTGCTGGAGGCGGAGCAGGAAGCGCTCAAAATCCTTCGCGGGTTCGGGCATCTTGGCGGCTGACGTCACCGCCACGACCGGCGGCTTCGTGGACTCGGCCGACGGCACCAAGATCGCCTATCGCGCATGGCCGGTGGCAGGCGCCGCGATAAATTTCGCCGTCGCCCACGGTCTGGGCGAGCACGCCGGTCGCTACGAACGTTTCGCTCGAGGAATGGCGAAGCACGGTTTCGGCACTTATGCCGTCGACCTACGCGGTCATGGCAACAGCCCGGGACAGCGGGGCCATGTCGATTCTTGGTCGCAATGGACCGAGGACGTGTCCGCATTCGTTGCTCACGTGGCATCGGTCGGGGGCGGCGAGGTGGTGCCCCTCGGTCACTCGTTCGGTGGCGCAGCACTCTTGAGCACGGTGCTCGGCGGCAAGCTGAACGCAATCACGCGCTTCATCGTCTCCAGCCCCGCGCTCAAGGTGAAAGTTGCGGTCCCGGCCTGGAAGATCAAGCTGGGAACCACCGCGTCGAAGGTGATGCCGAAGCTCGCGCTCGACAACGAGGTGGACCCCAGGCTGCTTTCGCGTCTCGCGGACGTTGTGGAGGCTTATCGGATGGACCCGCTGGTCCACCGCAGGATCTCGAGCCGCCTTTACACCGAGTGGTTGGCTGCGACGCGCGACATCCTCAGCCGCGCGGGCGAGATCAAGGTCCCCTTCCTGATCCTGGCGGGCGCTGATGACGGTCTCATCGATCCGGAAGGCAGCAAGCAGCTGCACGAAAAGGCGCCCGCGATGAGCGAGTTGAAGGTGCTCGATGGCCGGTACCATGAGCCTTTCAACGATCGCGACAACGAGGAGGTCTTCACTCTGATCGCGAACTGGCTGGGGAAACGATGATGCACGCGCTGGCCGGCCTGCCGAGCTGGAACCTTCAGCCGGGGTCGTGGCTGTTGTGGATTCTGGTCGGGCTGATCTCCGGAGCGGTCGCTGCACGGGTGGTGGCCGGGCGGGGATTCGGCTGCGTCGCCGACATCCTGGTGGGAGTCGCGGGAGCTTTTATCGGTGGCTACATTCTCGCCGCGATTTTCGGGCCCAACACGACCGTCGGGTTCTGGGGCAGCATCATCGTTGCTTTCGTCGGAGCCGCTGCGCTCCTCGCCGCGCTGAAGCTGTTATCCGGCGGTCGCCTCTGACCCACCGCCGGCGAGCAAGGCGATGTGCTCGACCGACTTCGCCACCTCGGCGGGCATGAACAGCGGAATGTCATGCGGCGAGTCGTACCAGCTGATCTCGACCTTAGGCGCGAGCTCCGTTAGGTGCGCTGCGCCCATCTCTCGAGAGGTCGCAATTCTCGCCGGGCCATGCTTGGCGAGAAGAGCCGCGGCGGGCACCTCGACGCGCGGCCACAAGACATCGGGCTGAGCCTCGTAGAGGCCGCGAAGCAGCTCCAGGCGCACCGGCGCGGTGAGCGTCAGGACGAGCGCGTCGCCATCGGGGACGATCCTCGCCTTGACGAACGACTCGAGGTCCTGGTCCCAGGTGCCCTCGAAGTCCCGCCTCGACTGGGCGACGGCCTCGTCGAATGACGTAAAACGCGGCAGTGGCGGCTGCATGAGTTTCTGGGCCTCGTCCCAGCTGAACAGATTCGATGCGCTCTGAATCGGGCCATCGATGAACACCAATCCGCTCGCGCTACCGTGACGCGTGCCGACGAGCTCCAAAGCAACCGTGGCGCCCCAGGAGTGTCCGACCACAACCGGCTTCCCAAGTCCCAGGCTGTCAACGACGAAGTCGACGTCCTTGAGCAGCTCCTCCATCGCGAACCCATCAGGAAATCGCGGCGTCCGAGGAGGCTGGCCGGTGAGCCCGTGTCCGCGCTGGTCCAGCGCGATCATCCTGCGCAGTGGGAGATGCCGCGCGAGCCGTTCCCAGTAACGGGCGTTCGAGCTGAGTCCGTGAAGCAATAGCAGCGGCGGCTGGCTGGAAGCTGGCCCCGGCATCCATTCGAGGTAGTGCAGGCGGACTCCTTCTCGTTCGAGCCAGCCGTCAATCGGGGCGTCCACTGACGCCAAAGACTAGCTCGCTGCGGCTGCCACTTCGTCGGACGCCGGCTCTTCTTTCGCGGCTGCGTGGCCCGCCCGCCGCTTGATCAGCGCCGCTGAGAATGCAGTCAGCGCGAGGACCACGATAGGAAGCACCAGCGTCTGCTTGAGAGCATCGATGTAGCCACTGACGAACACGTCGTGGGCGAGGGTTGTCAGCTGTCGGGCGACCGCGGGTGGCAGTCCGGCTGGCAGGGTGGCGCCGTTCTCGCCGGTCCCAATCTGAAAGCCATTCGAAGCAACAGAGCTGAAGGCCGCGATGAACTGGTCTCTAAACGCCGGCGGCAGCGCCGCTGCATGACTCACCGCCTGGTCGTGCAGGGTGATTGCCAGCCGGTTCTGCAGCAGCGCTCCGACCACGGCGCTGCCCACCGCCTGACCGACCTGGCGCGTGGTGTTGAGCACGCCCGATGCGGCACCGGCCATTCGGGGCTCGACGTTGCGCATGGCAACTGTGGTCAGCGGTGCGAAGGTCATGCCCATGCCGGCGCCAGCGACTATCGCGGGGACCAGAAAGGTCAGCCAGGTCGAGTCGGGACCGGCCACAACCGTCAACGTTCCGAAGCCGATGGCGAAGACGAGTACGCCTGTCATCAGGATGTACTTTCCGCCGACCCGATCCGCCATCCGCCCCGCGAAAGGGGCGACCAGCATCGAAGTTAGAGACATCGGAGCGAGGGTCAACCCGGCGGTCAAGGCGGAAAAGCCTCGGACTGACTGCAGGTAGATGACGAGCGGCAAGAAGAGGCTCATCATCCCGAAGGCGACCGATGCGCCAATCCAGTTGGCGACGGCGAAGTTCCGTTCGTCGAATAGCGAAAGGGGAACCAGCGGCTCAGCCTGAAAGCGTTCCCAGATCACAAACAGGACCAACAGCACGGCGCCGAGGCCGATCACCTCCGGAATCGTGACCATAGACGAGCCGATCTCGCCCCAGTTGAAGCGCTCGCCCTCGATCAGGCCGAAGACCACCCCAAACAGGCCTGCAGTCGCTAGGAAGATGCCGACGACGTCCCATCCGTGACGGCGGCCCGGCCGAAGGTCCGGGACGATGATGAAGGTCGCGATGAGGGCAGCGATCCCGATCGGGACGTTGACAAAAAAGATCCAACGCCAGTCGACATATGTGACGATGGCGCCGCCGATGGTTGGCCCTGCGAGAGTCGCCAGCCCGGCAACGCCTGCCCACATTCCGAAAGCTGCACCCCGCCTCTCCGGCGGAAACAGGCTGGTGAGGATGGCTAGCGTCTGAGGCACCAGAAGGGCGCCGCCAACACCCTGAAGCACGCGCGCGGCGATCAGCTGATTATCGCCTTGCGAAAGGCCGCAGAGGGCCGAGGCGATGGTGAAGATGGCCAGGCCGGCCGCGAATAGGTTGCGCTGGCCATACAGGTCGCCGAGGCGTCCTGCGGTGATCAGGAGAACCGCGTAGACCAGGATGTAGGCGTTCAGAACCCACAGGATCCCGTCGAGGCTGATCTTCAGCCCCGCGCTCATGGCCGGAATGGCCACGTTCACGATCGTGGTGTCCAGCATGATCATGAAAAAGCCGGTGAGCAGCACCAGGAGCACGACCCACGGGTTTCTCTGTCTTTCAGCCATACCTATGACTCAACCCTATCCGGGGCCATTCGATTCCGCCAATTCACCCCCCGGGATTCGCTGCCGAGCGGCTTTTCGTACCAGGCGACGTCTCAATATTTACCGAACTCACGCCCCCGCCTCGGGTGAAATGAGCGGCCCGTTTGAAGCCGAAAGCCTCGTGCAGGGCGATCGCTGCCGGATTGGGCGATGTGATGCCTGCATATGCGCGGTGGACATCCTCCTTTTCCAACAGGTCGAAGAGCTGCTCGGCCCGTCTCATGAAGAAATATCTTCGTGCGCTCCACGGCGGACAATTGGTGGCGATGGACCGTATTCAGCTGGAAGGCATGGTGTTCAGCGGCCGGCATGGAGTCCGTCCCGCCGAGCGAGCGGAGCCCCAGGAATTCAAGGTCGACGTCAAGGTGGACGCAGACCTGTCGGAGGCAGAGCGCAGTGACAAGGTCGAGGACACAGTCGACTACCGGCCGATTCATGCGATCGCCAAGAGCGTCATCGAGGGCGAATCTACGAAGCTCATCGAAACCCTTGCTGGGCGGATCGCCGAGCGCGTGCTCGACCTGGACAGAGTCGTAGGGGTGTCGGTCCGGGTCACAAAGCGGCCGCAGAGCATGCGCCCCCTCGACGGAGCCTCCGTCGAGATCAGAAGGTCCCGCGCGTGACGATCGCATATTTCGACTGCTTTTCCGGGATCTCGGGCGACATGACCCTGGGCGCCCTCATCGACGCCGGCGGCGACGCCGCAATCGTCGACGCCTCGGTCGAGGCGATGCGCCTCGGGGACGAGGTCAAGGTCGAGGTGCGGCGTGAAGCTCGCGGCCATGTGCAGGGCGTCCGAGTGCAGGTTGAGGCTAGCGACCGCGTCGAGCGCACCGTCCCGGTCCTGCGCGGCGTTGTGGAGGGCGCTGACGTGCCCAATGACGTCAAGCGCCAGGCGCTCGATGCCATCGATCGGATCGCCCTGGTCGAAGCCCGGATTCATGGCGTTTCTGAAGACCGGCTTCACCTGCACGAGCTGGGCGGCGCCGACACTCTGGTCGACCTGGTTGGCGCCTTCTGGCTTCTACGCGACCTGGACGCCACCCAGCTGTACGCCTCCGCCCTGCCGGCGCCTCACGGCCTGAAGGGAGACATGCCGCTGCCGGCCCCCGCGAGCCTGCGTCTCCTCGAGGGCACCGGGGCAGTCTTCGAAGATGCGCCGGGGAACCAGGAGCTCGTGACTCCGACGGGCGCTGCCATCCTCGCGATCGCAGCGAGGTTCGAGCGCCCGGCCATGACGCTCAAGTCGATCGGCTACGGCATCGGCGCGCGAAACATGCCGGGCAACGCACTCGCGGTCTGGATCGGAGAGGAAGCGCGCTCCGAGACCGGCGTCACGCTGATCGAGACCAACCTCGACGACATGGCGCCGAACGTGCTCGCCGCCCTCTGCGAGGACTTGATGGCGGCCGGAGCGCTGGACGTGACAGTCACTCCCGCCCTCATGAAGAAAGGTCGGCCCGGTCAACTGCTGACGGTCATGTCGGAGCCTGACCTGGTCGCCCGCCTCACCGACCACCTACTGCGATACAGCACCACGCTGGGAGTTCGCATGACCAACGTTCAGCGGGTCTTGGCGGGCCGCCGAATCATCGAGGTGAAGACATCGCTGGGCTCGGCGCGGGTCAAGGTGAAGGAGATCGGAGGAGAGCCGGTCGACGTCGCGCCCGAATACGAAGATTGCCGTCGCATCGCACGGGAGACCGGCCGGGATGTTCGCGACGTGATGAGACTGGTGGCTCAGGCCGCGCGGAGCGAGCTGGGCCTTCCTTAAGGGCGCCGGCGTCGCAGCCGCGACAATGACGCTGTGACTGCGCGAATGCTCGACGGCAAGGCCGCGGCGCGCGAGATTTACGAACGCATCGCCACCGATTTGGCGGCTCGCGTCGCAAAGGGCGGCTCACGTCCCAAGCTCGCGACCGTCGTCGTTGGCGACGATCCCGCGTCATCCCTGTACGTGCGCATGAAGCAGGCCAATGCGAAGCAGGTCGGAATTGACTCCGACGACCACCGGTTGCCCAGCTCAACGACGACCGAGCAGCTGCTGGCGCTCGTGGAAACGCTGAACCGGGACGAGACGGTGAGCGGAATCCTCGTTCAGCAGCCGGCGCCTCGACACATAGATATGACGCGCGTGATCACCGCCCTCGACCCTGGGAAGGATGTCGACGGAGCCCATCCATTTAATGCGGGCATGGTGGCGCTGGGTTTTGAAGGCGGGATCGAGCCGTGCACTCCGATCGGAATCGTTGCGCTGCTCGAAAGGGCTGCAATTCCGATCGCAGGGGCAAACGCGGTCGTGGTCGGGCGCAGCAATCTGGTGGGAAAGCCCACCGCGCTTCTCCTGTTGCGTCGCAATGCAACGGTGACGGTTTGCCACACGCGAACCACTGACCTGGCCATTCACTCCCGGTCAGCGGACATCCTGGTGGCGGCCGCCGGCAAGGCGAACCTAATCACCAAGGAGATGGTGAAGGCTGGTGCGGCCGTGATCGACGTCGGCACCAACTGGGTCGATGGCCGGCAGGTCGGGGACCTCGGCCCTGGCGTCGAAGAGGTGGCCGGGTGGCTGACGCCGAACCCGGGAGGTGTCGGGCCGATGACGCGGGCGATGCTCATCAAGAACACCTATGACGCGGAGGTTCGTCGCCGCGGGTAGCGTGAAAATCAGCGAGTGACGTACCAGGAGTCGCTCGCATACATCTCGAAGCTCGGCCGTTTCGGCATGAAGCTGGGGACGGAGCGAACCCGAGCGATGCTGGACCACCTCGGCAATCCGGAGCGCGGCTTGCAAGGCGCGCTGATCGCAGGCACCAATGGCAAGGGCTCGACGGCAGCTTGCCTCGCGTTCATCCTGCAGGCGGCTGGTCGCAACGTCGGTTTCATGCCCAAGCCTCACCTCGTCTCTTACACCGAGCGGATCCAGTTCAACGGCGTTCCGATTAGCGAGCTGGATTTTGTCCGCACGCTCGAAGCGCTGAGGCCCGTCCTTGACGCAGTCGCGCTCGAGACCGGCCAGGCGACCGAGTTCGAGATGCTGACGGCGATGGCACTCGCCTACCTCGCGCCGAGAATCGATCGACTGGTGTGTGAGGTCGGGCTCGGAGGCCGCCTCGATGCCACGAACGCTCTCGACCTGGGGATCGCGATGATCACCAACGTCGACCTCGATCATCAGAAGTACCTGGGCGCCACGATCGAACAGATCGCTCACGAGAAGGCGGCGATCATCAAACCCGGCAACCGCGTGATCACCGGCTGCGAAGGCGTCGCCCTCGAGATCGTCGAGGACCATGCGAGAAAAGCCGGTTCGCCGGTCTGGCGATTGGGCCGCGAGATAGTTCTCACGTCGACGGCCAAAGGCTGGGACGGACATCGCCTCGATGTGACGGTCGAGGGCCATGACTATTCAAACCTGACGCTCCCTTTGGTCGGCGATTACCAGCCCGCCAACGCCGCGCTGGCGGTGGCCGCCGCGGTCGCGCTCGGCGATGCTACCGACGATTCTGTGCGGCATGGCTTGGCCTCGACGGTGTGGCCGGGCAGGCTGCAGCTGGTCGCCACCAGACCGCGTTTGATTCTCGACGGCGGCCACAACCCGGCGGCGATGACGAAGGCTGGAGCCGCGCTTCGCCGGCTGGTCGGCAAGCAACGCCTTGTCGCCGTCTTTGCGATGTTGAGCGAACGCAACCCGTCCGAGCTGCTCGCCGCACTGCGCAAGATGGAGCCGGACGCTGTCGTTTTCACCGAGCCGGGCAGCGCCACGGGGCATGCCATCCCGGCCGAACACCTGACTGACATCTATGGCGCCGGCGCTCATGCCCTGTTACCCGCGTCCGCCGCGCTGCAGAGGGCAAAGGAGCTGGCCGGGGCCGACGGCAATGTCCTGGTTTGCGGCTCGCTTTATCTGGTCGGCGAGATCCTGGCCCAGACCGCGGAGTTCGGCGGACGCTGAGCCTCGCTGTCTGGTAGTAATGAAGCGCGCATGCAAACTCCTGGCAGCCAGACCTTCTACCGTGGCACCGACCGAATCCTGGGCGGGGTCTGTTCAGGCTTGGCGGAAGGCTTTCACGTCGAGGTGCTCTGGGTCCGCCTGGCTTTTGTGGTGCTCGCGTTCATCAATGGGGTCGGCCTCCTGCTATACGCCGTGTTGTGGGTGCTGATGCCGGAGCGCGCGGGCTACCGTCCCGCGGGTCAAAACGCAATCGATTCCATGGTGGCCGATCTCAAGCGTGCCTGGCTTGACCTGAAGGCCCAGTTCGCAGGGTCTCCGGCCCCGGCCCCGACAACGTCCCCCTTGGCGGATGCCGTCGTCACGCCGCCGCCCTCCGGCGCCTCGTTGACCCCTGAAGCTGCTCCCCCAACGTCATCAGCGAGTCCTCGGCCTGCCACCCAAACCCCCACATTCCTCTTCGGCGCGATCCTGGTCGCTCTTGGCATCGCCTTCCTGGCCGCCAACAGCGGCATCACCTGGAACGTGATCTTGCCGGCGGCTTTGATCGCGCTCGGGATCGCGCTCCTCGTCAGGAATATGGAGAAGCGGACCTAACCTTTCACCATCGGAATCGTCTGAGCTGTCTCAGATCGATCTTCCACTCACGCTTCGGTGCACGCCAGAAACGCACGCCAAGGTAGGCGCACCCGAGGATCATCGGCAGCAACAGCACAGCGGCCATCAGCACCCACGGGCCTCCGGCGCTCAACCACACGCCCGCGATCAGCCCGGCTGCGATCACCAGGCCGGACGCCCCCGCCAGCAGCTCGGTCGCCGAGCGGATCTGCACCGTCGGTGTGGCACCGCGCGCCGGCGCGCCGCCAGGCCGAGGCCGGGCCCCCGAACCCCACGCGAAAAGCACCAGGCTGATGCCCACCAGCCCCGCCAGCAGCGCGACGACCTCGGCGATCAGGCCTTCTCGCGTGTCCGCGACTCGCCCGGCGGCCACGAAGGCCACGGCGACCAGGGCAGCCCCGACCACGAGCGCCAGCCATCGCACCCTACTGATTGGCGGCGACGATGTTTGCCCGCAGGCGTCTCATGCCCCTGAGCCATCTGTCGTAGTCAGACGCTTTCCTGCCAAAGTACTCCGCGACCTCGGGGTGCGGCAGGATGAGAAAGCTCTCGTCGCGGATCCCCTGCATGACAGAGTCGGCAACCTGGTCGGGCTCGAGCGCGGTAGAGGTGAGAAAGTCGAGGCCCCGCCTGCGCTCCATCGCCAGCATGTCGGTCTTCACCCCCAGGGGGCACACGCACGAAACGCGGATTCCCTCATCACCATGGGCGATGGAGAGCCATTCGAAGAACGACAGCGCGGCCGCCTTGGTCACGCCGTACGGAGACGCGAACATGTGGTTGAGCAGGCCCGCGGCAGATACCGTGCCAACGATGTAGCCCTCTTTGCGGGCGAGCATCGCCGGCAACGCATGACGAGCGAAGTACACGTGAGCCATCACGTTCACGTCCCATATGCTCTGCCATTCCGAGTTGGTGGCCTCGGGTCCGCCGCCGACTGCGATGCCCGCGTTTGAGCACAGGATGTCGATACGTCCCTTGGCGATGTGAACTTTTTCCACAAGCTGCACGACCTCCGTCTCACTCGAAACGTCGCACCGAATGGCCATGCCACCAATTTCGCGCGCCACGCTCCAGGCATCGTCCGCATCGACGTCCGCCACGACGACGATCTCGGCACCGGCGGCCGCAAATTTGCGAGCGAGAGCGCGACCGATGCCGCGAGCTCCCCCTGTCACCACCACGACTCGGTCAGCAACTTCCATTGATGGCAGCGCGAGTCTACGCTGCGCACCGGCCATGTTTGAGTCGCCGGTGGTCCGGCGCACGAGGCTTGATGAGAGATGGTCGAGAGCCGGTAGAGAAATTTCGAGAAATAAACCATGGGCCTTGCTTCCGCGACTGCCGATACCGCATAGAATCACTCCCCATGGTCGGTGGGGGCCTCGACTACAGCGCGCCATTTCAACGCGCCATTGAGCTGATCGGTAAGCGTTGGACTGGGGCGGTCGTCAAAGCCTTGATCCCGGCGCCTGCTCGATTCAATCAGCTTCTTGCCGGTATCCCCGGCATCAGTGACCGCGTGCTCACCGAGAGGTTGCGCGAGCTGGAGACGGAAGGCCTCGTCGAGCGTCTCGTCGACCCAGGTCCACCGGTCAGGGTCAGTTACCGACTCACCTCCCGCGGCAGGGCGCTCGAGCCCGTGCTGGCCGCTGTGGCCAGCTGGGCCGAGAGCTGGATGACATCAGTCGAGGCTGCGGTCGGCTAAGCGAAACGGTGCTTTCTTAGCCCCGGCCATTCGGCTGATAGGCTTTAGCGCAATGCCGATTGGCGACTTCCTGCGCCGCCGGCCTGAAGCACAGGCGTGTCTGGCTTGCGGGTCCCCACTGCCTCGCGGCGCTGTGTTCTGTCCATCGTGCGGCGTGCGTGCTGACGACCCTCAGGCCGAGCCGCTGCATATCGTCGATCGGACCACGGGACTCTTCAACGATCGATTCGTCCGTCCTGTCCTCGAGGACGAGCTGGCGCGTGCACATCGCTATCAGCGGAATCTCGGGGTCCTCCTGGTCGAGGCGGACGGCACCGGTTCACCCGAGGAGTCATTGAAGATGATGGCCGCCGCCCTCGCCGGCACCGTGCGCGACGTCGACACGCCTGGAGTCCTTGGCCGAACCCCCCCTCAGCTCCTCGCCATCCTGCCCGACACCGACGTCGCCGGCACGGCGCATGCCGCGAACAGGGTGCTGTCGGCTGTCAACGAGGCGTTGAAGCTGCATGGTGGCCATGCGTCGGTCGGCCTCGTCTGCGTCCGGCCTGGCCAGCGCGTTCGAGCCGGAGCGGTGATCGAGAGCGCGAGCCGCTCGTTGCGCTCTGGCCGGCCCGAGATGATGGGCAAGCCGGCCTGAGCGTCGAGGTCTATCTCGCCCGCCACGGCGAGACAGAGTGGAGCCTCAGCGGCCGCCACACAGGCAGGACCGACCTCCCGCTGACACCTCGGGGCGAGGAGAAGGCGGCGAGGTTGAGCGGGCCATTACAGAAGATCCACTTCGATGTCGTGTTCTCCAGCCCACTGCAACGCGCCAGGCGCACAGCCGAGCTGGCCGGCTTCCCCGAGCCTAAATTCACCGACCTCCTGCGCGAGGTCGATTACGGCGAGTACGAGGGCATGACCACCAAGGCGATTCGAGAATCGCGGCCTGACTGGGAGCTGTACAAGGATGGAAGCCCGGGCGGCGAGACACCCGTGGAGATCTACGCGCGAGCGAGTGCCTTCGTCAAGCTGGCCACGGCTGCTGGCGGCCGCGTCCTGGCTTTCTCACACGGACACTTCCTGCGTGCCGTCGCCATCGCCTGGATGGGGCTGGAGGTTAAGGCCGCCGCAACCCTCGACCTCGACGTCGCCACGCTCAGCCTTCTCCGCGACGACGAGAAGGGTCGCCTCCTCGTGATGTGGAACTCGCCGCCGTGACCGGGATGCGGTCCTAGGCCTTGTGTCGCAAGCTCCATTTCCGGCTTCTGACCCCTGGCAAACCCGCGTAGACGAGGTAAGCCGACGTCGTGAGCGCTGCGTGGTAGGTGTGCCTCTCGCCCGGGTTTATCAGCAGCATCTCACCCGCGGAGACCTCTCCCTGACTGCTCCCATCGTCGAAGCGCAGCTGTCCAACCGTCACGATCAGCGCCACGGGAATGGCGTTGCGATGCTCCGGAACATTCTGTCCCGGCTCCAACCGCAGGCCGACCACGCGCATCGATCCGCAGTCCGCGATCTGCTCGAAGCCAAGGGCACGCCGCGATCCTTCAGGGCCTTGCGCTGTCACTGTCGCCGAATATCATGCCCGCCTCGCGGTGCAAAGCCTCACCATCCAATGCTGTGCTGATCAATCGGCTGGTTGGTGTCGATGGCGCTCGAAAGGCGCGTGGGCTCGTGGTGGTGATCGATGTGCTTCGCGCTTTCACGGTCAGTGCCTATGCGCTGGCGGGTGGAGCACGTGAGTGCCTGCTGGTGCCCACAACCGCCGAAGCTCGCGCCCTGCACGAGCAGATCCCGGGCTCGATGATCTCCGCTGAGGAGGAAGCGCTGCCAGTTCTCGGCATCCCCATCAGCAACTCACCCACTCAGATCAAGTCGGCGGATCTGAAGGATCGCGTTCTGGTTCAGCGGTCGAGCGCCGGCACCACGGTGATGTCGGCGGTTGAGTCAGCTGACGAGCTTTACGCCTCGAGCCTTGTCGTCGCACGGGCAACAGCGCAGATCTGCCTGTCGAAGCACCCGCAGACGCTGACGCTGGTCGCGTCTGCCGACCACCCCGAAGATCACGCATGCGCCACGTATATCGAGGGTCTGTTGCGTGGCCACGAGCCTGACGTCGCGAGCCTTCTCGAGCCGCTCCGCGCGAGCGCTCGTTTCGCGCGAGCGATGAGCGGTGGCTGGCCCGGCTTTCCGGCCACGGACCTCGAGCTGGCGCTGGTGCCCGACCGGTTCGACTTCGCCATGCCGGCAACGCGAGGCGGCAACTATCTGCGCCTCACCGCCTCAGTCGTGGGCAACCGGAAAGGCTAAGATTCAGCTCAGGGCACCAAGGGAATCCGGTGCGAAACCGGAGCTGTCGCGCAACTGTGAGCGGGGAGCCTCCGTCCGACAAACGCCACTGAGGCCCACAAGCCTCGGGAAGGCAGATGGGGGCGGCGATCCGCGAGCCAGGAGACCTGAACGCCCGCAACGGCAACCCGTCCGCGCGCAACGGCACGGAAGCTCCTGGCGGTCGGCTTTCAGCAGCGCGTTCGGGAAGGCTTGACCGCCTGGAGGAAAAATCGTGCGTAAGTACCTCTTGGGGGCCAGCGCGACACTGGCTCTTGTCGTCGCCGCGTGCGGAGGCTCGTCACCCACCAGCCAGGCGAGCCCAACCAGCTCCTGCGCCAACGCGGGTGCCGCTCACCATGCGTACATCGTGATTCAGCACTTGTCGGGCGCCTCCGTCCAGAAGTGCGTCGGCTTTGCCGGCGACACCATCGACGGCAAAACTTTGATGGACCAATCGGGAATCGAGTATCAAGCCCAGTCATTCAGCTTCGGCAACGCGGTCTGCCAGATCGACAACGAGCCCGCCCAATTCAGCAAGTGCTTCCCGGCGAACGCCCCTTACTGGTCGCTTTTCATCGAGACAGGCGGCGCCTGGGCCAGCGCCACGAAATCATTTGACGTGTTGCAGCTGCACGACAAGGAAGCGTTCGGTTGGCATTACGTCCAGCAATCCGATCCCTCTCCCGCGCCACCTCCGCTGGCGAGCGTGGGCTGAGCTCCCATTGAACGCGAGAGCGGTGGCGGCGTGGTCCGCCACCTGCATCTTCATCGTCTTGTCGACGACCAACCCGGCCTACAAAGCCCTGGTGCTGGTGGCGGCGCTCGCTGCGCTCGCCACCGGCGTCGGGCTGCGCCGCACTCGTGGCGTGCTGATCGGCGTCGTCCTGGTCGCCGCCTTCGCGGTCCTTCTCAACTTCGTCTCAGCGCATCTCGGGACAACCGTATTGTTCGCGCTCCCCGACCAGATCCCTGCCCTGGGCGGCCCTTACACGCTCGAGGCGCTGGCTTTCGGCGCCACGGGCGGATTGACCGTCGCGGCCGCAATCCTTGGCGCCGCGCCCTTCTCCTTGCTTCTCCCTTCACACGAGGTCATGGATGCGCTGCCGGCGGCGCTCTCACGCACCGGTGCCGCCATCGCGGCCTCCTTGAACCTCGTGCCTGCGGTCGCATCGTCCTTTGTCCAGGTCGCCGAGGCGCAGCGATTGCGTGGATGGCGACCCCGCGGCCCGAGGTCCTGGTCGGAGATCGTCGTTCCCGTCGTGCTGACCAGCGTCGAGGGTTCGATTCAGCTGGCCGAGTCGATGGAGGCTCGAGGCTTTGGCTCGGGCCCGCGCACAGCGGTAAAGCCGCGGCGCATGCAGCGGCGGGACTGGGTGCTCGTTGGAGCTTGCGGTGGGGCGCTTGCAATCTTCACCATCTCTCAGGCGGTGGGCTGGGCAGCGCCCTGGTACGCATATCCGACCCTGACAGCCCCTTCCATCGACGCCAGACCGCTGGCTGCCTGCTTGCTTCTCTTCGCACCGGTGCTGATTTGGCGGTCGCGAAGCTAACCCGTCTCACCTACACGTATCCGGGAGCCCAAGAGGCCGCTCTTCGCGAGGTGTGCCTCGAGATCGAAGCCGGATTAACGGTGGTCACCGGCCCGTCAGGGGGCGGCAAGTCGACGCTGCTTCGGGTGTTCAACGGCCTGGTACCTCATTTCCACGGTGGGGTCATATCGGGCAGTGCGTCGGTGGGCGGCCTCGACATCATCGCCACGCACACGAGGCAGGTGGCGCGAAAGGTCGGGTTCGTTTTCCAGGACCCGGAGCTGCAGACGGTCTACAACGTCGTCGATCGCGAGGTTGCTTTCGGTCTCGAAAACCTCGCTCTCCCACCACGTGAGATGGGGGGTCGCATCGAAGAAGCTCTCCTTGCCGCCGGCGCCCTGCATCTCCTGGGCCGCACAGTACGAACGCTCAGCGGTGGGGAGCGGCAGCGGGTCGCTCTCGCCTCGGCGCTGGCGATGCGTCCGGAGGTCGTGGTTCTGGACGAGCCGACGTCGCAGCTCGACCCACAAGGGTCCGCGTCCGTGCTCGCCGCCTTGATGGGCATGGTCCGCCAGGGCACGCATGCGGTGGTTTCAGAACACCGATTGGAGCCCATCCTTCATCACTCTTCTGGGCTGCTCGTCGTGGAGCGCGGAGCTGTTCAGGCGGTCGACCCGAAGACCTGGCCCCAGCCCAGCGCTTACGCGCCGGTGCCCCGCCAGTCCGCGATTGGCGCCGAGGCGTGGTCGATCGAGAAGGTCACCGCGGGTTTCGGCGGAGATGCCGTGGTTCACGGTGTCGACCTGTCGGGTCGCGCCGGCGAGGTCCTGGCCCTCAACGGGCCGAACGGCGGCGGCAAGACGACGCTGCTGCGGCTGATCGCCGGCACCCTTGCACCGCTCTCTGGGACCGTGTGGCGCAGACCGGCTCGCATCGCATATCTCCCACAAAATCCGGCGGCCTTGCTTCATCGGCCCACCCTGCGGTCCGAGGTGCGTTTCACGCTGGCTCGCGCCGGAGAGAGCGCAACGCCGGAAACAATCCTGGAAGAGCTCGGACTTACTTCGGTGGCCGACCGGTACCCGCGCGACCTTTCAAGTGGGGAGCGTCAGCGAGCCGCGCTGGCCTGTGTCCTAACGGGCATGCCGCGCCTCATCCTTCTCGACGAGCCGACCCGCGGCATGGATGCCGTCGCGCGCGCGAGGCTGGTGAGCTTGGTCGCCAGGCTGCGAGACCTGGGTGCGTCCGTGGTCCTGGCGACTCACGACGATGTGCTGAGGGACGCCCTCGCGGACCGGGTCGTTTACGTGAGCGGTGGCAGCGTCATCGAGCAGGCAGGCGAGGCGGTGCTGGCTTGAGGAGCGCCCTACCGGTCGGCGTTGTATCGCTCGGTGGGCTGCTGCTCTTCATCTGGCCGTTTCTCGGTAGCGGCCTGCCGGCCGATACGCCCGCCTGGACTCTCGCACTCGCCTGTGTCGGCGGCTTGTTTCTGGTCGAAGCAGGGACCAGGCAGCTGGACTCGCGCGCGGTCGCGCTCCTGGCGGCGATCGCGGCCATCGACACCGCCCTGAGGCTGGCGGTGATCGAAGGAATCGGCGGATTCAGCCCCATCTTTTTCCTGGTGCTGTGCTCAGGCTACGTGTTCGGCACCTCGTTCGGGTTCCTCGCCGGCGCGCTGTCGATGCTCGTATCGGCCCTGGCCGGAGGAGGCGTTGGGCCCTGGGTGCCCTACCAGATCTTTGCGGTCGGTTGGGTGGGCGTAGCGGCCGGCCTGGCTGGGCACTGGAGCCGGAAGGGAGCCGTTCCTGGATGGCACGACGTGCTGGCGCTCGCCGGCGTCGGCGCCGTCATGGGGTTCGTGGTTGGCGCCCTGCTCGACATCACCGACTGGGTGCCCGTCTATCGCGCCAACCCGTCGCTGGGTTGGTTGCCCGGGATGAGCGCCGGCACCTCGGTGCTGCACTTCGCTCGCTTTTACCTGCTCACATCGGTCGCGTATGACACGTTTCGAGCCGTCGGCAACGTGGTGATGGTCGTTGCGCTCGGACTGCCCGTGCTCGGAGCGCTGAGCCGCTTGCGCGCCCGCCTGACCTTCGAGGTAATACCGTTGGCACGTGACGTTCAACCAGGTGCGGCGGCTCTGCCTGGCGCTCCCCGAGGTTGAAGAGCGAGAGACCTGGGGGGAGGTGACGTTTAGAGTCCGGAACAAGATTTTTTTGATCGGCTCGCCTGATGGCGAGGCCGTCTCGATGAAGGCGTCCCTCGACGACCAGTCGGGGTTGATCGAGATGGACCGTGACACGTTTTCGGTGGCGGCGTACACGGGACGGTATGGCTGGGTGAGGGCCCAGCTCGCGGGCCTGACGCCCGAACTTGCGCAACGTTTGATCGCCAACGCCTGGAGGCGAACCGCGCCCAAGCGTTTGGCCGCGGAGCCGCCCCTTTAGCTCAGGTCGCCCTTCGCCTCGAGCCGCTGCCCACGAACATCCTCACGATCAACAGCAGAAGGGCAGCGCCGATGAAGGCGATGATTATCGTGCTGATGATCGGGTGACCGACCACCGCGATACTGAAGTGGAACAAGGCCGCGAGAAACCCGCCGACGAAGGCGCCGATGATGCCGACCATGGTGTCGCCGAACAGACCGAGACCGCGACCCAGCGCCAGATGGCTGGCGAGAAAGCCGGCGACGAGCCCGACCAGGACCCAGATGAGGATGGTGTCGACGTCGAGGTGAATGGGTTGCCCGTTAAGCGTGATGACCATAAATAAACAAACCCCCTTTTCAAGGTAACGCGCAGCCTCGCGGTTATCCCGGTTCGAGTTTTGGAGCGATGCGGCTAGGCCAGCTTGCCGGCCAGCTCTCCAAGGGCGGCTCCCAGCACGCGGTTGAAGGCCGGGAAGGGGTGGATCACATCCGACAGCGTGCGCAGAGGAGTTTCCACCTTCACGGCGAGGACCAGCTCGCCCAGGATCTCGCCCGCCCTGGGGCTGGCCAGGGTGGCGCCGACCAGCACCCCGCGCTGGCGGTCCCCGACCAGCTTCAACATCCCGCCATGAAAGTCGTGGATCGAGCCGCGGGCGCTGTCAGCCGGGTCGGTCGACGCGGTCTCGACGTCGATCCCCCGCTCGCGGGCTGCCGCCTCCGAGAGACCGACAGAGGCGACCTCCGGGTCGGTGAAGGTCACGCGCGGAACGGCAGAGTGATCGGCGCGAGCGTCCTCGCCACGCAGCCGCCGCGCGATCACCTGCCCGTGGTAGTAAGCGAGGTGAGTAAAGCCACCGATGCCCGTCACGTCCCCGGCCCCGTAGACGGCGGGAACGGCTTCCAATGTCGCCGAGTCGACCTTGAGCCAGCCTCGCTCGGTGCGCGCGACGCCGGCGCTCTCCCAGGCTTCGAAGTTGGCGCGCCGGCCAGTCGCGACGAGCAGCCGCTCGGCGGTCACGCGTGCGCCTGACTTCATCTTGAGGACGACCCCTGCGTCACCCTTCTCGACTCCGACGCAGGGATCGCCGGCGATGAGCTCGATGCCGTCGGCTTCCAGGTGTGGCCTCAACGCGGCCCCTGCCTCAGGCTCTTCCAGCGCGAGGAATCGCGGCCCCGCCTCGATGATCGTCACCTTGGAGCCGAACCGCGCAAACGCCTGGCCCAGCTCCAAACCGATGGCGCCGCCCCCAAGGACCGCGAGCGAGATCGGCAGCTCGCGCGGAAGCGTCGCCTGCCGGTTCGTCCAGTACTCCACTGCGTCGAGGCCTGGAATTGGAGGAATCGACGCGGTGCTGCCGTTGGCGATCACCACCGCCTTACGCGCGGTATAGAGTTCGCCGGCAACCTCGAGCGTTTGGTGATCGACCAGCTTGCCGCTCCCGCGCACGAGCTTTGCGCCCGTTGATTCGAGGGCCGCCGCAGGCCGCGTGTCATCCAGGTCACGCGCCATCCACAGCACTCGCTTTGAGACTTTCGGGAAGTCGAGCTCCCACTCCACACGGGACGCCGCCAGAGTGCGCGCGCGTTCCGCTTCCTTGAGTGTTTCGCCTGACCGCAGCAGTGTCTTTGAAGGCATGCAGCCCCAGTACGGGCACTCCCCGCCCACGAGCTCGCGCTCGATCACCGCCAGCGTCAGGCCGCTCCCCTCAAGCCCGCCGGCAATCGCCTCGCCGGCAACTCCGCCGCCCAGACAGATAACGTCAAATTCCTGCGGCAACCTCTCCACCTCCAGCGTCGCTCGCGCGCCGCAACGATTCCAGCAACGACTTCGCAGTAAAAGTGCCCAGGTAACGTTCGCCGTCGAAAACCACTGCTGCCTCCGTGGGGCTGGAGAGCGCGGCAGCGAACGCCTCGCTCAGCGTGCTCGACGGCGAGACTCTCGGCTCAACCGCAGCAGGTCCCGTCGGAGGGTGCTCGAGCGTGCTCGGATCGATTTGCTTCACCGACATCCGGCGGACGAGCCGCTCGCGACCGAGGAACTCCGAAACGTAGGCACTGGCCGGACGGGTCAGGATCGCCTCGGGCGTGTCGTACTGGGCGATCCTGGCCTGCATCTGCAGAAGACAGATGCGGTCGCCCACCATCACGGCCTCATCGATGTCGTGGGTCACGAACACAACGGTCTTGCGCATCGAACGCTGGATATGGATGAACTCCTGCTGCAGGCGCTCGCGCGTGATTCGATCGACAGCGCCAAAGGGTTCATCCATCAACAGGATCGGGGGGTCCGCTCCCAGCGCTCGCGCGAAGCCGACGCGCTGGCGCTGGCCTCCCGAGAGCTGATGTGGGTACCGGTCGCGATACTCGCGTGGGTCGAGCCCAACCAGCTCAAGGAGCTCCTGGACTCGCCCCTTGATCCTCGCCTTGTCCCAGTCCCACAGGCGCGGCACCGTGCCGACGTTATCGCCGACGGTCATGTGCGGAAAGAGGCCCGTGTTCTGGATGACGTAGCCCATCTTCAGGCGTAGCTGCGCGGGGTCGATCTTGCTCGTGTCCTCCCCGTCGACCAGGATGCGACCGCTGTCGGGATCGGTCAGCCGGTTGATCATTCGAAGGGTCGTAGTCTTGCCGCAGCCCGACGGGCCGATCAGCACACACGTCTGGCCGCTCGGAATGTCAAGCGTCAGGTCCCGGACTGCGTTGGACCCGCGGGCGAACTCCTTGTTGACGTTCTCCAACCGGATCAAGGCCTCGTTTACCGTAATCGAATGCCGGTGGGTAAATTCCTCAGCTACGACCCCTGGGTCAACTGGGCATGGCTGTCGACTCATGTGCCGCTTTTCGAAAGCGCTCTGCAGCAGCACCTCAGCCTCACGGTCTTCGCTGTCCTCGGTGGTCTCGTGATCTCGCTTCCACTGGGCGTCGCCGCCCACCGCTGGGGCGCCTTTCGCAACCCAGTCCTGGCGGTGTCAGGCATCTTCTATTCGATCCCGTCGATAGCGCTCTTCTCGCTCCTGATTCCTTACACGGGCTTGACAGCGCTGACTGCCGAGGTTGGGCTCATCGGCTACACGGTGCTGATCCTGGTCCGCAACGTGATCGTCGGGTTGGAGGCTGTGCCCCCCGAGGTCATCGACGCCGCGAACGGGATGGGCTACCGGCCGCTGGCCAGGTTATTGCGGATCGAGCTGCCGCTGGCATTGCCCGCGATCTTCGCAGGGATCCGCATCGCGACGGTCACGACCATCGGATTGGTGACCATCACTGCCGTGATCGGGCTTGGTGGTCTCGGCCAGCTCATTCTGCGCGGCCTGATCGAGAACTTTCACACTCCCTTGGTGGTCGCCACTGTGCTTTCGGTAGCCCTCGCGCTGGTCGCGGACCTGTCTCTCGCCGGCCTTCAACGGCTGGCTGTTCCTTGGGCGCGAAACACCTAGCCGTGGGATTCCTGGTCAGCGTCTGGCGATGGTTTGCGGATCCCGCCAACTGGAGCGGCTCGGAGGGGATCCCTCAGCGCCTTATGGAGCACGTGCAGCTTTCAGCCGAGTCGGTGGCCGTGGGGGCGGTCATCGCCCTGCCCATCGGGATTGCGCTCGGCCACTATGGCCGCTTCGGCAACCTCGCGATCAACATCTCCAACGTCGGAAGGGCGATACCGTCGTTCGGCCTGCTGGTCATCGCGTTCCAGGTCTTCGGGCTTGGCGACCTGCCGATCGTCATCGCGCTCGCTGCCCTGGCGATTCCGCCCATGGTCACCAACAGCTACGTTGGCCTCAGTGAGGTAGACCCCGACATCAAGGATGCGGCGCGAGGCATGGGCTACCGCGAGCTGACCCAGCTGTTCAGGGTCGAGCTACCCCTGGCGGTACCGCTCGTGATGGCCGGGATCAGGACGTCCGCGGTCCAGGTGGTGGCGACCGCCACGCTGGCAGCGATCATCGCCGGAGGCGGGCTGGGACGCTTTGTCATCGACGGCATCGCCCAGCAGAACTATCCGATGATGTTCGCCGGGGCTCTCCTGGTGGCGCTCCTGGCCATCGCGACCGAGCTGTCGCTGTCAGGTGTGGAGAGGCTGATGGTGCCTCGAGGATTGCGGCTTTTGCGGGCTCCGGTGCAGAGCCGTACGACCACCTCAAAGGCCGCATAGTGGAAGAATCAAGGTGCAGGTAGGGTTGGACTTGGGTGACCGCCCAGGTCCAAGGAGGGACTCAATGATCCGGAAGCTCACGTCGCCGTGGCTGTTGGCCGTGCTGGCCGCAGTCGTCATGATGGCTACGGCCTGTGGCAGCACGACCCCAGGCACCACCTCCAAAGGCACGCTGACAGTGGCCGGGTTCAACTTCCCGGAGAGCAGCATCCTTGCCGACATCTACGGCCAAGCGCTCTCGCACGACGGCTACACGATCAACTACAAGCTCAACCTCGGCACCCGCCAGGTCGTCTCGACTGCGATCGAGTCTGGCCAGATCGACCTCTATCCGGGGTACGCCGCCAGCGAGCTCGAGTTCTACAACAAGCAGGCGGGCGAGGCCACCAGCGACCCGGCCGCTACCACAGCGAAGCTGAACGCGCACCTGCAGCCGCTCAACCTTGTCGCTCTGACGCCGTCGGCCGCGGTCGACAAGAACGCGTTTGCCGTGCCCCAGGCGATCGCCGACCAGTACCACCTGACCAAGCTCTCCGACCTGGTCCCCATCGCCAACAAACTGACGCTCGGCGCCGGGCCGGAGTGCAAGACGAATGCCTTCTGTCTTCCCGGCCTCGTAAGGGTTTACGGCCTCCATTTCAAGGCCTTCAAGACCCTGGACACCGATGGACCGGCCACACGTGCGGCCTTCAAGAGCGGCGCGATTCAGGTTGGTCTGGTTTTCACGACCGACGCCGATCTCAAGGGTCTCGGCCTTGTCGTCCTCGATGACGACAAGCACCTGACCGCAGCCGACAATGTGCTTCCTATCATCCGCACGGCGGTGGCCACCGACGAGGTCAAGACCGTGCTCAACAGCATCGACGCCAAATTGACGACCGTCGATCTCATCGCCATGATCGACAAGGTCGCCAACCAGCACCAGGACGCCGACGCCGTCGCCACGGCGTGGCTGCAGCAGCACAACTACTCGAGCTAGCCGGCAGACCGGTTCGTATCGACCTGTCGCTCGAGCCCGACAGCATTCGCCGCCGCGCCTGCCACGAGCAGGCCGGCGGCGATCAACATCGCGGTCCTGAACGCATCTCCTGACGCGTATCGGGCCTGCGCGGCCACCTCACCGGGAGCTGTGGCTGCCGGCGGGTTCAGGGGGCTCACCTCGGCTCTGAGCGCCGCAGACCCAGGGTCTGTGCCAGGGATGCGCGAGGCCAGCGACGAGTAGAACACCGCCGTCACAGCGACGAAGATGAGAGCGCCCGCCAGCTGTGGTCCGATGCGCGAGATGGCGTTGTTTATCGACGACGCCAGGCCGGCGTTGGCGACGGGGACCGAGGCCATGAGGGCGGCCGTGAGCGGCGCGACCAGGATGCCGAGACCGATCCCAAAAACAATCGACGCCGGCAGGAAGTCGATTAAGAACGCCTCCGGGGGCAGGTAGCTGTTGGGGACGTCGGGCCGGAGCCGCCAGGCCGTGCTGGTTGGGGGAATGCGCGCATACAGGAGGACGCCCGCGGCCATTATCAGCGGGCCGACAATCAGAAAGAGGCGGGGTCCGAAGCGGCCCGCGAGCGTGCCAAATCTCGGCGAAAGGACTGCCAGCAGGATCGTGCTGGGCACTCCAATCAGGCCCGCTGCCGTCGCCGTGTAGGCAAGGGTGCCCTGAATGTAAAGTGCCGAGTTGTAGCCCACCGTGTAGAGCGCGCCGTAAATCAGAAGCGTCGAGATGTTGATCGTGGTGAACGAGCGGGACTTGAAAAGGCTCAGCGGGATCAGCGGATTGCGCCTTCGGGCCATCAGGATTGGCAGCCCGATGGTGGCGAGCGCGCCGATCGCCAGCACCACATACGCGATCGGGTCGCGCCACTCGCGCTGCTGGCCGTACACGGTCCCGAATGCCAGGCCTCCGACCGCGAGACCAACGACGATCGCTCCCAACCAGTCGAAGTCCGCAGGTGGAGCGTCGGACCGGCTTTCCGGTACATGCCGCCAAGTGGCGTACAGGGCGACCGCGATGATTGGGATGTTGATCAGGAACGCCGCCCTCCAGGAGATCGTGTCGACGAGGATGCCGCCGATCGCAGGCCCCAGCAGCGTGGTGCCCGATGAAGCTCCCGACCAGATCCCAAAGGCCCGTCCGCGCAGGGGGCCGTCGAAGCCGGCGGTGATCAAGGCCAGCGAGCCCGGGACGAGGAATGCGCCGGCTACGCCTTGTAGAACCCTGAGGACAACCAGGGTTTCCAGATTCGGAGCGAGACCGCACAGGGCCGACATGAGGCCGAAACCGGCCAGGCCGAACATGAACATGCGCTTCCTGCCGTAAGCGTCGGTGAGTGCGCCGGCGAGGATCAGCAGCGTGCTCAGCGATAGCAGGTAGCCGGTGTACACGTAGGTCTGACCTTCCAGCACCCCGACCAGCGAATGAGGGAGCTCGCGACCGATCCTCGGTAGCGCGACGTTGACGATGGTCGAGTCGAGAAAGACTGTCGCCGAGGCCAGCACCGTGGCCACCAGGGTCCATCTCTGCGCCCGGTTCACTTCGATGTACGGTAGCGCGGTGACGAAGAGCGAAGCGCTTGCCGACTTCGAAGCGGCGCGCAAGGAATGGGACGCAGCGTTCGCCCAGGTACCAGACGGGGCCCTTGCTTATCTGAAGCCTGGCGACGACTACGCCATCGGCGGTTTGCAGGTCCACGTCAATTGGGTCCTCGTCCATTACCGCAGAGTCCTCGACGGCCTGGTCGATGGTGAATTTGCGCCTCTGCCTCCGCTCGATCCACCGGGGGAGAACGATAAGTTCAATCGGCGGGCCAAAGCCGGTCTGACGCCCGAAAGCCGGCGCCAGGCACTGGCTGACGCGGCCTCGGTGCACCGGGCGGTGCTCGAGACGGCGAACGGGCTCCCGGAGGAGAGCTGGTCCCGCAAAGCACCCGTCGTCTACGGCGCGGGCCAGGACCCGTACCCAACCAGCCCAGAGGAAGTGATCGGCTGGCTGGCCGATCACTATCGCGAGCACGTGCAGCAGTGCCCCGAGCTGGTGGCCGAATGGCGGGCGGCGCTCCTGAGCTAAGGCAGGCGGCTCACCCAGGCCGGCGTCCCATACTTCTCCGTCACCAGGGCCTGCGCTGCCTGCACCTCACCGGCCGTCAGGGCGCTCGCGTGCACGCTGAATTCCTGGGCGAAGAAGCGCTCCAGGTGACGCATGGACTCCTGGCAGCTAAGTGATGTGAACCACGAAAGGGGCGATACGGGTTTTTCAGCGCTGCGCACGCCGCGCTCCGACACCCGGTCGCGGCCGATTCGGATCAGACGTGGCAGCAGCTCGACGTCCATCGAGTGGGCGATCGTCGTGTGATGAAGGACAAACCCTCGGCGCCGGGCCTGTGCAGCCCCAGCGATCTTTCCCCGCGGCGAGATGATGTCATTGATCTCCCGATAGCTGGCAGGCACGCCCAGCGCGTTGAACGCACGGACGGCCCACGCGTCGAGTGCAGCGTAGGACTGGCGAAAGCTCAAGCCTTCGACCGCGGCTCCCGGCAGATACATCGAATAGGTGATGGTTCGTCCGGGCTCGCAGAGCATCGTGCCGCCGCCGCTCATGCGCCTGGTCACGGAGAAGCCCAACCGCCGAGCGGCGGGTAAATCCACCTCGTTCGACACGGATTGATGCGACCCGATCACGAGCGCAGCCTCGGTCCACTCCCAAAAGCGGATCGCCGGGGGTCGCGCTCCCTCAATCACGCGTCCGAGTAACACCTCATCCAAAGCCATGTGCATGTGCGCTGTTTGCGCCGCGGCCGGGATCAGGTCCCAGTCCAGATTCGTCAGATGGTCATGCGGCACTGCCTGCCAGTATTCCGGATGCTCGGGATTGCAAGCGCCTGCTGCCGGAGCGGCTGAAGGGCTTACGGGCTCAGTAGCGCACGTCATCGAGGCGTCGCCAGCCATACGACACCTCCTCCAGGGTCGCCGAACCGATTGTGATCGGCTGGGTTCGGACATAGATACCACCGAGGTGTTCGTAGAAATCACGTGCGGGGCGGTTGTCCCGCAGCACCCAGATGATCATGTCCTCGAGCCCCATCTCTCGTAAGCCGCCAACCACCGCTCTCACCAGCTGGCGGCCGAGACCGCGCCGCTGCGATGACTCAAAAAGATAGATGGCGTAAAGCTCCCCTGCGTAGCCGGTCTCGCCTGCGCGCTCGCGACCTCCAGATGCGAAACCGACCACTTCGTTCGAGCGGTCTTGAGCGACATAGATCCGGCTCGATCTGTCGGAAATGAAGCGTCGCCATCGATCCTCGTAGCCAGACTCCGTCAGTGATGCCAGGAAATCAGCAGGCAGAAGGTCGTGATACGTCGCCCTCCAGCTTGCGACGTGAACCCGTGCGATGGCGCGGGCATCGGCGACATCAGCCTCTCGGATCATCTGCCGCACAATCTATCGCCGAGCGTCGCTTAAGCTGCAGGTTGGGCGGCAATGGAATCTGACGACGATCCACGGTCTCGATCGAGCACCTCGCGCATTCGGCGCACCCTGAGTCTTGGCGCGGTGTCACTTGTCACCCTGGCCACCGCGGGCATGATGTACCTGTACCCGAGCTGGGACTTCGGCACGGCCGCCGTGCATGTGACGACCCCGACCCTTGCTGCGTCCCGCCACCTGGCTGCTGTGGACTTCGTGACGCCGGCGACGGGCTGGGTGGTCGTGGAGAATCAACCGCACGATTTCCTCGTGCTCCGCACCTCGGACGCAGGCGTGACGTGGACACGCCAGCTTGCCGGGCCGGACCAAGCGGTCGGCGAATACCTGCGCTTCTTCGACGCCTCCAGAGGTGCGGTCGTCGTGCTTGGACACCACGCGTCCATTTACCGAACGGGCGATGGAGGCAACACGTGGGACCGGCAATCCTTGACGCATGCCGGCGGGGAGGTGCTGTCCGCGGATTTTGTCGATGCCGATCACGGCTGGCTGCTCGCCGAGGCATCGACCGAAGGCCAGGCGTTGCTGCGAACCGATGACGGAGGCAGAACGTGGTTGGGCCTGGGCAACCCTGTGGCCTATTCAGATTGGGCCTACCGCGTCGTCTTCTCCGATGCGCGCAATGGCTGGCTGTACAGCCAGTCGGCCGGACCTTATGCATACCGAAGCCACGACGGAGGTTCCAGCTGGCAGCGCGTCGTCTTGCCAGGGCCGGCCGGCGGCTGGCCGAAGGCGGATGGCGGACCGATATCGGTGGAGGCGCACCCAACCGAAGGCGCCGGGGTGAGGGTCACCGTCGTAATCGGGCCACCTGTTGCCGTGCCGTCGCCGGGAAGCCCGGTCTCACGTTCGGACCGCGCGCCCGCCAATCAGTTTCACCTGAGCTCGGTGGACGGCGGCCGGTCATGGAAGGCGTTCTCGATGCCGGCCAGTCAGGGCGCCATCGCTTACGTCGACGCGCTCAACTGGTGGTGGATCGGTTCGGGTGTGCAGGCGAAAACCACCGATGCCGGCGGCACCTGGTCCCCAATCCGGACGCTACTGATACCGGCCCCGTTGCCGGAGTCGGTTCAGATCATCGACGCCACGCACACCTGGTTTGGGGCGATGGCGGGGGAGCGGCCGTTGGTGGAGGGCACCGATGACGGCGGAGTCAGTTGGACGATGTTCTTGCTCCCAGGTGACGGCGCGTATTAGCTAGGCCTTGACGTACGCGATCAGGGCACGAGCCTCGGCGACGACCTTGCCATCGTCCTGTTCCACGCTCGCATCGCAGAACGCGAACCGCCGGGTGCGGTGGCGGACGGTTGCGCGCGCGAGCAGGCGTCCCGGTTTGCACGGCCGGTAGTAGTCGACTTTGAGGTCGGCGGTCGTGGTCGTCTCGCCATCTTCGGCAAGCGTGAAAGCGACTGACGCGAGCGCCTCGTCAGCGAGCGTCGCGATCGCGCCACCGTGCACGATCAAAGCACGGCCGGTCGGAAAGCCGTGGGCGTGCTCGGTCATGTTGCCTTCGAGGACGAGACTGCCCGCCTTGACCTCGACCAGCTTGGTGCCGATATTCGCCAACATGCCGGTTGCGGCCCATTCCTTGTAGAGCGCGGGGAGCGCCTTGGTGCCATACGGTTCGGGTTCGGGCATGAGCGGACTCGAACCGTATCACTCGATCGTCCGAGCAGCAGAGGATACATAGGCGGGGTAATCTCTGCGCCGTGATCGCCCATACGCTCCCGCGGCTGTCGCGCAAGCCGCAAGGGCCGCGGATCGCCATGTCGCCCATCTCCTGGGGCATCAGCGATGCTCCTGGCTGGGGCCATCAGCTCGACGCCGAGCGTGTGCTGTCTGAAGCCGCTGCCGTTGGCGAAGGAGCAATCGAAGCCGGCCCGCCCGGATTTCTTCCTGACCGCAGCGACCTTGCCAAGCCGATCCTCAAGCGCCACCACCTTCGAGTGGTTGCCGGTCCGGCGCAAGCGATCCTGCATCACCAGGACATCGGAGGTCCCGAGCTTGCGTTTCTTGACGGCCAAGCGAGCTGGCTCGCGGCCCTGGGAGCGGAAACATTGGTGCTGTCCGCAGTCCCTCCAAGAGAGGCCGGCCACAAGCACGGCATCGTTTTGTCCAGCACGGGCTGGGCCCATCTGCTGCACCTGATCGGGTCGGTCCAGCATGTCTGCTCGAGGCATAAGCTGCGTTTGGCGGTGCAGCCGCGCTATGGCAGCATGATCCAGGGTCCTGCTGACATCGAGAGGTTGCTGGTGGGAACCGAGGCCGCCCTTTGCGTCGACGTCGGACAGCTCGTTCTCGTCGGAGCCGACCCGGTGGAGGTCCTCGAGCTGGCCGCGGGCCGCATCCAGCACGTGCACCTGAACGATATCGACGAAAAGGCCGCAGAGCAGGTACGCGAGTTCGGGCTCGACTATGGGGAGGCGGTGTCGAAGGGCCTTTTCAAGCCCCTGGGAACGGGAGACGCCAGGGTGGATCGTGTGGTCGAGACACTGCGCAAGACCGGCTACCGAGGGTGGTATGCGCTCGAGCAGGACACCAGGCTGCCGTCAGCCGACGACCGGCCGCTGGGCATGATCAGCCGCTCTCTTCAGCACCTGCGGGAGCTGCTGGGCGCGCCCGTCACCGCCTAGATCTTCCGGCCGCTGGCTGCCCAGTAAGGTTCTCGGAGGCTTCGCTTCAACAGCTTGCCCGCGGCGTCCCGCGGCATGTTTTCGACGAAATCGATGGACCTGGGCTTCTTGTAACCAGCGATCCGAGCCGAGGCGAACGCGATGAGCTCGTCGGCGCTGGCCTGTGCTCCCGGTCGCAGCTGTATAACTGCTTTCACCGACTCGCCCCATTGAGCGTCCGGCACTCCGATCACCGCGACATCCATGACCGCCGGATGCGCATGAAGAGCCGCCTCAACCTCGGCGGGATAGATGTTCACGCCTCCCGAGATGACCATATCGACCTGACGATCGCAGATGAAGTAGTAACCATCAGCATCGCGATAGGCGATGTCGCCGACCGAGAAGAACCCCTCGCGCAGGCTTTTGCCGGTGGCGTCGGGCTGCCTGTAATACTCCGCCAGCCACGAGTTCCTGACCAGGAGCTCACCGGGCTCGCCGTCGGCCACATCGGCGCCGTCGGGCGCGACGAGACGGATCTCCTGGCCTGGCACGACCGTGCCGCAGGATCCGGGCTTGCGTAGCTGATCCTCAGGTCGCAGCACAGTGTTGATCCCGGTCTCCGTGGCGCCATAGAATTCCCACAGCACCTGGCCAAATGCAGCCTCCGCTCTCTCCTTCAATGCGTGCGGGCAGGGTGCGGCCCCGAGCAGCAGCGCCCTCAGAGAGGAGACATCGCGCGGCCTTCGACTCTGTGCGTCCACGAGCCTCTGCAGCAGTGTCGGAGCCATGAAGCTCGTGGTCACTCGATGCTGCGCGATCAGATCGAGCGCATCGTCCGCATCGAACTTGGGCTGCACCACCACCGTCGCACCGAGCAGCTGGTGCAGCGCAGTGAAAAGCGACACCGCGCTGTGGTAGCCCGGGCCGCACATCAGGTGGATGTCCGAGTCGCTCAGCTCGAAGATTGAAATGACCTGGAGGATGTTTTCGACGTTGACGCCATTCGGACGCCACGCCCCCTTCGGATGCCCGGTCGTGCCGGAGGTGTAGATCATCGAGGCGCCAAGAGCTCCGACCTCCGACTCGCTTGGCAGTTGGTCTGACGCGCCAGCCATCAGCTGTTCGTATGCAAGCCAACCCGCCGGCGTGTGCCCGCTCAAACCGATGAAGCGTCGATCCCCCGCAAGCTCCCTTCGCGCTGCGTCAACAGCGTCGACGTGCTCGCGACCGCCGACCACGACGCCTGCGCCCGAGTCGTTGATGACGTACGCGATCTCGGAGCCTCGCAATCGATAGTTGACCGGCACGCCGACAAGACCAACCTTGCGAAGCCCGTTCGAGATCTCGAATCCCTCGACCGAGTTGAATGACATCACGGCGACCCTGTCCTGTGCCGCGCAGCCGAGGGCGCGGAAGACGTTCGCAGCCTGGTTGGCGCGGCGGTTGAGCGTGCCGAAATCGATACTTCTGTCGCCCGATATCAACGCCACGCGTCTCGGGCTGGCAACGGCGTGACGAGCGAGATAATCGATATCGGCCATCGCATCCATCGTAGGTCCAGGCCAGGGGCGCCGGGATCTGGCTGCGCAGGCGCGTCGCCTCCAGGGTGCCGCCCTCAAATGGTCGGCCTGCCGGCTTGGTATCAGCCGCTACACAGCGTGTTTGAACCGAGACCGAACGTCGAGGCTGTCGCCGGGACGCTGCCCTTGATTACCACGCGATAGCGGCGGCATCCTCCCAGCAGCGCCCATGACGGCGACGGGGCCCAGTGATGAAACACAACCGTAGCTGCGATTGGCGGGTATTGCGCCAGGACACCCGGCGTCGCGTCGGTGATGGACGAGATCGGTGAAGGCTTGGTCGAGTCGAACTCCCAAAGGTAGATCTTGGTCAGGTAGCGGCCGGCGGCGCTGTCGGCAGCCGAGGGGAGCTTCGTCGCCTTGAGAATCCCATCCACCGCGGCCTGAGGCCCAGGCGCCGCCTTCACCGAGGCAAAGGTCTGGCCGGGGATCGGGCCGGACCAGTCGATCCCGGACACTCCACGCTTGCCGAGAAAAGCCTTTACGGGCGGGGTTCCGTCCTTCCCCGACGCTCGGTAGATCTGGATGCCTCCGCTCACCGCCATCGCAAGCAAGCTCGCGTCAGGACTCCAGGCCAGGGCATCAGCGTGAGGCAGCTTGGAGTTGACCGCCCGAGGTCCGGTCACAGGCGACGGCTTTACGGTCGAAGGCGTTGTCGCAGGGGAGCTGGTCTCGCCGGCGATGGGGACATTCACGTTGATCGGCTGGATCACGGGTCCGTGGTCAGGCCTGGAAACGGCGACGGTCATGCCGTCAGGACTGATTGCGATGGGGCCGTCGTCCGGGCCAAGCTTGAGCGGAAATGCGTGGAGCACGTTGGCGTCGAGGTTCAGCCAGTACCAGAGGCCGGTCGCGAAGGCGCGCACCGCGACCAATCCGCTGGCTCCCGGCGCTGCGCCCTGGGTGAACAGCGCGGCCTGGGTTGGCGGCTTCGTCATCACCTTGATCCCAGCCGAGGCCTTGGTCAGGTCGAGGGCGTCGACCTCGTAGCTCGTACAGCACCCCACTGTCAGCGCCAGGTAGTGGTCGCTGGCGACGATGCCGAAAGGGCCCTCGCTCTGGAAGTCGTACGACGCTGCGAGCGGGGCGATCGTCCCGGCGAAAGGGTCGAGGCGGAAAAGCCAGTCATATGGGACAACGCCGGCAGTGGTCCGGTGCTCGGCCGGCCGATCGTCGTGGATCGTGAAGTACAGGACGGGGTATGAAAGCCCTGGCGCCGGAGCCCAAACCGGCCCGGCGATCCTGAACGCGCCCCCTGCCGGCACTGGAGACACCAAAGTGGATTTGCCAGTGGACGGGTCGAGCACGCCGAGGCCGTTGCCGGCCGCGTAGGCGATCAGACCCTGGCCCAGGCCTCCTTCAACTGGGGACGGCGTGACTTCCGCCACCGGCGAGCCGCCGCTCGAGCAGGAGGCGGCAAGCAAGGCGAATACGGCCGCCAGGCCCAGTCTCTTGATCGCCACTGTCATCGCCACTGGTGTGTTACGCGAAATCCCCACAGAGCGTTACGTTTGAGATGAGATCCGTATTCGTTTTGATGCTGGCGGCGCTGTGCCTCATAGGCTGCGGCGCGGTGTCCGGCGGAGCCGCCCAGCCCTCCAGCAGCCCACCGGCCGGCCCAGGCGCCGGCTTCGACGTCACCGCCACGGAGAACACCCAGGCGGTCGCACTCCACGTCGGCCAGACGCTGGCGGTCGTGCTTCACGCGAGGCCTGGGATGGCCAACTGGAACAGGGTGCAATCGAGCGATCAGTCAGTGCTCCTACCGATCGTCAACCCGGCCGCGTCAGCGGCTCGCGGCGTGACCCTCGCGGCGTTCAAGGCCATCGCTCCGGGCAAGGCGCGGATCGACGCGATGGCGGCGCCCGACTGCTCGCCTGGCCTGGCCTGTCCCGCATACCTGATGGTGCTCACCATCGACGTGACGGTGACCCTCGGGTAAGAGAGGTCTCTACTGGCCCGACGCGTTGCGGATGGCCGAGGCGATGGCCTCCAGCTCCGCGCGGCTCCTGGTCTCCGTGTAGTCCCTGGGGAACGTGAGGCCGAATCCATCGTTCGGGTATCGCGGGATGACGTGAACGTGGAAATGCGGCACGTCTTGAAATGCGAGCTCACCATCAGCGACGAACAAGTTGACGCCGCCGGCGCCAAGTGAATCGCGGACGGTCTGGGCCATGTGGCGAGCGACCCGAAACGTACGCATCGCCGCCGTCTCGTTCACGTCTGACATCAACACAGCGTGCTCACGCGGGGCCACGATGATGTGCCCGTGAGTGATCGGCTGGATGTCCATGAAGGCGACGACGGTGTCGTCCTGGTGGACAAAGGTGGCCGGCGAATCGCCTCGCATGATCTCGCAAAACACGCATTCGTCAGCCATGGGGCATGGCGAAGCTTAAAGCGGAGAGTCAGCCTCCGTGGGCGGTTGCACCCGAATCGGCGCCTTCGACGCCGCATCGGCATGCGTGTCTGGGATGGATACAGCCGGTTCGGGGCTCCCGTTGGACTTGACCTCGCCGTTGTCGTCGACGGTGGCTGTCACGAGGTCCGCATGCTCACCGGAGATGGCCTCGCCGTTGGTCGTGCCATCGGGACGCTGGCCGCGGCGGCGACGGCGAGCGCGGCGCTCGCCACGATGCGGCCGTGAAAGTCGCTGCACCTGAGACCTGATCCCAACTCGCTGGCAAGCGGTCACCACCGCGCCGACCCCGGCGACGAGGCCCTCCTGCTTGGCGTGCTCGAAGAGCGGTCCGAACAGCTCGGGGGCGCCGCCGATCACGGTCTTGGAGTCGCCGACGATGACGAGAAGCTTCTTGGCTCGCGAGATGGCCACGTTCACGCGGTTGGGGTCATTGAGGAATCCGATGGCAGCCCGGTCGTTCGAGCGTACGAGCGAGAGGATTACCGCATCGGATTCGCGACCCTCGAACGCATCGACTGATTCGATGTCGTCCGGTGGCACGATGCCCTTGAGCGCCGATGAAAGCCGGTTCACCTGCGACGCGTACATCGCGATCACGGCGAGCTTCGCCTTGCGTACGCGGCGTCGGATGATCGACGTGATGTCCTTGCAGAGCGCCACCTCGAACTCGTTCGCAACGGATCGCTGAGCATCGCGGTACTCGTCCTGCGCGCCCGTGTCGACCCAGACCAGCTCGCGATCGAACGGCCACGGCAGCGGCATGCGCTGATGGGGAGCTTCGTGAATGAGCTTGCCGTCGTAGAAGAGGTCTGAAACGACCCGGCCGATCGGCTCGCGCATCCGGTACTGCCGCGGCAGCATGATCTTTGAGCTGGCGGGCACCTTGTCCCAGATCCAGCCGTAGAAGCTGTCGTCCCTCACCATGTCGTCGAGTGGCTGTTCGACCATGAAGGTGGAGGCGGCCTCCTCCATAACGGGGGGCAGCTGCTTGAGGTCGCCGATCATCACCCAGCGCTTGGCGAGAGGCATGAGCGCGAGCGCTTCGTTGGCGCGCACCTTGTTGGCCTCGTCGAGGATCAGCCAGTCGAAAACCTTGAATCGAAGCCGCGAGTCGATGGCGAGCCGGTTGCAGGTGCCGGCGACCAGGTTGTAAGGCTCGAGATCGTCTCCTTCGACGATCGTCGGCCGTAACCGGCGGGGCACCTTGCCAGGCTCTGCCACGCGTGCTTGACGCACGTGGGAGAACCCGAGCAGCCGTTCCTGGCCCGTGTCGACTGCGTCATTGGAGTGCGACGAAAGCAGGATCGTCGAGTTGGGGTTCCGCCCCAGGATTCGCCGGATCGATTCGACGATGGCGGTCGTCTTGCCGGTTCCGGGTGGCCCCTGGATTAGGTAGATCTGGCCGGGCCGCATGCCCATGACGCGTGCCACGGCTTCCGCCTGCTCTTCGTTGGGGTCCGGGAGGTGATGCGCCTTCTTGCCGTCCAGTGTCACCCGAGGCGGGCTGCCGAGCCATCCGGTGTCGGCGAGCTCTGCCGCGACCGCTCCCGTGCGCGGGCTGCCGATCTGCAGCTGCCGGATGACCGAGCGCTGCGCCTCGAACATCTCGACGCTCGCGGTCGGCAGCACGATTCCCTCGTCAGGCAATGGGTCGTACCGCCTGAAGCTGACCCACAAGTTGGAGCCCTGGATGCGGTCGAGGGACATGCCCCGGTACTCGGGGTAGCCCGCGGACCGCACGGTCAGCGAGTCGATGCCTCGATAGATCCGCCCCTCTGCGTCATCGACGAGATGGAGCACAGCCCGCACGTACTCGCCACCACGCATGTCCTCCCCACATTCGGGGCAGTGGATGCTGCTGGCGGTGGGCACCTCAGCCTCGCACTTCGGGCATTCCATCCATTGTTCGGTGGCCTCGTAGCGCCTGACAGCCGCCTCGGCGAGCTTTTCGCGATAGTCACGCAGGTGCTCGATGAAACGCATGGTCGAGTCGAGGATCGGAAGCGTCTTGGCTTCCTCGCGGAGGACGATCGCGGTGAACCCTTCAAGGTCGCCGTCCCATTCCTTGACCAGGAGGAGCTCCTGGTAGCGAAGCCGGAGGCGGTTCTTCTCCATCTCGAATTCGCCGTCAAGGTCCTGCCAGTCGGTGATCTCGAGCGCAAGCCCCTGCGGAGTCCGACCCAGCCGGCCGGTCAGGAGCGTCTGCTTGACCTGGCCGACGAACTCGAGGGGCTTGTCGGGCTTGATGACGGTGTAGGTGCCGTCGATGCTCTTCTGCTCCTCGAGGACCTGACGCAGAAGCTCGGCCCCTCCGGCGGCTTCCAGGGCGGAAACCTTGAGGGCCGCGGGCGTGCCCGGGCGGACGCGGATGCCAAGCCGTCCGGCCTGGATCTCCTCGCCCGGTATGTCGGGGTTCCAGAGTGGGAGAACGTCGCCAGGGTTGGGCGTGCTCATTTACGCGGACCTAGAGGTTCGCCACAGGTTGGTTAGGCGTGAAAATAGGAGTCACCTGAGTTCAAAAGGGGGTCCGCAGGCGGGACCAAGCACCCCAATGGGCAGGGTTTACGTTAGCACACGCTGCAGGCGTTAGATACCCACACGTGCCGGGCTTAAACAGCAGCGGCGGCACTTCTTCCGGGTGATGCAAGATTTACCACCATGTGGAAGAACCGCCTCAAGCCGTACGACCTCCTGTCCGGCGAGGACGTCGAGGCGATCCACGAGCAGGCGATGACCATCCTCGAGGAGATCGGAGTCGACTTCCTGCATGATCGGCCGCGCGAGCTTTTCGGCCAGGCCGGGATGGCCGTCGACGGCATGAGGGTCCGGTTCGACCGCGACTTCATCATGGAGATGGCCGCCAAGACGCCTCCCACCTTTACGCTCCAGGCCAGAAACCCGGCCCGGACGGTGACCTTGGGCGGGGACAACGTGGTGACGGCGCCGGTGTATGGTCCGCCGTTCATCACCGACCTCGAGCGCGGCCGCCGAGGCGCCACCATCGAGGACTTCAACAACTTCGACAAGATGGCCCAGGCCATCGACCAGATCCACTGCGCGGGTGGCACGACAGTCGAGCCCGAGGACCTGCCGCTGGGCACGCGTCACCTGGACATGCTCTATTCGCACATGCGTTGGACGGATAAGCCGTACATGGGCAGCGTCATCTCGGATCAGAACGCCCGCGACACGATCGAGATGGCCTCCATCCTGTTCGGCGGGCGTGACCGGATCGAAGAGACGCCGGCGGTGATCAGCCTGATCAACGTCAACAGCCCGCTGCGCTACGACGACCGGATGCTGGGTGCGCTTCTCGAATACACGGAAGCCGGTCAGCCGGTGATCGTCACCCCGTTCCTGATGGCCGGCGCCATGTCGCCGATGGGCCTCGCGGGGGCAGTTGCGCAGCAAAGTGCGGAGGCACTTGCCGGCATCGCCCTGGTTCAGCTGATGCGACCAGGCACCCCTTGTGTCTACGGATCCTTCCTCACCAACACAGATATGCAGTCAGGCAGCCCGGCGTTTGGTACGCCCGAGTCGGCCATGGGCATCCTCGCGAGCGCGCAGATGGCTCGCCACTATCGCATCCCATTCCGCGGCGGCGGCGCCTTGACATCGTCGAAATCGCCCGACGCGCAAGCGGCATACGAATCGATGATGTGCATGTGGCCGACCATTCTTGGCGGCGTGCACTTCGTGCTGCATGCTGCGGGCTGGCTTGAGAGTGCGCTGCTCGCGTCCTACGAGAAATTCATCATCGACGTCGAGGCCCTTCGCATGTTCGAGTGGATCCTCGAGCGCGGCTTCCCCGTCAACGAAGAGGCCTTTGCCATGGACGCGATGAGGGAGGTCGGCCCGGGCGGCCACTTCCTCGGCGCGGAGCACACGCTGCGCAACTACCGGACCGGTTTCTACAGGCCATGGATCTCATCGACCGAAAACTTCGACCGATGGAACCGCATGGGCGCAAAGACCACTGACGTGGTCGCATCTGCGCGCTGGAAGAAGGTGCTCGAGGAGTATCCCGACCCGGGCATCGACCCCGGTGTCGACGAGCAGCTGCGTGAGTACATCACCAGGCGCAAAGGGGAGATCGGCGACGACTGATTCGCAGAGCGCGGACGGACGGATGGCCGCACTCCTTGATGGCCTCGCATCGGGTCGGCCCGTGCCTGCCAGCGGCTCGGCGGCGGCGGCAGTCATCGCGATCGCATCTTCGTTGCTCGAAAAGGTGGGGAGACTTTCGACCGCAAAGTGGGCCAGCGCGGACGCGGCTCTCGAGGAGGCCCACTCACTGCGGCTGCGTGCCGAGGAGCTGGTCGAGGCGGACGCCAATGCTTACATGTCGTATGTCGACGCGCAGCGGTCGGCCAAGGCATTGGGTGAAGAGGAACGCGAGCGCGCCATCGCCCCCGCGCGCGCTGTCACCGTCGACGTGCCGCTTGCGATCACCCGCCTCGCTGCCGAGACCGTCGAGCTTGCGGTTGCACTGGTGGAAAACGGCAATCCAAACCTGCAGGCGGACGCCATGGTTGCGGCCACTCTCGCTGCTGCGGCAGCGACGTCAGCGGCGAGGTTGATCGTGGTTAACCTGTCAGGCATTCGCGACGACCGGTCCACCGAGGCAGATCGAATCGCGCGCGCTGCGAGCGATAAGGCCTCTGCGCTCAGGCCTCTAGGGTTTCATTAAGGCCGACCGGGGATTCGCAGCGTCGAGCTCCTGGATGACTGCGGCCAGCACCTCTCCTGGAGTGCCGTCGCGCACCTTCACCGGCCCGCGCTGCCAACCCTCCAGGTAGGCATCCATGTCGGTCGAGCCTTCGGCCATGGAGTAGGCATCGATCGCCACCTGAAATCGATCCGGCATCATGCCCTTGACCTCGCCGGTCTCGTCCCAGGCTTTCACCTGCGAGGGGATGTGCTTCCAGAACGTGATCTGATAATTAGCCATAACGACTACGCCTCGACCAGCTCCGCCAAGCGTTCTTCCAGCTCGCCCAAACCGACATCGACAATTTCCAGAGGCAGGCCGAGATATGCGGCGATGTCCTGCGCCTTGCTGGCCAATCGCGCCAGTGGAACCTGGCGGAGGTACATGACAGCCTCGTAGTTGCCGAAGAGCATCGGCTTCAGATCGGCGTCGCGGTCGAGGCCCAGCCCTCGCACGACCGCGCGATCAAAATTGCGAACGAGCCAATCGGTGAGAAAGAACGTCCCCGGCCTCTCATTCGAAACCTGGTGAAAGAGATCCTTGCCGGCGAGCATCTCGTAGCAATGGGGGCCTCTGACCTGCAAAGCGCCGACCTCTTGCAGGATGGGATCCAGGCGCCCGTTGGTTCCGCAATCTCCGTAAACGACGACCAGGCGCTCGTACCGCGGCCGCAGGACGCGCAGCTTCTCGCTGATCTCTTCGACGATCCTCTTCGGGTACAGGTGGAGCAACGCGGACAGGCCGTAGATGTCGACCTTCCAGCCGCGGCGATCCACTATGTCCTTGACCTCAGCTCCCAACGCGCCGCAGATCACGAACGCAGTCGCGCTCATACCACCGCCTCCAGGTGAGGGAAGGCGAGGACCGAGACGAAAGCGTCGTTGAAGTCGGACCGGCCGGAAAGCTCGATGTACTCGATCCTGGACGGCAGCTCGAAAGCGACCTGGCGCTCGCGGTAGGAAAGCAGCGCGATCTTCGCGCCCTCACCTGCGGAGTTGCCCACGGCGATGATCTTGTCCACGTCGACGGCCGGCACCAGCCCGATGATCTTCGCACTCTCGGGATTCAGGTACGAGCCGAACGACCCGCCGAGGAGGACCTCGTCAAGGTCTTTCGCCTCCACGCCCAGGATGTCCATCAGCACCTTGATCCCCGTGGCGATCGAGCCCTTCGCGAACTGCAGCTCGCGCACATCCCGCTGCGAGAGAAAGACTCCCTCGGCGAGAAGGAAGGCCCGCACTCCGTCGATCTCGATCAGGCGATCTGCGAGGGGATGGCCGGGAACGTCGATCGCCGCCTTCATGCGGCCCGAGTGATCCAGCAGGCCGACATGGAGGAGCTGAGCCACCGCGTCGACGAGTCCAGATCCGCAGATGCCCAGGGCAGGAACGTCGCCGCCGATCACCTGCAGCTCGACGGTGTCGCCGATGGTCACGCCCTCGATCGCGCCTTCGGTCGCCCGCATGCCGCACCGGATCTGGCTGCCCTCGAATGCAGGGCCAGCGGGCGCGGCTGTCGCGAGCGCTCGCTGCGCACTCCCCAGGACTATCTCCCCATTGGTGCCGACGTCCACGAAAACGCGGAGCTTGTCCTCGCGCACCACGCTGGTCGCAAGCACACCGGCGACGATGTCAGCGCCGACATACGCTCCAAGCGCCGGAAGCGTCTGGATGTAACCGTTCGGGTGGATGTCGAGGCCGATCTCCGATGCCACGACGAGCATCGGCTCCATGAATGCCGGGGTGAAGGGCATCACGGCAAGAGGACTCGGGTCGATCCCGAACAGCAGATGGAGCATCGTCGCGTTCCCGACGACCACCGCCTCGTAGGTGCGGTCGCGCGACACCCCTGTCTGCGCATACAGGTCAGAGAGGATGCCGTTCATTGTGGCCAGGACCGCGGTCTGCAGCTCAAGCACCGAGTCAGGGCCGTTCATGCCGTGGCTGATGCGCGATATGACGTCAGCGCCGAACGGTGCCTGGCCGTTGAGCGTTGACAGCACTCCGGCGGCCATCCCGGTGCGAAGGTTCATGAGAGTCCCGACCAGCGTTGTCGTGCCGACGTCGAAGGCAACGCCAAAGCACTCAGCGGTGGTATCGCCGGGCTCAAGCGCCACGAGCTGCTCGCCCCCGAGCACCGCGGTCACCTTGAAGCCGGAATCGCGCAGGGCTCGAGGGATCGTGCGCATCACGGGCACGCCCGCCACCATGTCGTGCCCTTCAGCAGTCAGCGCTTCGCGCAACCGCAGCACATCGCTGCGCTGATCCTCGAGCGTCGGTTCCGTCAGGTCCAGGTAGACCTTGCGGACGTTCGGGTCGAGAATGACGAGGCGGCCCAGGCCCATCGTCGCCGCCTTGGGCACGCGCAGAAGCTGCGGCACCTCGCACGTCATGTCGTCGTAGATGCGCGTCTGGCACGAGAGGCGCCAGCCGCCGTCGATCTCCTCTCGTCGGAGCAGGCGATGGTCGGCGATGGTCACCTCAGCCTCGCCTTCGATCACGCGGACCTTGCATTTGCCACACGTCCCGCGCCCGCCGCACGTCGAGTCGATGGGCAGGCCGATCCAGTGCGCCGCGCTGAACAGTGTGGTTCCCGGCGGGACTCGCGTCGTGCGGTCGAAGGGCTTGTAAGTGACCTCCAGCTTGCGCTGGATCATGCTGGGGCGGCGCCCTCGCGGGCCGCCTGCGCGACGCCTGCCCGGTAGCTGGCGATCCAGCGCATTGCATATTCGTCATGGCCGAGCAGAAGGTCACCTGCCAACACGGCGCGGCGGACCTCAGGGACGAGCGGGTTGGTGATCGCGCACGTCAAGCCGGAATGCATCGCCAATGGCAGAAACGCGGCGTTTACAGTTGCGCGGTCCGGCAAACCGAACGAGACGTTTGAGGCTCCGCACGTCATGTTGTTGCCCAGCTCGTCGCGAATGAGCCGCATGGTCTCGAGCGTGATGAGACCGCACGTCGGGTCGGCGGCCACCGTCATTGCGATCGGGTCGATGATGACGTCTTGCTGCGGGATGCCGTGATCGGCGGCTCGTTCGATGATGCGTCGGGCAAGGGCCAATCGTTCCTCAGGGATCATCGAGATCCCGGTCTCGTCGTTGGCCATCCCGATGACGGCAGCGCCGTGCTTCTTGACCAGCGGAAGGATGCGCTCCATCCGCTCCTCTTCGGCAGTAACCGAGTTCACCAGCGCTTTGCCCTCATAGGCCGAAAGCCCGGCCTCCAGCGCCTCGATGATCGACGAGTCGATGCAAATCGGGACGTCGGTGACCTCGACCACGGCCTTGATTGCAGCCACCAGCAGCGCAGCTTCATCGAGCTGCGGTATGCCGGCGTTGATGTCGAGCATGTGGGCGCCGGCCGCGACCTGCGCGATGGCGTCGGCCCTGACGCGGTCCATCCTGCCTTCCTTCATCTCGGCGGCCAGCACCTTGCGCCCCGTCGGGTTGATTCGCTCGCCGATGATCACGAACGGCCGGTCGATCGCTACGACTACCTCGCGATGGCGCGAGGCGAGGATCGTGTCCAAGTGCGGGTTATCCCTTCTTCAGTGTTTCGTCGATCAGCTTGACCGCCTTCTCCAGCGCTTGGGCGCCGGTTGAGGCTTCGTTTCGAGCTCCCACCAGCTCTTTGGCGAGGCGCGTGGCCATCGATGCATCAGGTGCGTAGCTGTCGGCGCCGACGTGCTTGGCGTACTCCTCGGTGACGGGAGCGCCGCCCACCGCGATATGCACCTTGTCGCGCAGGCCGGCCTTGGTGAGCGCATCGATGTTGACCTTGAACATGGGCATCGTCGTCGTGAGGAAAGCCGAGAATCCGAGGACGTCCGGCTGGTGCGCGATGACCGCCTCGACGAACTTCTCCGGCGGCGTGTTGACGCCCAGGTCGAAGACTTCGAAGCCGGCGCCCTCGAGCATGATCACGACCAGGTTCTTGCCGATGTCGTGGATGTCGCCCTTGACGGTGCCGATGACGTAGCGGCCCACCGGCTGGGCGCCGGTCTCGGCGATGAGTGGACGCAGGATGGTGAGGGCTCCCTGCATCGCGCGGGCCGCCATCAGCATCTCGGGGACGAAGAAGTCGCCCTTCTCGAATCGCCGGCCGACCTCTTCCAGGGACGGGATCAGCGCTTTGAACAGGATGTCCATCGGGTCCATGCCAAGGGCAAGACCCTCTTCCGTCGCCTTCTTGACCTCAGGCGCCCGGCCGTTGAGGGTGTCGTCGAACAGGCTGGCGCGAATCTCCTCTTCCCGGCTCATGCCGATCCTCCTGATATCACGAGGTTCTGAACTGCCGCCCTTCTAACTTTGAGGTCCAAGCGCGTTCCTGTGTGGCGGGGCGTGGCGGTGTTGTGTTGCGCATTGCTCAACAGATGCTCAGAGGCCAACAAGTCTAGCCCCGGTTCGCGTGCCTCGCAAGCTGTATTGTTGCGCAGTGAGCAACGGTGGGCCTCGAGACGCAGGTCTCGTCCGGTCGGTGGACCGCGCGGTCGCCATCCTCGACCTGCTGGCCCGCGATGGCTGGCGCGCCGGCGCCGAGGTCGCCAGGGATCTTGGCGTCCACCGTTCCACCGCCCTTCGCCTGCTGAGCACTCTCGAGCGACACGCTCTCGTCGAGCGAGACCCACGCACCTCGAAATACAGGCTCGGACGCCGCTTGCCGCAGCTGGCGAGCGTGGTCACGGGCGAGCTCGACCTCCGCTTCGTGGCCCGGCCGGTGTGCGAGCAGCTCGCGGGCGCTGTGGGCGAGACGGTCACCCTGGATGTGCTCGATGCCGACCAGATAGTCCCCATCGAGCAGGCGACAGGCTCGACCTCGGTGGTCAACGTGAACTGGCTCGGCCGCCGGGCACCGGTTCACTGCACCGCCAGTGGCAAGGTGATCTTGGCTTTCGGCCCAGCCGCGGTCAGGGAAAGGCTGCTGTCGCGGCCGCTCGAACGAACCACCCCGCATACCATCGTCGACCGCAATGAGCTGGAGCAACAGCTGGTGGCGGCCATCGACGCTGGCTTTGCCCGCACGTTCCAGGAGCTGGAGATGGGGCTCAACGCCATCGCCGCGCCCGTCTACTCGGCACACGGTGACGTGGTGGGAGCGATCGACGTCTCCGGGCCTGCCCATCGCCTCCGAGACGGCGAGCGGCCGGAGTTGGTGGAGCTTACGCGCGAGGCGGCGGCCGACCTCTCCCGCCGCCTGGGCTACCGGAGCAGCTCGCCCAGGACCTGACCGGCGGCTTTATCACCGGGTCTTAACCCGTTTTCCCCCGCCCCACCCCCGTGCGCTCCTTGCAACAGCGCCCGGGAGGGCTCATCATGGCGCTGCAAACTTGGATGCACAGCGTCCAAGCGGGTAGCCGGCCAACAGAAGTGGGGAGTCAACGCATGAACTGGCATCGGATCAATCGTTTAGGTCTAGTCGTCGGAGTCATCACTTTGTTGATCTCGGCCTGCGGCGGCACTAGCACCACAGCCGACAACTGGGGCACGGCCACGTCCGCAGCGGGCGGCGGTGGCATGGACGCGCTTGTCACAGCCGCCAAGGCCGAGGGCAAGCTCAACATCATCGCCACGCCACGCGACTGGGCCAACTACGGCGCCATCATCGACGCCTTCACGGCCAAGTACGGAATCGCGATCACGTCAGACAACCCCACCGGGAGCAGCCAGGACGAGGTCAACGCGGTCCAGCAGCTCGGCAAGAGCAGCCGCGCCCCGGACGTCCTCGACATCGGCATGTCGGTCGCCCTCGCGAACACCAATCTCCTTGCCCCGTACCAGGTCGTGAAATGGAGCGACATCCCGGCCAACCAGAAGGAGTCGACGGGCCTGTGGTTCCAGGACTACGGCGGCTACATGTCCATCGGCTATGACTCGGCGAAGGTGCCTGCTGTGACCTCGCTGCAGGACCTGCTCGGCCCCGCGTTCAAGAGCAAGGTCGCGCTCAACGGCGACCCGACCAAGGCCAACGCCGCGCTGAACGGCGTGATGATGGCGTCGATCGCCAACGGCGGATCGGCAGACGACATCAGCAAGGGTGTCGACTTCTTCCACCAGCTGAAGCTGGCCAAGAACTTCGTGCCCATCCAGGCGACGACGTCGACGGTCAAGAACGGCACCACACCCGTCGTGTTCGACTGGGACTACCTCTCCGCCGGTCATGGCAAGGATGTGCCGACCTGGAAGGTCTTCGTTCCCTCCAGCGCCATCCTTCTCGACTTCTACGCTCAGGCGATCAGCAAGACCGCACCGCACCCGGCCGCGGCGCGGCTGTGGGAAGAGTTCCTGTACTCGGACGCCGGCCAGAACTTCTGGCTCCAGGGGCTGGCGCGACCGGTGCGCATGGCCGCCATGCAGACGGCCGGAACCATCGACGCGGCGGCTGCGGCCAAGCTGCCTCCCGCGAACGGCACGCCCATCCGGCTGACTCCTGAACAGGCGACGGCGGCGAAGGCGTACCTGGCAGCCCACTGGGCGGCCGCCATTTCTTGACAGCTGCCGGCAATCCGGCAATCACCGGCGTCGGCCGCCCGAATGTGGGCGGCCGGCGCTTCTCCCTTAACTGGGTTGGCGCGGTCCCGTTCCTGGCCTACGTCGCGATCTTCCTGTTCCTGCCGACCGCGATCATCGTCGGGGGGGCGTTCGCCAACGACAGCGGCTTTACCCTGCAAAACTTCGCGAACCTTTCCCGGCCTGACGTTGTCAACGCCATCTACGGCAGCGTCATCCTGTCGGCTGTCACGGCCATCGGCGGCGCAATCCTCGGAGCGCTGCTCACCTACGCGATCGCCACCGGCAACCCACGCGGCACATTCCGCCGGGTCGTGACGTCTGCATGTGGCGTGCTGGCGCAGTTTGGAGGCGTCACGCTTGCGTTCGCTTTCATCGCGGCGATCGGACCCGCAAGCGCCCTGTACCTGTACCTGTCGACACATGGGCTTGATTTCTATCCCGGCGGCGACGTCTTTCTCTACGACCTGCGCGGCCTGACGCTTGTGTACATGTACTTCCAGATTCCGCTCATGGTCCTCATCTTCCTGCCGGCGGTCGATGGCATCAAGGTGCAATGGCGTGAGGCAACCGAGAGCCTCGGTGGGGCCACCTGGCATTACTGGCGGTACATCGCCGGCCCGCTCCTTGCACCCGCCTTCCTCGGATCAATGCTCCTGTTGTTCGCGAACGCCCTTTCGGCGTATGCCACCGCAGCGGCGTTGATCAACCAGGGAGGGCCGATACTGCCGCTGCAGATCAGCAACGCCATCAGCAGCGAGGTCGGCCTCCACGAGCCGGGGTTTGCCAAAGCGCAGGCGGTGGTGCTGATCGTGATCGTCGCATTCGTCAGCGTCCTTTACGCCGTGCTGCAGCGACGGACTGCGAGGTGGTTGCAGTGAGCCGGTCGCGGAGGGCCAAGCTGCAGGTATTTCGCGTCGTGACCTTTGTAGTCGCTGCCATCTTTTTTCTAGCGCCGATCTGGTTCATGTTCGAGTTTTCCACGCGCGGTAATGGTGAGAACGCCGCGCGCACGCTTGACGCCTGGAAGGCGATCGGCACCTACCCAGACCTCGTGGCCGGCATCGTCGCTTCCCTGGAGCTGGCTGTGATCACCTCGATTGGCATCCTCGTCGTGCTGGTCCCCACCATGGTCTGGGTGCGCCTACGGCTGCCCAGGCTTCGCCGGATCGTCGAGAACATCTCGCTGCTGCCGCTGACGATCCCGGCGATCGTGCTGGTGGTCGGCTTCTGGCCGATGTACCAATGGATCGGCGTCAACCTCAGCGACTCCATCCTCACCTTGTCCTTCGCGTACGCAATCCTCGTGCTGCCATACGCCTATCGGGCGCTTGACGCGGGCCTCGCGGCGATCGACGTCAAGACGCTCTCCGAGGCGGCTCGAAGCCTCGGTGCAAGCTGGTTCACTGTGATGTGGAGGGTCATCGTTCCGAACATCTCGTCGGCTCTGCTGAATGCCGGCCTGCTCTCGGTGGCACTGGTTCTCGGCGAGTACACCATCGCCAACAACCTGCTGTACCCCAACCTCCAGGTCGAGATCGTGTCGCTCGGACGCACCAATGCCACAGTGTCGATTGCGGTTGCCGTGGCCTCCCTCCTGTTCGCGTTCGTTCTGCTCATCGCGCTGTCATTCGTCGGCGGTCCCCGGCGTGCCCGCGCACAACCCCAGGAGCGACTCGTCCAGACCTTCGCCCGCGACTTGTCAGGAGGCCAGAGGTGACAGACACTGCCGGGACGACGACGCGCGCGGGCGTGGAGGTTCGCCTCGAAAACCTCGAGCGGCGGTATGGTGCCGTCTCGGCGCTCAACGATCTTTCTCTGACGCTCGGACCCGGGGAGCTGGTCGCGCTCCTGGGGCCATCGGGTTGCGGCAAGACCACGGCCTTGCGCCTGCTGGCGGGACTCGAGGAGGCTGACGGCGGGCGAGTGGTCATCGGCGGGCAGGACGTCACGAATTTGCCGGCGAACAAGCGCGACGTGGGGATGGTGTTTCAGTCCTACTCGCTGTTCCCGCACATGGTCGCGTGGGAGAACGTCGCGTTCGGGCTGCAGATGCGCAAGGTTGGGGCGGACGAGCGCAAACGACGAGCGCTCGAGGTCCTCGAACTCGTGGGCCTTGCCCCATACGCGTATCGATACGCCGTTCAGATGTCCGGAGGCCAGCAGCAGCGGGTGGCGCTGGCTCGTGCGCTCGCCATCCGGCCCAAGGTGTTGCTCCTGGACGAGCCACTCTCCGCTCTGGACGCGAAGGTTCGCTCGCGGCTGCGCGACGAGATCCGCCGCGTGCAGCTGGAAGTTGGCATCACGACCCTGTTCGTCACCCATGACCAGGAAGAGGCGCTGGCCATCGCCGACCGGGTCGGTGTCATGAACAAGGGGAGGCTCGAGCAGCTGGGCCCGCCAACCGAGATTTACTCGCGGCCGGCGACGGCATTTGTCGCGGAGTTCGTGGGCCTCACCAACCGGATGGCCGGCGTGGTGAAAGACGGCGAGGTCGAGGTGCGCGGCGCGCGGCTGCCGCTTGTCCAACCCGATTCCGCGAACGGGCCGGCGATCGCGCTCGTCCGGCCGGAGACGGTGTCGCTGGCCCCCGAAATGGATTCCTCGCCCGGCCCGCTGGTCGGCAGCGTCATCGCCACCTCGTTTCTGGGGGCCACGAGTCGGGTCACCGTCGACCTGGGAGACGAAACAGTCTTGGCCCAGCTGACGACGGCCGACGCGTCCAAATTGCCACCCGGAACGCGGGTTCGCCTGGTCCTGCGTCCAGACGCGGTTCTGATTGCGAAGGACGAGTCAACCGCAGTCGAGGCTTGAGCAGCCGGCCGCCCGTGCTCACGGTTCGACAACGCCTCGAGGCGGGTCCAGTTCAACGAAGCGGAACGATCGCGTCTTACCGCTCGATCGCAGAGGTCGATGGTGAGCCGCACTCGGTGCGCTCGGAGCTCGTTGGCGACACTGCGATTGGAGGCATCGCTACCGGGGGCAGGGCGATCGCGAGCTTTGCGCACATCACGGATCTGCATGTGACCGACGTCGAATCGCCGGCTCGGTTCGAATTCGTCAACCGACAGTACGCAGACCCACGGTTTCGCGAGATGCTCCCGATGTTCCGGGCTCAGGAGGCGCTGAACGCGCACGCGATTGACGCACTGGTCCAGACGATCAACGGAATCGGCTCCGGCCCGTTGACCGGCCGGCCGTTGGAGCTTGTCGCCATGACCGGCGACGCGGTTGACAATGTCCAGCGAAACGAGCTCGCGGCTTTCATCGCTCTCCTCGACGGCGGGCTGGTACAACCTAACTCAGGGGGCCCGGTCTATGAGGGCGTGCAATCACCAGACTGGCCGGACGATTTCTTCTGGAAGCCAGATGGCCCGCTCGACGGTGATACCTACCAAAAGGCTCTTGGCTTTCCCGCCATGCCTGGGCTGCTGGAGCGCGCGCTCCAGCCGTTTCAAGCCGCAGGCCTTGACCTGCCGTGGATCGGCTGTCATGGCAACCACGAGGAGGTGTGCCAGGGGGTCGGGGTCGTGAACAGGGCACTGGCAGCCGCGATGGTGGGCACGCGAAAGCCTTTTCGACCTCCGGATGGAATCGACTTCGACACGGTGGTGGAGGCGTTCATCCAGCATCCCGAGACTTTCATGACAGGGCCCTACGTTGATGTGGAGCCGGACCGGGACCGCCGTCCGTTTGTATTCGGCGAGTTTCTCGATGCGCACCTTCAATCACGCCGTCGCCATAGGAGCCACGGATTCACGGCGGAGAACCGGGATGGCGGGTCCGCGCACTACGTCTACGACACGCCCGCCGTGCGATTCATCACGCTCGACACCGCCTGCCCCGGCGGTGGTGCCGAAGGCTGCATCACGTCGGCGCAGCTGCACTGGCTGGAGAGGCGGCTCGAAGAGGTGCACTCGTCATTTCGATCCCGCGACGGCACGCCTGTCACCTCTGCGAATCAGGACCGCCTCGTCGTCATCCTGTCGCACCATCCGTTCGACACGCTCACCAACCGCAGGAAGCACCCGCAGACGGGTCGCGGCAGGCAGGACGACCCGGCTTCGCTCCATGCCGACCCGCGCCGCCTGCTCGACACTCTGCTGAGATTCGGCAACGTGATCCTGTGGCTGAACGGCCACATCCACGCCAATCGTGTTCGGGCGCACCGTGACGAGAGCCGCGACGGCCGCGGCTTCTGGGAGGTCACCACAAGCTCGCTTGTGGACTGGCCATGCCAGGGTCGGTTGATCGAGATCTTCGAGGACGGCGACGGCCTCTTGGCGGTCGCCTGCACGATGGTGGATCACGGGGGGTCCGAGCTCGGCGCGATCCATCGCGAGCTCGCGGGCAACGAGCCCGGCGCGGGTTTTGGCTCCGGTCGAGAGGGGACTGCACTCGATCGGAACGTGATCCTGGCGTTGGGATCGCGGCCCGGCGCGCCGCGGGATTAGTGTTGCGTCGAGCGCGACAGTATCTTATAGTGCGACAACGTAGGGCGTGATCGTGAGGTGGGGTGGTGACGATTGCTGAGGCCGGGGCACGGCGCCTGGGCCGCATTGACAGGCCCAGCCGGCAGGCGCTCCTGGCGTTCCTGGCCTCCCCTCGGTATGAGGTTCTCCCGACGGACGACGTCGAGGAACGGGTCCTGGCCAGCGTTCCACACGACGTGACGATCACGGTCACCGCCTCGCCTCGCAAAGGTATCGACGCGACGATCGATCTGGCCGAGCGGCTCGGCCGCCACGGATACCAGGTGGTGCCTCACATCTCCGCCCGCCTCATCAGAGACAACGCGCACCTGCGCGAGGTGTTGCAGCGGGTGGCGGCCATCGGCCGGCGCGAGATCTTCGTCGTTGCCGGCGATGCCAAGGAGCCCGCAGGTGACTTCCCTGATTCCGTCTCACTGCTGACTGCACTGACTGTGGACCCCCATGGCATGCGCGAAATTGGCGTGACGGGTTATCCCGAGCGTCACAGCTTCATCGACGACGACCTCACGATCCAGGCGATGTGGGACAAGCGACGTGTCGCCACCTACATCGTGAGCAACCTTTGCTTCGATCCCAAGGTCGTCAAAAAGTGGGTGACGCGCGTCCGGCGCCGCGGAATCCAGCTGCCCATCAACATCGGACTCGCGGGAGTCACCGACCCGGCGAAGCTCCTGCGCATCTCGACGCGGATCGGCGTCGTCGACTCCGCGCGCTTTCTGCGCGGCCATTCCAACTGGTTCATGCGAATGCTCCAGCCGGGCGGTTACGATCCCGCCCGATTCACAGCAGCACTGCTGCCGGAACTGGCGCTCCCCGACCGGAAGGTCGCCGGGCTCCACGTATTCACGTTCAATGAAATCGAGCCGACCGAGCGCTGGCGCCAGGAAACCCTGGATCGCCTCGCGGCGGCCTGAAAGGAGGCAGGTTCATGGCCGTCACGTTCCCGACCGACCTCGAGATCGCGCGCCAGGCTCGCCTGCTGCCGATGCCGGACATCGCCGCCAAGATGGGACTCGGCCCACATCTGCTCGAGCCCTACGGATACGACGTCGCGAAGATCCGGCTCGAAGCCATCGACGAGCTCGCGTCACAGCCGAAGGCCAAGTACGTGGTGGTCTCGGCGATCACGCCGACCCCGCTCGGGGAAGGCAAGACGACGACCACCGTCGGACTGGGCCAGGCCTTGTCGATCATCGGCAAGCGCGCGACAGTCGCCATCCGGCAGCCGTCGATGGGACCGACCTTCGGCATCAAGGGCGGCGCGGCCGGGGGTGGCTATAGCCAGGTGGTGCCGATGGAACGCTTGAACCTGCATCTCACCGGTGACATGCACGCGATCACGGCGGCGCACAACCTCCTCGCCGCCATGATCGACAACCAGATCCACCATCACGAGGCGTTGGTCGACCGCGACAGCGTCACTTGGCGCCGTGTGCTGGATGTCAGCGACCGCGTGCTCCGCAACGTCATCGTCGGCCTCGGCACGCGCGAGGACGGCGTGATCCGCCAGACCGGGTTCGACATCACGGCTGCCTCAGAGGTCATGACGGTCCTGGCGCTCACGACGTCGCTGCGCGACATGCGCCAGCGGCTGGGACGGATCGTGATCGGCAACACGACGGCGGGCAAGCCGATCACCGCGGAGGAGCTCTCTGCGGCCGGCGCGATGACAGTGATCCTGCGTGACGCGATCAAGCCGAACCTGCTCCAGACGCTCGAGAACACGCCGGTCCTCGTGCATGCGGGGCCTTTCGGGAACATCGCCACCGGCAACTCATCTGTGATTGCAGACCTGATCGGCATCCGCTGCGGCGAGTTCCTGGTCACCGAGGCTGGCTTCGGCGCCGACATGGGCGCCGAGCGCTTCTTCAACATCAAATGCCGCGCCTCGGGCCTCGAGCCCGATGCCGCCGTCGTGGTCGCCACCGTCCGCGCGCTGAAGGTTCACTCAGGCCGATTTCGAGTGGTAGCAGGCAAGCCGCTGCCACCCGAGATGGTCAAGGAGAACCCCGACGATGTCTGGGCGGGCGCGGCCAATCTCCGCAAGCAGGTCGAGAACATAAAGATCCATGGGGTGACTCCCGTGGTCGCCATCAACGCATTTCCGACCGACCACCCTTCGGAGCAGACCGCGGTCCGTCAGATTGCGGAGGAGCTTGGCGTGCGCTCGGCGGTTTGCAACAACTTTGCCGAGGGCGGGCGGGGCGCCACCGAGCTGGCCGAGATCGTGGACGAGGCTGCGCGGGAACCGAGCTCGTTCCATTTCCTTTATCCGTCGGAGGCGAGCCTCAGAGAAAAGATCGAGGCCGTGGCGACCAAGATTTACGGCGCCGACGGCGTCGAGTACTACCCGCCCGCGGCCGAGCAGCTCGACTCGTACGAGCGCAATGGTTTTGGCAAGCTGAGCATCTGCATCGCCAAGACGCACCTGTCGATCTCGTCCGATCCGAAGCTGAAAGGAGCGCCGACGGGCTGGAAGCTTCCAGTGCGCGAGGTACGAGCGTCGGTTGGCGCCGGTTTCGTCTACCCGATCTGCGGCGACATGCGCACCATGCCCGGCCTGCCCTCGAGCCCGAACGCAGTCCGTATCGACATCGATGACAAAGGAGAGATCGTCGGCCTCTCGTGACGGCCTGGCCGACCCGATCGGACGGCGCGCTTTCCTCAAGGGAGCCGGCGCACTCGGCCTGGCCGGGCTCGTCGCGCCGCTGGCCGGGTGCCTGCCGTCGGCTCCAACCGCCTCTCCGGCGTCACCCGAGCCGACCTTCGCTCCGCGGACCACTCCCATCAAGCACGTGATCGTCGACGTGCAGGAGAACCGGTCGTTCGACCACTACTACGGTCATGCGCCGTTCGTTGGGAAATACGGCGTTCCAGCCGGCTTCAAGCAGCCAGACGGATTCGGAGCTTTGGTGACGCCCTACCATCTGAATTCCGTCGTCTCGCATGACATCGGCCATTCATGGGTCGATACGCACCACGAATTCGGCGGCGGGAAGATGGACGGCTTCTTCTCCAACGACGGGCGCATCGCGCTGGGCTACTACACCGCGGCCGACCTACCCTTCTATTACAGCCTGTTCGAGTCATCCACGCTCTGCGTCAACTATTTCTGCTCGGTGCTGGGGCCGACCTACCCGAATCGTTTTTACCTCGCCGCCGGTACCTCTGGAGGAATCACCGACAACAGTGTCTTCGGATACGGCGTCTTCGACTATCCGATCATCCTCGACCTGCTCGAGGCGGCCGGCGTCAGCTGGAAGATCTACAACATCGGGCTCGACAATGTGACCGACGGCGAGTCCGACAACGTGTTCGTCTTCTGGAAGAGGTGGGCACGCGATCCTCGGACCGTCGCCCTCAAATCGGACTATCTGCAGGATCTGCAGCTCAACCGCCTGCCTGAGGTGTCGTTCATCATCCCGAGCTTCTCGATGCAGCTGGACGAGCACCCGCCCGCGGATGTGTCGGTCGGCATGCGCCTTCAACAGGAGCTCGTCACCGCGTTGCGTCAATCGCCGGCGTGGGCAACCTCGGCATACATACACACGTATGACGAGGCGGGCGGGTTCTTCGACCACGTTCCGCCACCGCAGGTCGACGCGTTCGGCCTCGGCATTCGGGTGCCGACGTGGGTGATCTCTCCGTATGCGAGGCCGCGCCACCTGGAGCCTGCGTTGTACGAGCACGTCTCGATCCTCAAGTTCATCGAGGCCGTCTTTGGCCTGCCCACGCTCGCGTCGGTCAATCACCGGTTCGACTCATCGACCCCAGGTGGAGCGAGCTACGAAGCGTCGAATGGCCAGCCGGCGGGCCCGCCGGCACCGCCTCGGGACGGAGAAGCCGCGATCGGCAATCTCATGGAGTGCTTCAGCTTCTAGCCGGCACCTTTTGCCTTGCGGCGTTGTACTGCCTCAGACAACAAAGTCGCGAGATCGATGACCTGGAGCTTCGCGCCCGTCTCTCGCACCCCATCGTCGAGCATCACGGTGCAGAAGGGGCATGCCACCGCAAGCGTGTCGGCCCCGGTGCCCGCGGCCTCGCGCACGCGCTCCTCGTTGATCGGCCGCCCTCGTTTCTCCTCCATGAACATGCGCGCCCCGCCGGCCCCGCAGCAGAAGGTCCGCTCCCGGTTGCGCGGCATCTCCACCGCCTGGCCGGATGCCGCGACCAGCTCCCGCGGCTCATCGACGACATCGTTGTGGCGGGCGAGGTAGCACGAGTCGTGGTAGGTGATCTTCCGCTCGCCGGCGAGCGGCTGGAGCCTGCCCTCGCGGACCAGGCCGGCGAGGAATTCCGTGTGATGGACCACCTCGTAGCGCCCTCCGAAGTCCGCGTACTCGCTGCCGATGGTGTTGAAGCAGTGCGGGCAGGTCGTGACTATCTTCGTCACCTTCGCCTCGTTCAGCGTGGCCACGTTGTGCTTCGCCTGTTTCTGGAACGTGTACTCGTCGCCCATGCGGCGGGCGGGGTCCCCGGTGCAGGCCTCGCGAGGCCCGAGGATCGCGAAGTCGACGCCCGCCTCCTTGAGCAGGCTTGCCGTCGAGATCGCGGACTTCTTCGCGCGTTCGTCGAAAGAGGGAGCGCACCCGACCCAGAACAGAACGTCTGGCGGCGCCTCGCCCGGCTGCAGCACTCGCACGTCGAGCCCCTGAGCCCACTGCGCGCGGTCGCCTTGCGCTCGGCCCCACGGATTTGATGCACGGTCAATGTCGCGCAGCATTGAACCGGCCTCTTCGGGAAAGCGCGATTCGACCATGACCAGGTTGCGCCGCAGATCGATTATGTGGTCGATATGCTCGATCCCGACCGGGCACTCCCTGACGCAAGCCCCGCAGGTGACGCAGTCCCAGACCACGTTGTCGGTGACCGCGTTTGGCACCAGGGGCTGAAGCTTGGCGTCCCCCGACCCCAGCGCCTTCGGGCCGTCGGCGAGCACCTGGTCGCGCAGGGCCATGATCAGCAGCTTCGGGGAGAGCTCCTTGCCCGTGTTGTAAGCGGGGCAGACGTCCTGGCAGCGCCCGCACTCCGTGCACGAGAGCGTGTCGACCATCTGCTTCCAGCTCATGTCGGCCACCGTCGCCGAGCCAAAGCGCACCTCTTCCGCCGGCGCCTCGAAATCGACAGGTTCCAGGCGACCGCGCGACTTCGTTCGTCCAAAGAACACGTTGACGGCAGCGAGAAAAATGTGCAGGTGCTTGGAGTACGGCAGGTAGACGAGGAAGCCGAGAATGAGCAGCACGTGCGCGGAGACCGCAAGGCGCTCGACGATTGTGGTCAGAGCGCCGTCGAGGACGCGAGCGACCAGCCCGGAGATGGGTGCCCATGAGGCGGGGTATTCGTCGAGGCCCAAGGCGATGCGGCTCGCATGCCAGACGAAGAGGGTGATGACGATGCCTGCGATCCACAGTAGGATCAGGTCCGCCTCGCCGAGGTGGCTGCCGGCGAAGCGTGGCGGCCGCTGCACCTTGCGGATGACGAAGGCGGCAATGACCCCCAGCAGCACGAGAAAGGCAAAGACGTCGACCATCAGGGCGTACCAGCCCTGATCGCCGGGCCACACAAGCGTCGTGTTCTCGTCGACGATCGCGATCATCGCGATGAGGATCGTTGGCAGCAGGACCATGAACCCCCAGAAGATTGCCGCGTGCATCAGGCCCGGGACCAATCGCTGGAGGAGCTTGCTCTGGCCGATCACGACGACGGCTTCGGCACGCACGCGGCCGGGCATGTCGTCGAAGCGCTTGGCGGGCTTGCCCATGCGCACGAGGCGGTACAGCAGGACGGCACGGCGCGAAAACAACGCGATGGCGATGACGAGGGCGGCCGCAAGCGCGATCGCAGGCGCCACGTTCATGCCCTCTCTCCTTCGGGGAGAGCGCTTTCAGCCAGCACCGCCAGGTGCTTGCGGATCTCGGCAGATATCGCCGGAACGATCTCCTTCAGATCGCCGATGACCGCGTAGTCGGCGTTCGCCATTATCGGCGCCTCGGCGTCGGAGTTGATGGCCAGGATTCGCTTCGAGTTCCTGCACCCCGCCATGTGCTGGGTCGCGCCCGAGATCCCGCACGCGATGTAGAGGTCGGGGGCGATCTTGGTTCCCGTCTGCCCGACCTGGTCGGTGTGGGGACGCCAGCCGGCGCTGGTGACCACTCGAGAGCAGCCGACCGCGGCGCCGAGGAGTCCCGCCAGCTCTTCGATGATGGCGAAGCCGTCTTTCGACCCCACCCCACGCCCACCGCTGACGACGACCCTGGCCTCCGTGAGCGAGACACCGCCTCCGGCCGCAGGCACATGCTCTGAGACGCGGACCAGCTCGTCCCTGGAGTCGAGCCTCGCGATGAAAGGCTTGACATCGACCTCCGCCGGCGACGGCCCGTCATCGATGGGAAAGGTGTGTGGCGGGACCGAGATGATCGGGCGCGCGCTATGCAAGCGCGCCATCTCCCACAGGCTGTCGCCCCACCGAAGGCGAGTCAGCGCCACCGCCTCCCCCGGCTCGGCGGCCACGCAGTTCGCCGCGAATGGAAGGCCGGTGCGCGCGGCGAGCCGCGCCATGACGTCGTTGCCGCGGTCGGTGCCCGCAGCCAGCACAGCCGACGCGTTCAGCTCATCCGCGACCATGGCCAGCAGCGAAGCGATCGCGTCAGGCGCATAGGGCTGCACAGCGTCGATGGACACGGCGTGCGTCTCGGCAGCGAACTTGCGGGCCAGCGTGAGCATCTCCTTCGACGCGTCGCCCGGTTCCATCAAGACCAGGACCGTCAAATCACCCCCGCCTTGCGCAGCATCTCGACCACGGCCGGAGCGGCCGACGGCCCCGTCCCGAGCACCTCTACGCTTTTCCCCTTGCCCTCCGGTACGGCCAGCCGGATGAGCTCGAGTCGGGGCGCCGGTCTCGCGGGAGCTGAGGTGATGACGGGTTTGCGCGCCGCCCGCAATCGGCCCGGCACCGATGGATAGCGTGGGAGGTTCAAGCCCTCCTTGACGGTAACCACCACGGGAAGCGGCACGACATACACGTCGCGTCCGCCCTCGACCTCCTGCTCGCAGCGCACCTGGCTGCCCTGCAACGTGATCTTCTTCAAGCCCGTGACGCATGGGCGGCCAAGCGAGTAAGCGACTCGAAGGCCGACCTGGAATCCACCCGAGTCGGCCGACTCGTTGCCGAAGAAGATCAGGTCGAAGGGGCCCGAGGCTGTTTCGTCGGTGCGGATCGCGTCGACGATCGCCGCCGCCGTCCCCTGTGCGTCCCACTCGCTGCCATCCGTCTGCAGGTGGATGGCCCGGTCGATTCCCAGCGCCATGGTGTCCCGCAGCTGCTCAGCGGCCTCCGGAGGCCCCAGGGTGACGACGACCGACTCGCCCTGGTTCGCTTCGATCAGGCGGACCGCCTCTTCGACACCGCACTCCTCGTGCGGGCTGATCGTGAAACCGAGGTGCTTCGTCTCCAGCGACATGTCCCCGGCGGCAAGAACCATCTTGCCGCCGGTGAAGGGGACCCTCTTGACGCAGACCAGGACCTTCACGACGAACGCCTCACGCCTTGATGCGGAGGTTGTCCGGGTCAAAGACCGGTGTGGCGCCGGCCACCGCCACCGTCACCGGGTAGCGCTCGCCCATGTACTCGACCGCGAGCGGAGTTCCCACCACGGCATGCTCCGGGGGCAGGTACGCCATGAGAATGTGCTTGCCGATCGAGGGCCCCGCCCCGGCGCTCGTCACGTATGACCCACGGCCTTTGCGGTCGACGATTCGCTTGCCGTCGCGGGTGACGATCGGCTCGCGGCCCAGCATGTAGCGCTTCTCGCCGCTCTTGGACGTGTGGTCGTCGACAGTGAGCGTGCACATGATCGCAGCCGGCTCCTCCTCGCGGTGGCGCAGGTGCGCCGCCTTGCCGACGAAGTCCTCTTCTTTGACACGAGGTGAGGCCATGCCGGCTTCGACGACGTTGTACTCGGTCTCGAGCTCGTTGCCGTGCGCCCGATAGCCTTTCTCGAGGCGACCCGTCGTGCCGTACACGCCGATGCCGCACGGCGCGAGGCCGTGGGCCTTGCCGGCCTCCCAAAGGAGATCCCAGAGCTTGAGGCCCTGGTCCATTGGGATGTACAGCTCCCAGCCGAGGTCGCCCACGTACGAGATGCGAGAGGCGAGCACGCGCAGCGTGTCCACTTCGATCGTGCGGCACGTGCCGAACTTGAAGGCGTCATTGGAAACGTCGTCGGAGGTCACCTTCGCCAGAATCTCGCGTGCTTGCGGACCCCATAGGCCGATCGTCGTCAGCGTGGTGGTCAGGTCGGCAAGCTGCGCGGTGCCATCGGCCGCCAGGTGGTCAGCGAACCACTTGCGGTCCGACATGCCAGACGCGCCCCCGGTCACCACCCTGAATCGCTCCTCGGCCAACCGCATGATCGTGAGGTCGGATCTGAAGCCGCCGTTGTGGCTGAGCACCGGCGTGTAAACCACCTTTCCAACCGGCACGTCCATCTGGCGCAGAGCGACGCTCTGTACCGACGGCAACGCTCCCGGACCGACGATGTCGAAGATCGTGAAAGCCGAGAGGTCGAAGAGGCCGGCGCGCTCGCGCATCGCGAGGTGCTCCGCGTTGATGATCGGTGACCACCAGCGGCTCTCCCATTCGGCGGAGCGCCTTGTCACCTTCTCACCGAACTCCTCGAGCAGCGGAGCGTTGGAGTCGTACCACTGGGGCCGCTCCCAGCCGGCGGCCTCGAAGAACGTCGCGCCAAGTTCACGCTCGCGCGCGTTGAACGGCGAGAGGCGAACGTTGCGGTTGGACGCCCACTGCTCGCTCGGGTGGACGATGCCATAGGTCTTGTTGAATCCCTCCGCTGCGCGCGCCCGCACGTGCGCGCGCGTCTTTTGATGTTCGTGAAAGCGAGCGATGTCTGACGAGTGCAGGTCGATCTCCGATTCCCCGTGAACCATCCACTCGGCGATTGCCTTGCCGGTTCCTGGACCTTCCTTGACCCAGACCGCCGCCGCTGCCCACAACCCCCTCACGTCCGGCGACTCGCCAAGAACCGGCATGCCGTCGGGAGTGAGCGACAGGATGCCGTTGATCGCGTATTTCACTCCGACCTTCTCGTCGCCTACGATCTCGGGCATCAGCTCCAGAGCGTGCTGCATCTGGACCTCGAAGTCGGCCTGGGTGAAGGGGAACTCGGTCGGCGACAGCGCGGCCTTCTCAATTGGCGGGATGTCCTCGGGGTCGTAGAGGATCGGCCGGTGGGCGTACGAGCCGATCTCGAGGTCACCGCCTGCCTGGCGCTCGTACATGTTGGTGTCCATATCCCTGACGATCGGATGCTCGATGTCGCTCTTGGCTCCAGCGAATCGCGGCACCGGTCCGACGTCGATCATCTGGTGCACCGCCGGCGTGAGCGGAATGTGGGCCCCGGCCATGCGCGCGATCCGTGGGCTCCAGACGCCGCACGTGATGACGATGGTCTCCGCCTCAATGTCTCCGTTCGTCGTGTGGACTCGCTTGACGCGACCATGCTCGACGTCGATTCCCAGGACCTCCGTTTTGGCAGAGACGGTGATTGCGCCCGCTGCCTGGCCGCGCTCGCGCATCATCGTGCCTGCGCGCAGCGAGTCGACCACGCCCACGCCCGGGGTGTAGAACCCGCCGAGGATGATCGACTCATCGATGTAGGGAACCAGGCTCCTGACCTCTGCCGGCGACACCAGCGACACTGGCTCGATTCCCCACGAGCGGGCCGACGCCATGCGCCGGGTCAGCTCCTGCATGCGCTCCTTGGTGCGCGCGACCTCGATGCCGCCCGACTCCGTGAAAACGCCAAGGTCCTTGTACTGATTGACGCTGTCGACGGTTAGCGCCGTCATCTCCTTGGAATGGTCGACCAGGTAGATGAAGTTGGAGGCGTGACCAGTGGATCCCCCGGGGTTGGGCAGCGGGCCCTTATCCAGCAGGAGGATGTCGCGCCAGCCCAGGCGGCCAAGGTGGTACGCAACGCTGTTGCCGACGATCCCGCACCCGATGACGACGACGCGGGCGTGGCTTGGGAGATTACTCACTCGGGTTGATAGGGCGAACGGACCTCTTCCGGCAGCTCGTACCAGCCGGCGCGCTCACCCACCTGGGCGCGAAGCTTCCACGTCAGCGGTTTGGATCGGCCCTCGATCGCCTTCCAGATCTCCGCGACCCGCGACCTGACCAGGTCGCGATCGACGTCTAGGTCATTCAGAGTGGCGAGAAGCTTCTCGATGTTCACCTCCAGGGCGTGATAGAGGCGCCAGTCCTCGGCGGTCAAGCGGGCGATATAGGCTGCGTCGATAGCCTCGACGTCGTTGCCGGCGACCGGGTGGTCGAGCAGCAATGCGGTGAGGTCGACGAGATCTTTGCGATTCATCTCGAAGATCTGCAGCTTGCTCAGGAGCAGGTCGGACGGGCTGCAGCACGGCCCCTCGTGGTCCAGTCGGCCCCGCAGGTCGATGACGTGCGACATCCGGATCGAGTCGATGAACACGTCAACCTGGCGGCCGTGCTCGTTGTCGTAAAAGTACAGGCGTCGGTCGCCCTGCATCAGGTTGAAGCGCTCGTTCGCCTCGTACCCCAGCGAGGGGAAAAGAGCGAGGGCACCCTTCCGGTCGCGCTTTGGAATCGCATAGTCGAGGTCGCCGTACTTTCGCCGCAGCGGCGGCCTGTGGGCGCTAGGCGAGTGGAGATGGATGCCGGCGCCACCCATCAGCTTCACGTGCACCTGTGCGGCGCTGGCAGCCGAGGCGATCCGTTCGGCTTCCGCTATCGGATCTTCGAGAGGGCCGTTACCCCCCATCGACTTCGATCACGATCGTCTTGAGGTCGGTCATCTGCTCCAGGGCGAAACGTCCGCCGACCCGCCCGATGCCGCTGTGCTTGCCCGCGCGGCCGCCAAACGGCAGGTGGGCCTCCCAGTAGTTGGTGGACTCATTGACGTTCACCCAACCCATCTCGAGGTTGTCGGCGAAGCGAAGGGCGCGCGAAAGGTCGCGGGTGTAGACGGCGCCGAGGAGTCCGTATGGGGAGTCGTTGGCGATCGCAAGCGCCTGCTTCTCGTCGTGGAACTTGATGATCGGCGCAATCGGGCCGAACGTCTCCTCCTTGCTCACGCGCATCGTCGGCACGACGCCATCGATGATCGTGGCGGGGTAGTAGAGGCGGGTCGGAAAGCCTTCTGCGCGCTTGCCGCCGAGCACCAGCTTGGCGCCACCCTCGAGGGCATCGGCGACGTGCTCGTCCATCTTGGTCGCCACACCCTCGTTGTTGAGCGGTCCCAACGTGGTCTCGGATGCGAAGGGGTCGCCGAGGCGAAGCGCGCGCGTGGCCTCCTCGAGCCTGGCGACGAACTCGTCGTGGATCGGCTCTTCGACCAGGATTCGTTCGCCGGCGGTGCAGCTCTGGCCGGCGCACAGGTAGCAGCCGACGATCGCCCCCTCGACCGCGCGGGTGACGTTGGCGTCGGCGAAGATCACCATCGGTCCGTTGCCGCCGAGCTCGAGCATCACGTGCTTGCCCGCCGCCCGCCGGGCCACTGACGCGCCGGTCTCGGTCGAACCGACGAAGCCCACGCCGTCCACCAGCGGATGGCCGGCGACCTCGTCCCCCACCTCAGAGCCGGGGCCGGTTATGAGGTTGACGGCCCCGGGCGGAAAGTCCGCCTCCGCGATGCATTCCATGAGCGCGACCGAGATGACGCTGGTCGACGTCGCCGGTGTCCAGACGACAGTGTTGCCTGCCGCCAGCGCGGGCGCGATCAGCTCGGCCGCCATCGTCAGCGGCCAGTTCCAGGGCGTGATGATCCCGTACACGCCGCGCGGGTAGTGGCGGGTCATCACCAGCTTGCTCGGGCTGGCGGAGGGGATGACGCGGCCCTCGAGTCGCTTCAGGTCCTCGGCGGCGATGCGGAAGTATTCAGCGGCCTCATCGACCTCGCCCAGCGCCTCGGCGTGCATCGGCTTGCCCTGGTCGAGCGTCAGCAGGTGTCCGAGCTCTTCTCGGTGCTGCTCGATCGAATCCGCAATCCGATGCAGCCGCGCGGACCGCGCGAAGCCCTTGAGGTCGGCCATCGCACGGCGCGCCTTGTGTGCGGCTTCGACCGCACGCTGCGCATCGGCGCGCGTGCCTTTCGGCACCGAGGCGATCGTTTCACCGGTGGCCGGGCTGACCGCGTCGAAGGCTTGCCCGCTTTCGGACTCGACCCACTTGCCGTCGACGAACATTTTTCTCACCGACCTGGCGACGTCGACAGTCATTTCTTTCTCCCCAAGGGTTACTTCGAAGCTTTCGCGTTGTTGCGGTGGCGGCCAAGCTCGAAAGCCTGGGCATAGATCCGCCGGTAGGCGGCGGCGTCGACGTCGCGCGGGTTGCCGATCGTCTGCGGATCGGCGAACGCCTTGTCGGCGAGCATTGGAATCTCGTCCTCAGAAAAGCCGAGCTCCTCCAGGCTCAGGATCTCGACGTCCTTGGTCAGTTGGTGCACGTACTCGACGGCCATCTCAGCGGCCCGCCATACAGGCTTCCCCCGCGTGTCCATGCCGAAGGCCTCGGCCATGCGCGCGAATCGCACCGGCTCGCCGGCATGGTTGTACTCCATGACCGGACCGAGCAGGCGGGCGGTCAGCTGGCCGTGGGGCGCGTCGTGGACGCCGCCGGCGCTCTGGCTCATCGCGTGCGCGGCGCCTGCGGAGTCGGTGCCATACGAAAGGCCGCCCAACATCGCCGCCGCGCTCATGTAGTAGCGCGCCTGCAGGTTCTGGCCCTGAGAGAACGCGACCCGCAGGTAGCGGGCGACGTACTCCATCGCCATCAGCGCGACAGCGTCGGTGAAGGGCTGGTAGTAGACCATCGTGAAGCACTCGACCGCGTGCGCGAGCGCATCCATCCCCGTCCCGGCGGTCACCGGCGCGGGGAGACGCACGCTCAGCTCAGGGTCGATCAGCGCCACCCATGAGGCGATGTTCGGGGTGCCTCCGACGTTGAACTTGATCTTTCGTTTGGGGTCCGTGATCACCGCCCAGAGGGTCACCTCGCTGCCGGTGCCGGCCGTCGTCGGCACGGCGATCATCGGCGGGATGCGCGAGGTCAGTGGGCTGTGTCCCCATTCGTAGTCGAGGATGCTGCCGTCGTGCGCGGCGACGACGCCGATGCCCTTGGCGGTGTCCATCGAGCTGCCGCCGCCGATGGCGACCAGGCCGTCGCAGCCCTGCGTTCGGTACTCGGCCGCGCCCGCGTCGACCAGGTCGACACCCGGGTTGGCCTTCACGCGATCGAACACGACGGGCTCGACGTCCGAGCCGCGCAAGGCTTCGAGCGCCGTGTCGAGCAGGCCGGCAGCCTTGACGCCCGGGTCGGTCACGAGCAAGGGACGTCGAATTCCCAGCAAGACGGCCTCGTTGCCGAGCTCGCGAATCGCGCCCAGGCGCTGCACGAGGCGGGTCGGACTCTGGTAGGTGCGAAGTGTGTGTTCCAGCATTTCTTTTAGAAGGCTCGGCCGCCGGACCGAAGCCCGGCGGCCGTTGCAATTCCTCTATTCAACCGGAATCTCGTGGTGGATGCGATCCAGGTCGATTCCCTGGCTCTTCCGCACGATGCGTGCGACGACATAAATCACGATCGCGACTATGTATGTCGCGAGGAAGTAGTAAAGGGAGTTCAACGTCTTCGACAAGGTGGTGCCATACAGGTTGTCTGGGTTGAAAGACCACTCCCAGAGCATGAAGAGCAAGAACACTCCCGTGATCACCCCGACGATGCTGATGGTGGGGATGCCGGCGATCTTCCAGCTGGCGATCGGCGAGGCGTTGTAGAGGTCCTTACGCCTCCAGGGCAGGATGATCGCGGCCACCGTCGTGGCGAAGAAGGTCAGAGCAAGAACGGCTGTCGCGTCCAGAAACACAGCCTGGAAGTCAGGCTTGTAGGCCCAAATGGCGCTGATCACGATGGATGGCACGATCATCAGAACCAGAGAGCCGTAGGGCACGCGCCGCTTGGCGGAGATGTTGGCCGCCCAAGATGGCAGCACGCGGTCGAAGGCCGCGGCAAATATCACGCGGGTCGACGACAGGAACAGCGTCCCGGCCCAGCCGAAGAACCACAGGCCCATGACGATGATGAGCACCGCCTGGAAGATGTGATTGTCGACGAGCCAACCGGCAAACATCACCGGGTATGGCCAGCTTCCAACCGGTGGCGCGGCGCCGCCGTAGAAGAGAGCGTTGTACCAGGCCGCGTTGGCTGCGTTGTAGAAGGTCCAGCCCATGGTCTTGACGATGAGAACCAGAACCAGCGCCACCATGGCCACGGTCACCCACAGTCCCCAGAACATGCTCCAGAACGGTTTGCGGATGTCCTTGGCTCCGCGAACCTCGCCATAGAGCGTCGCGCCCCAGTTGGGCCACAGCAGGTAGAAGGCGAGGAAGGGCAGGACGAGGAAGATCGGTCCCAGCTGGAAGGTGCCGAAGTCGTGCGGCGTGTATCCGGCCGTGGCACCAAGGTCGATGGTCTTCTGATACGAGTCTCCCGACGCCCCGAACAGGGACGTCGCTTCGCGGTTGAAGGCGGCCTGGAAGTCGCTCTGGCTGTGGATGAGCAAGAGCCCGGCCACGACCGCCAGGCCGGCGATGCCGATCCAGAAACAGATCTTCTGGATTCGCGCGTAGGTCTCCATTCCCAGAGTCACGACGACGCTTACAAAGGCCAGCACGATCAGGCAGGTGATGAAGACACCGGTCTTGCCGTTGAGGTTTGCGGCCAGGTCTTTCAAGCCCAGCGTGTACGCAAGCGGCTGAAAGAACTGGACGTTCAGGATGTTGGCGTAGATCGGCGCCCAGAGAAATAACGTGAACCACCAGCCGGTGATCGACAGGACGAAACCAAGGGCGCCTCCGAGGATGCGGCTCTGCCACGCATAGTCGCCTCCGGTGCGCGGCATCACGCTTACCAACATGGCGTAGGTGATCACGAGGAAGGTCGTCAAAATACCGAAGACAACAATTGCCGCCAGAAGCTGCGCGCCGGGGACCCAGTACACGAACGACATGCCGTATAGGCCGAGCGTGATCAGGTTCACCGACCAGAACGAGTAGACGAAAGCGTCGAATGACGACCAGGCTTTGACCAGCCCGGTGGCGTTGCGTAGGAACA
>DASXNH010000202.1:0-6782 GCA_036495195.1 Candidatus Dormiibacterota bacterium
AATGCCCAGCCTTCAATCCCCACCCCGTTCCCAGCCCGTCCCCAAGACAGGCCACGACCTCAAGCGTGCCTATCGTCGCCTCGCGCGTTCGCGCGGCCCGCGCCCGCCCGACCAGGACCCTAGCCGGCCGTTTGCGTCGTCCTCTTCTCCGGCAGCACGATCTGCCGCGCGTGGGTGATCTCCGCCAGGAACTCCGTGTCGACATTCACCCCCAGCCCGGGCCCTTGCGGCACCTTCAGCCGTCCCTCGACCAGCACGAACGGCTCGGTGACATCGCGGTGGTAGTAGCGTTCCGACGCTGACGTGTCGCCCGGGAGGGTGAAGTTGCGCATCGCCGCCATCGCCACGTTGCCCGCGCGCCCCAGCCCCGTCTCCAGCATCCCCCCCATCCACACCGGCACCCCTTGCTCGGCGCAAAGGTCGTGGATCCGGCGCGCCTCCAGGTAGCCCCCGACGCGCCCAGGCTTGATGTTGATGATCTGGCAGGCCCCGAGCTGAATGGCGTCTGCCGCCGCCTGTGCGGAGGTGATCGACTCGTCAAGGCAGATCGCGGTCTGCACCACCTTCGCCAGCTCCGCATGGGCAAGCACCTGGTCCTCAGGAAGCGGCTGCTCGATGAGCAGCAACTCGAACGCGTCGAGCTGGGCCAGGTGCTTGGCGTCCGACACCGAGTAGGCAGTGTTCGCGTCCACCTGGAGGGGGACGTCGCCGAAACGCTCCCTCACCGCGCGCACGGGCTCGACATCCCAGCCCGGCTTGATCTTCAACTTGATTCGGCGATAGCCCTGGTCGAGATAGTCGCCCACCGTCTTCAGGAGCGCCGGGATCGAAGAATGGATCCCGACCGACACCCCACAATCGACCTCCTCCCTGACGGCACCGAAGAAGTGCGCGAAGGATTCGCCCCCTGCGCGCAGCTGCGCATCCAGGATCGCCATCTCGATCGACGCCTTCGCCATCTGATGGCCGTGAACGGGTCTTAGAACCTGAGCGACGTCCTCCGCCGACAGACGCTCGCGCTCGAACAGTCTCGGCAGCAGGTGATGAACGAGAATGTGTTGAGCCCCGTCCACATACTCGGACGAGTAGGTGGGCTCCTCGGTCGCCACGCACTCACCCCAGCCGTCACCGTCGCTGGTTCGCGCCTTCAGCAGGAGGATGTCCCGCTCGGTCTGGATCCCGAAAGATGTCTCGAACGGCGCGACGAGCGGCAGCCGGATGCGGAACAGCTCGACTGCTTCGAGAGTCAACGTCACGATGTGGATGTTATTCGGCTGATAGGGAGAGGGCAGTGAGACGAGCATCGTCATCGTCCGTGAGCTCGACATCCGCGGCGGCGACATTCTCCTCGAGCTGACGCAAGTTGGATGCGCCAGGGATGGCGACCACGTTGGGTTTGCGAATGAGCCACGCGAGCGCCACCTGCGAGCTGGTCGCCCCCAGCTTCGCGCCGATCTCGCCCAGCGCGTTCACGAGCGGCTGCAGGCGCTGCCGCGACTCGGCGCTGAACGCACGCCGGCCGCGCCTGAAATTTTTCGGGGGCGACTGCTGATACTTGCCCGACAGGAGTCCCTGGCCCAGGGGGCTGTACGCGATGATCAGCCGCCCCTCTCGCTGCGCCCAGGGCAGCAGCTCCATCTCCGGCCCGCGCTCTATCAAGCTGAAGCGGACCTGGTTCGAAAGCACCGACCCGCCGAGGGCGCTTTCCGCCGCCTGCCATTGGGCGAGCGAGTGGTTGCTGACTCCAACGTGCGTCACCAGTCCCGAATCGACCAGCCTTTTCATCCGCGGCATCGTCGCCCGTGGCGGAAAGAACGGGCTGGGCCAGTGGAGCTGATAGAGATCGAGTCGATCGACGCCCAGCCGCCGTGCGCTGGCACGGGCGCGACTCGCAGCCATGAACGGAAGGCCGATCGGAAAAAGCTTCGTCGCCAGGAACACCTTCTCGCGCCGGCCCCGAATCGCCTCTCCGACGATGCGCTCGGAACGCCCGAGCCCGTACACCTCCGCCGTGTCGATGAGGTTCACGCCGAGCTCCAGCGCGCGCTTGACGATCGCGCCGGCCTCGCCGCTCGCGTACTCCTTGCCATAGCCCCATTCGGTCGAGCCGAACTGCCAGGTGCCGAGCCCGATCGCGGACAGACGGACTCCTCGGACCTCGACGAACTTCATCGCGGCAGCTCACCACGAGCAAGGCGGTCGTAAACCATCTGCGACCACGACTCCATGCCCAGGTAGTAGATGCGCATCTCATCCAGGGTCAACAGCTCGCCCGCCAGCTTCTCGGTTTCACGAATCGCGATGTCCGGCGAACTGCCGTCGACAAGAAACACGACCCCCAGATGGACCTTCGACACCGGCGACGACTCGTCGTTGAGAAGCCCGATGAGCTTCGCTTCGAAGGTGCCGTCGTAGACGACCTCCTCTTCCCACTCCCGTTTCAGACCGTCCTGGATCGGATCGCCCCCCTCGAGGTCTCCGGGATTGATGTGGCCGCCAAGCCCCAAGGAGTACTGCTTGCGCAAACGCTTCTCGGACGAGGCACGCAGCCGGTGGGTCAAGAAATACCGATCGCCGTGGCGAAACACCACGTACGGGATGATCTGCTGGTAGCTGGGATCGTCTTCGACCTTGGCGCGCGCCATGAAGAAGTGGTGCTCGCGAATCACCGACTGACGCTCCTCGAGCCGATCGCTGACGAAGCCATGCCATGCGCCGTCGGGAAAGATGTCCTCCCTCTTTACGACCAGGACCTGCTCCGAAGCGGCGCTCATAGCTGGGTCATATCGATGAGAGGCTCCGTGCGCTGCGGGTTCAACGAGCGGATGTCGAGCGGCGGCGAATCGCCGTTGATCATCGCCGCCAGGTTGTCCGCCACCGCAGGCGAATGCATCACCCCGTGGCCGCTGAAGCCGCACGACGCCCAGACGCCATGACGCTTCGTCTCGCCGACCAGCGGGTGGTGATCAAAGGTCACCTCGTAGTTGCCGGCGAGAAAACCGTCGGGTTCTTGCACGGCAGCGCGCGGCGCCCGCATCGCGAGCCAGTCGCGGATGCGCCCCCAATCGTGCTGGTCGCCAGGCCCCATCACCCAGAGCCTCTTCTCGCGTTCGCGGAAGTGGAAGCCCGATCCCGCCTCCAGCGTCAGGGGCACCTTGTCATCCAACCAGTCGTACGGGCCCGTTATGAACACGCCGCGCTCAACCGCCTCAACCGGCAGCGCGACCTCGAGTCTCTCTGCTACCTCCGTCGACCACACGCCGCAAGCCACGACCACGATGTCCGCCGCGAGATCTCTCGCCCCCGCCTCTCGCCCAAGGCGAAAGTCGACCCCGAGCTCGCGCGCCTCCTCGATGTAGGCACCGAGGATCTCGAGCGGGACATACTGCCCGTCGAGCGCGCAGAAGTTGGCGCCTTGAATGCCGGTGTCGTCGAGCCACGGCACAAGGGACCGCGGGTCCGGATGCTCGATCGGCAGGCCGCGGGCCCGCTGGAACTCGGCCCTGCGGCGGAGCTCGACCGCCGCCTCCGGCGTCTCAGCGAGGTACAGGTAGCCGTTGGCCTGAAAGTGGACGTGCTTGGCACGCTGGACGAAGAAATCCCGCGACGCGAGGGCGAGCGCGATGTTCAGGTCGCTGCCGTGCTGAGTGCGAAACCCGCCGAGGGCTTTCGAGGTCGAGCCCGAGGGCTCTGCCGCTGGGTCGAAGACCACCACATCCCGGCGCCCCCGCCGCGCGAGCGCCCACGCCAGCGAAGCGCCGGCCACCCCGGCGCCCAGGATGGTGACCATCAGACGAGGCGCACCAGGCCGCGGCCGAAAACTGCGACCAGCTCCGCCGTGCGGTCGATCATCTCGTCGCTCACGGGCAAAAAGTAGATCCAGGCCGCGCGCTCCGTGTCTGTGGTGATCATCGTCCGGGCGGAGTCGGACGTGGGATTACCGATTGGTCCCTCGGCGTCGGCGACGCAGATGCGGCCGGCGACGTTGACACGCTCCTTGCCGATGCCCGTGTAGCTCTCGCCCTCGCCGCCGAGCCGCACCACGAGCTCCTCGCCGCGCACCTTCCCAAGGTCGTACAGCCCGACCGGTACCTGCAGCTGAACCGACAGCGCATTGGCGACGTCGACCAGGGAGTTGATCCGCGGAAGCTGTTCGCCTTTCTTGAGCCGGCGCAGGAGCGCCTCGGATGACGGTCGGACGCGGGTCGGATCGATTCCGAACCGCCTGTACAGCGCCCGCGCCGGAGCGGGGTCGGCGACATCGCCGGTTTTGACCGCCTGGGCGGTGCGTTTGACCTCCAGCTCGAAGTCCTCCCGCGGCTCCATCACCTCGAGCTCATGAAGCTCGAAGGTGACGAGCTCGATGTCGAGCTCGGATCGGACGGTCAGCAAAGTTCTTCCAGCTGCTCGAAGAAACCGGGGTAGGAGATTTCCACGCATTCGGCGTCCTCGATCTCGGTCTCGCCGTCAGCGAGGAGCCCGGCAACCGCGAGCGCCATCGCGACCCGGTGATCTCCGAGCGAACGAACCTGCGCGCCGTGGAGCGCGGACGGGCCTTCGACGATCCAGCCGTCGGCGGTCGCAGTGATGTTCGCGCCCATCGCGGAAAGTCCCTCCGCCATCGCCGCGATGCGGTCCGACTCCTTCACCCGCAGCTCAGCCGCCCCTGAGATGTGGCTGCGTCCTGTGAGCTGTGTGGCGGCGACCGCGAGGATCGGCAGCTCGTCGATCATCTCTGCAGCCGTGTCACCGGCGACCTCCAGCGGGTCGTCGGAGAACGCAGCATGGACCTCGAGGTCGGCGACCAGCTCGCCCGCGCTGTGTCGCTTCCGAGATTTGTGGATGTCGAAGCCGTGATGGCGCAGGAGGTCGAGGAAGGCGGTGCGCGTGGGGTTCACCCCGACGCCGGGGAGCACCACTGTCGACCCCGGCACGAGGCCTGTCGCAACGAGCCAGAAGCTCGCCGCGCTGAGATCACCCGGGATCTCGATGTCGAATGGCTTGAGCATGGTCGCCCTGCGGATCTCCACGCGTCCCTCGTGAGCAGTGATGTCGGCCCCCATGGATCGCAACATCAGCTCGGTGTGGTCGCGAGTAATCACAGGTTCGACGACGGCTGTGGTGCCTTGGGCAAACAGTCCCGCGAGCAGCACCGCCGATTTGACCTGCGCGCTCGCCACCGGCATCTCGTACTCGATGCCATGCAGAGGCACCTGTCCGCCGACGCGCAGGGGCGGCCATTGCGCGTGCGCTCCCATCTCGAGAAGGGGCTTCACCACGCGGTCCATCGGCCTTCGCGCCAGCGATGCATCGCCGGTGAGCTCGCTGACAAAATCCTGCGCCGCGAGGATGCCCGCGAGCAGGCGCATGGTGGTGCCCGAGTTGCCACAGTCCAGCCGCCCGGCGGGCTTGCGCACGCCGTCCAATCCAAATCCGCGAATGGCTGACTCTTCGATCTCCGCGCCCAGCGCGCGCAGGCAGTTGGCGGTCGACTGCACGTCGGCGCCGGTGGACAGCCCTTGGATACGGCTCCAACCATCGGCCAGCGAGCCGAGGATCAGAGCGCGGTGCGAGATCGATTTGTCGCCGGGCAGGGTGACCTCGCCCTCGAGCCGTTCTGCTTTGCGAACAGTCGCTATCAAGTCGACTTCATCTCGTGAGCCCACCGTTCGCGAACCAAGCGCGCCTCCTCGAAGAGTTCGACCAGCCGCGGATCGTCGTCCTGAAGATGGCGTCGCAGGCGCGCCAGGGTGGCGCTGATGGCATCGAGCTGCTCGACCAGGTTGGCGCGATTGGTCCGCGAGATCCCCGCGTACAGCTCCGGGTCGCCGGCCGCGAGGCGGCTCATGTCGCGAAAGCCGGAAGCGGCCAGCTTAGACGCCTCCGACCAGTCGGGCCGGCTGGACAGAGAAAGGACATAGCCCACCGACAGGAGGAAGGCGGCGTGGCTGACACCGGCCACGAGCCGGTCGTGAGTCGCCGCATCCATGATCATTGGGCGCGCGCCGACCGCTTCAACCAGCGCAGTCACCGCCGGATCGCCCTTCGTGAGCACCCAGGGGGCGCCTTTGAAGATCGACGCGTCGGCCGCGTCGATTCCAGACGCCTCTTTGCCACACATCGGATGGCCGCCCACAAGCTCGATCGCGGATGCCGCCGCCCACTCCATCACGCTCTCCTTCGTGCTGGCCATGTCGGTGACCACCTTGCCATCGACTCGCCCGCGCAGGTTCGCGAACACGTTCTTCATCGCGAGAATAGGCACCGCAACGACCACCATGTCCGCCAGGTCGACCACCGAGAGGTCCGCGCTCGCGGTGTCGACGATGCCCCGATCCAGGGCCTTGCGCAAAGTCATGGAGTCGGGATCGCTCCCGACGACGACGGTTCCAGGCTGCGCCTCCTTGAGCGCCAGCCCGAGCGAGCAGCCCATCAGTCCGAGGCCCACTATCGCGACAGCGGGCATGTGAGAGTGCGGGCTAGGCGAGCTGCCTGGACATCGCGCCCAGCAGCCGGCGGAGGTCTTCCATGAGGCGATCGAAGTTCTCGAAATCGAGGGACTGTGCTCCGTCTGACAGTGCCTGGTTCGGCGTGGGATGCACCTCGACGATCAGGCCATGTGCGCCGGCCGCCACCGCCGCCAGCGCCAGAGGCCGCACCAGCGACCACCGACCGGTCGCCTGCGACGGGTCGACGATGATCGGCAGGTGCGACAGCTCGCGCGCCAGCGGGACCGCGTTGAGGTCGAGCGTGAAGCGAGTCGACGTTTCGAAGGTCCGGAT
>DASXNH010000203.1:0-31980 GCA_036495195.1 Candidatus Dormiibacterota bacterium
GAACGCTGATTCCCTGGCCATTCGTGATCTTTGCGGTGCTCGCCGTGGCGTTCATGTTTGTTCTGCACCGGACCTGGATCGGCCGCCAGATTTTCGCGATCGGTAAGAACAAGGAAGCCGCCAGGTACGCAGGAATTCAGGTCGCGAGGGTCAAGACTCTGCTGTTCGTCCTCTCCGGCACTCTCTCGGCGCTGGCCGGCATTGTGCTGACGGCCAGGTTGTCGAGCGCGCGGGCCGACAACGCTCAGGGCTTCGTGCTCGACGTTGTCACGGCGACGCTCCTGGGCGGGGTGAACATCTTCGGCGGCGAAGGAACGATCGCCGGTGTCGTCCTCGCGATTTTCGTGATTGGTGTGTTGCGCAACGGGCTCACGCTGGCCGACGTGAGCCCAGACGTGCAGAGCGTCGTGGTGGGGGCGCTCTTGATTCTCTCTGTTGCCGGCCCCACCGCCGTGCGCCGTATCAGGTCGGCTTGGTCGAGCCGGCGCCTTGTGCAGTCAGCCAGCAATAGATAAGGAGTTAGAGATGCGGTTACCTAGAGGAGTACTTGCGTGGGCAGGAGTGGCAGCTCTTGCGCTGTCAGCCTGTGGAGGTGGTGGCTCATCGAGCGCGAGCCCTGGCACCACGACGCTCAACATCGCGTTCCTGCCCAAAGCGGTCAACAACCCGTACTTCGATGTCGCGGCGGCTGGCGGGCAGGAGGCCGCGACTGAGCTCAAAGGCACGTTCAAGCAGGTCGGGCCTTCCGATGCCACCGGCGCCGCGCAGATTCCGTTTATCCAGACCCTGACTTCGCAGAATGTAAGCGCGATCGTGGTGTCGGCCGACGACGCCAACGCCATCGCTCCGGCGCTCAAGCAGGCAATGGCAAAGGGAATCAAGGTGGTCGGCTACGACTCATCGCCCGCAACCGATGCCCGCAACGTGTTCATCAACCAGGCCGACATTAAGGGCATCGGCGAGGTCCAGATCCAGATGGTCTGCGACGAGATTCCCGGCTGCGCGGGCGAAATCGCCGTCCTTTCGGCGACCAGCACCGCGACCAACCAGAACGCCTGGATCGATGTTATGAAGAGCACCCTGGCCTCAAATCCGGCTTACTCGAAACTTAAGCTCGTCAAGGTCGCGTATGGCAACGACGACCCGCAGGTGAGCACCACCGAAGCGCAGGGGCTGCTGACGGCCTATCCCAACCTCAAAGGGATCATCTCCCCGACCACAGTCGGTATCGCAGCCGCGGCCAAGGTACTCGAGGACACCCACAAGGCAGGAAAGGTGGCTCTGACCGGGCTTGGGACACCTAATCAGATGCGTGCATTCGTCAAGGACGGCACGTGCAAAGAGTTTGCTCTGTGGAACGTCAAGGATCTCGGTTACCTCGCCTACTACACCGCGGCCTTGCTCGTGCAGGGCAAAATCAAGGGAACCTCGGGTGAGACCTTCACCGCCGGGCGTCTCGGCAGTTACACCATCGACAGCAACACAACCGTCCTGCTCGGCAAACCGTTCGTCTTCAAGGCCGACAACATCGACCAGCTCAACTTCTAGTCGGAAAAATGTGGGCGGGAGGCCACCTGTGTGGCCTCCCCGCCCTTCACACAATGGATAGGGGATGGAAAGAATCGCATTCATGATGCGAGTGAAGTCAGGCCAGGAGGAGGAGTATCGGCGGCGCCATGAGGCGGTTTGGCCGGCGATGCTCCACGCTCTGAAGTCTGCCGGCTGTCGCAACTACTCCATCTATATGAAAGGGCAGGATTTGTTTGCGTACATGGAGGTCGAGGATTTCCAGGCCTTCTTGAACCGCATGGCGGCAGCCCCGGACAGTGATCGATGGGAGGCGCACATGGCGGGCGTCATGGAGCGTGGAATCCTCCCCGAGACCGGTTTCCACGAGCGGCTGGTCGAGGTCTTCCACCTGGATTGAACACAATGGCCCAACCAGACCGCCAGTTGATCGAGCGGATAAACCGGCTCCGGGTCGAGACGCCGTCGTGGGGATACGGGAATTCGGGAACGCGCTTCAAAGTCTTTCCGCAACCAGGCGCGGCGCGGACCGTGGAAGAAAAGCTTGCCGACGCAGGGCTGGTGCACAAGTTCACGGGTATCTGCCCGACGGTCGCCCTCCACATCCCCTGGGATCGGGTGGAAGACTGGGACCACCTGAAGCAGGTGGCCTCGAGTCACGGCGTGGCGATCGGGGCTATCAATCCAAATCTGTTCCAGGACGACGAGTACAAATTCGGCAGCTTTTGCAACCCATCCGCTGCCATCAGGCGGCGTGCTGTCGACCACGTTCTCGAATGCATCGAAATCGCGGATCAGACGGGCTCGACCGCGATCAGCCTGTGGCTGGCGGACGGCACCAACTACCCGGGACAGGACGACCTTCGCGCTCGCGACCGCAGGCTGCGGGAGTGCATGGGCGAGGTCTACAACGCCTTGTCAGCCGGCATCAGGCTGCTGGTCGAGTACAAGTTCTTCGAGCCGGGCTTCTACAGCACTGACCTGCCCGATTGGGGCACCGCACTGGAGATCTGCACGGTATTGGGGCCGCAGGCCACCGTCCTGGTCGACACTGGCCATCACGCGCCGGGCGTTAACGTCGAGCAGATCGTCGCCCACCTGCTCGATCGGGGCCGCTTGGGCGGGTTTCACTTCAACGACCGCAACTACGCCGACGACGATTTGATCGTGGGGTCGGCGGATCCCTTCCAACTCTTCCTGATCTTCAATGAGATCGTGGCGGCCGGCGAGGCTGCGAACCAGGTGGCCTTCATGATCGACCAGTCGCACAACATCGAGCCGAAGATCGAGGCGATGATCCAGTCGGTGGTCAACGTTCAAGTCGCGCATGCCAAAGCATTGCTCGTAGATCGGCCGCGATTGCAGGCGGCGCAGGAGTCTGGCGGCGTGCTGGCCGCGCACCGCGTGCTGACCGATGCGTACGAGACCGACGTGCGTCCGCTGCTGGCCGCGGCACGAACCGCACTTGGCCTGGATCCCGATCCGATCGTCGCCTTACGGCAAAGCGGCTACGCCGAAAGAGTGGCCAGGGAGCGTGGTCTCGCCTCCGCCGAATCTGGATACCCGGGGCCTTGAGCATGAACACGGCACGAATGGTGGCGGTCGACATCGGCGCTGAGAGCGGCCGGGTTGTGGCCGCCGCCTTCGATGGCGACTTGCTTTGGTTGGAAGAAGCCAAGCGATTCCCGAACATCCCGCTTCAAGTCGCCGGTTCATTGCAATGGGACACGGACCGGCTCCGTGAGGATGTCCTGGTCGGTTTGGGCGCCGCCGGCGACTTCCAGTCGGTGGGCATCGATACCTGGGGCGTCGACTTTGGGCTTCTGGATCGCTCCGGGAACCTGTTGGGCAATCCTTGGCATTACCGCGATGAGCGCACGCGGGGAATGATCGAAAAGGCCTCCGCAATAGTCCCGCGCGGCGAGATCTACCGGCGCACCGGCGTCCAGTTCCTCGAGATCAACACCCTTTATCAACTACTCGCCATGGCCCTTGCCGGCGACGCTCGGCTCCGCGAGGCCGATCGCCTGCTCACCATGCCGGCGCTGATCGGCCGCTGGCTCACTCCCGACAGCGTCGATGAGTACACGGATGCGACGACGACGCAGTGCTTCGACCCGGTGGCGGGCGCGTGGGCCGTGGACCTTCTCGAGAAGCTGGGGATCCCGACCCCCATCTTCGGACAGGTGGTTCAGCCAGGCACGGTCCTCGGACCGATTCGAGAAGAGCTCGACTTCGGCCCTGCTGTCGTCGTCGCTCCAGGCACACACGACACAGCGTCGGCGGTGGCCGCAGTACCGTTCCAGCCCGGCCAGGACGCCGCCTACATCAGCTCGGGGACGTGGTCATTGGTCGGGTTGGAACTGGCGGCGCCGCTTATCAACGAAGCCACGCTCGAGGCCAATCTCACGAACGAGGGCGGCGTTGCCGGCTCTTCAAGGCTCTTGAAAAACGTGATGGGACTCTGGCTGTTACAGGAATGTCGACGCGCCTGGACCGCAGCTGGCAGCGAATACTCGTATGAGCAGCTGCTGGCTCTCGCCGAAAAGGCGCCTCCATTCGTCGCGATCATCGACCCGGACGACGGACGCCTTCTGCGTCCCGGAAACATGCCGGCACAGCTCGTCGCGCTGGCCGCCGAGAGTCACCAGGCGCTGCCTTCCGATCCCGGTGCGATCGTCCGCTGCGTGCTGGAGAGCCTGGCCATGAAATACCGATGGACCATCGAGCGTTTGGAGTCGGTGACCGGCCGCAAGATCTCACTGATCCATGTGTTGGGGGGCGGGGCGCGCAATGGCTTGCTCTGTCAGATGACGGCCGACGCGAGCCACCGGCCGGTGCTGGCCGGTCCCGTCGAGGCGACGGCGATCGGAAACGTGATCCTGCAGGCCATGGCGCTCAAGCTGGTCGGCTCCCTCGAACAGGGGCGCGAGCTGGTGCGGCGATCGATCGAGCTGAACACATATGAACCGCGGTCAACAGAGATATGGACGCCGGCCTGGGAGCGTTTCAGTGCCGCACAGATGACGGCAGCTGAAAGGAGGATGGCATGACGGAGTCGGAGCAGGCGCTTCGAGTGGAGTTGGTTAGGTATGCGAAACAGATGATCACGACCGGCCTGGTTCGCGGAACGTCGGGCAACATCAGCGCACGTGAGCCAGGTGCAAACAAGTGCCTCATCACCCCCAGTGGCGTCGACTACGACACGATGCAGCCTGAGGACCTCGTCCTGGTCGGTCTTGATGGTGAGCGAGACATGACACAGGCGAAACCATCGGTCGACACGCCAGTCCACCTGGCCGTTTATCGTGCCCGCAGCGACGTCTCCGCCTGCATCCATACGCACTCGCTGTATGCAGCAGCTTTCTCGACCGTGGGTCGGGAGATCCCGGCGCTGATCACCGAATCCGCCGGCTACGTCGGCGGCGCTGTCCGTGTCATGGATTACGTTCCGCCGGCGAGTCCCGACACTGGCGATCAGGTGGCCGCCGGCTTGGGCCACGACCGCGCCGTCCTGCTGCCCAACCACGGAGTCATCGCAGTGGGTGAGACCTTGAAGAAAGCTTTTGGAGCGGCAATGGCGGTCGAGGAGAGTGCCAACGTCGCTTTTATCGCGCATCAGCTCGGCACACCAAAGCTGGTTCCGGACGGGGAGGTCGAACGGATGAACGACTTCATCCATCACAAGTACGGGCAGCGCTGATGGCGAGCAACAACGGATGGCGTGACCTGACTTTCGAAGGCAAAACGGCAGTCGTTACGGGTGCCGCACGGGGCATCGGCCGTGCGGTGGCCTACCGGCTGGCTGGACTTGGAGCGCGAACGGTGATCTGGGACCTGGACGGTAAGCACGCCGAACGGGCAACCGCCGAGCTCACCGACCTCCTGCATGAGCAGGGTCGGAACCCACAAATCGAGTGGTCGGTGATCGACGTCACGGATCCTGATGCGGTGCAGAGGAGCATGGACAAGGTGGGTGAGGGCAAGGGAATCGACGTGCTGGTCAACAACGCCGGGACCACGAGCGTACAGAAGGTTGAGACGATGTCGCTCGACGTGTGGGAGCGCACGCTGCGTGTGAATCTCACCGCGACCTTCTACTGCTGCCGCGCGGCGATCCCGCACCTGCGCAGGCGGCCCGGAGCGGCGATCGTCAACATCTCGTCCAGCTCCGCGCTGGTGGGTGGGGGTGGAGGTGCGCACTACGCGGCTTCGAAGGCGGGCGTCGACGGACTGACGCGTCACCTCGCGCGTGAGCTGGCTCCCCATGTGCGCGTCAACTCTGTGCAGCCGCGCACCATCGACACCGAGCTCTTCCAGGCGCGATATGCGCACGCTCCGCTGGAGCAGGACAAGTTGCTCTCACAGATCCCGCTCGGGCGGATCGGACAGCCGGAAGACATCGCCGACGCGGTGGCGTTCCTGGCCTCCGACTGGGCGGCATACATCACCGGCCAGCTCATCCTGATCGACGGCGGCCGGACTTACCAATAGTCAAGGCAACCCTTCACGGAGGGCGCTAACCGATGTCTCGCCGCCTCAGTCCGCCGAGCCCGCCGAATATCGAGACCGCTGCCAGTGCCGTCAGCACGACAAGCGGCAGGACGGCCATGTTAGCGGCGGGTAGCGCCGGCGTGCGCTCAAATGGAGACAACTTCTGGACCCAGTCGGGAAGCCGGAGCACGACACCCAGCAGGCCGATCACAGAGCAGGCGGCGAGGATGCCCCACGCGACGTCGACCCACCGGGGCGCGAATCCGAAGACGATCACGACCAACCCGATCATCAGCCATATCGCCGGCGCGTATACGACCGCGGCGCCCAGGAGCCGCGGCACGCTGCTCCACGGTCCACCCGCCATCGCGTAGCTCACACCAGTCGCCAGGCCGGCGACGGCGAGCAGGCCAACGCTCCCGGCGAGCGCGATCGTTAGATGACTCGCTGCCCAGCGCGATCGCGAAACCGGGGTCGCCAGCACCGGCTCCGCTCGCAGAGCCGACTCCTCGCTCCGCAAGCGCAGTGCAGACTGGATTGCGAACCCTGACGCGATGAGGGCCATGACGCGAAACGACGTCGCGAAGTAGGTGTCAGCGAGGTTCCCGATGCCCGCGCTGGCCAGCAACTCGGCCATCGCCTTGTTGTTGGCGACGAAGCTGTCGATGGTCGGAGCGATCGAACCGTACGCGATCCCCGTTACCAGGACGCCACCGCCCCACCCGAAGAGGGCGCCTCGCTGCAGTCGCATGGCGAGGCCCAGCGGGTGACCGAGGCTTCGCGTCGCGACGATTCGTCCCGGGCGTGGCGCCACCAGCCCGGCACCGTAGTCGCGCTTGATCGCAAGGCGAAGCGCGACGGCGATCAGTGCCAGCGCCGCCAAGAGCAGGGGCAGCAGCGGCCACCACCTCTCGCCCGCGAATGGACGTGTCTTCTGCGCCAGCCCGATCGGCGAGAACCAGGAGACGGTGCCGTCCCCAATGTCCCCGACGATCCGCATCACGTATGCGAGTCCGAGGAGCGCGCCGCTCGAGCCATACACCACGCGGGTGTTTTGACTTATTTGTGCGGCGACGAGCGCCACTCCGGTGAAGAAGAGCCCCACCGCAGCGAACGAGGCGCCCAGCACGAGCGACCCGGCGGTCGGCAAACCCTCGGCGCTGAGGGCGGCGAAGACAAGCACGGCGACCGCAACGTTCATCCCCACCAGGGTGATCAGAGCCGCCAAAGCCGGGGCGTGAATGCCCACCGGCAACGAGCGGACGAGCTCGAGCCGCCCGGCCTCCTCGTCGCCTCGGGTGAGCCGGCCGATCATAAAGATGCTCATAAGGGCGACCACGACCATCCCTAACGCGCCGACCTGGAAGGCGATCTGCCCGCCGAGTGTGTCGAGACCCTGCGCTGGGCCATTGAAGGCAATGGCTCCGGCGTTTTGCTGGGTCGCCGCGGCGGCTTGATCGATCGACGCCTGCGTCGGGAAAAGTGACCTCACGCCAACTGCCGTGAGGAAGACCACGAGAGCAATCGAGACGACCCAGATTGAAATCCGTATGCGATCCCGTCGCAGAATCAGGCGGATCAGCGCTCCGGTCCCGGTCAGATCGTTCATGCTCGCCCGTCGCGTCTGAACTCCGCCTCCGTCGATCCGCGCTCCGGTTCTTTCGACAGTTCGTCCCCGTAATGCCGGAGGAACAGCTCCTCGAGCGTCGGCGGATGGCTCATCAGGCTGGTGACGCCAAGCTCGCCAAGCCGGCGCACGACGTCTCCGAGATGCTCGGAGTCGACGTCGAACCGGACCATCGAGTCGTGAACCTCGAGACCGTGAATTCCGGGGAGGCTGTTCAGCCCGGCAGCCGGCGCCTTCAGCTCGGCGATGATCGAGGTGCGCGTCAGGTGGCGCATCTCCTGCAGGGTTCCACTCTGCTCCGTGCGGCCCAACCTGATGATGCTCACCCGGTCGCAGAGGGCCTCGACCTCCGCCAGGATGTGGCTGGAGAGCAGCACGGTTCGGCCCTGGGCCTTAACCTCCCGGATGCAGTCCTGGAAGACGGCTTCCATCAAGGGATCGAGGCCGGACGTCGGCTCATCGAGGAGAAGGAGCTCGGCGTCGGAGGCGAGTGCCGCCACCAGGCCAACCTTCTGCCGGTTCCCCTTCGAGTAGGTGCGCGCCTTCTTGGTCGGATCGAGCTCGAAGCGCTGGAGAAGCTGGTCCCGCCGCCGCCAGTTGAAGTCACCCCGGAGCCGGCCGAGGAGATCGATGACCTCACCACCGCTGAGGTTTGGCCAGAGGCTCAGCTCGCCCGGCACGTACGCGAGACGGCGGTGCAGCGCGACGGCGTCGCGCCAAGGGTCACCGCCAAGAAGAGAGACGCTCCCGGCGTCGGCGCGAAGCAGGCCCAGCAGGATGCGGATGGTGGTGGTCTTGCCGGAGCCGTTGGGTCCGAGGAATCCGTGGACCTCGCCTGTCTCAACCTTCAGATCGAGTCCGTTCAAGGCACGGGCGTGTCCGAAGTTCTTGACGAGCCCGGACACGACGATCGCCGGCGCCATGCGGGAATCTTGGCACCGATGGGCCGTGGACTCCTATGGCATCGCCGAGAGTGGGGGACAAGTCGTGTAATGGCGGGTGACATCCAATGAACACTGGCGCTGCCGATCACATGAGATGCCCGTGGGCGGAAAGCTCGCAGGCCATGCGCAACTATCACGACACCGAGTGGGGCGTGCCCTCGCATGACGATCGCCACCTCTTCGAGATGCTGACCCTTGAGGGCGCCCAGAGCGGCCTCTCCTGGGCGACCATCCTCAACCGTCGCGAGGGTTATCGCCGGGCCTTTGCCTCGTTCGAGCCGGCCGAGGTGGCGGCGTTCAGTGACAGCCACCTCGAACAGCTCCGCGAAGATACCGGGATCATCCGGAATCGACTCAAGATCTACAGCACCCGCACCAATGCTCAGGCCTTCATTCGGGTGCAAGCCGAATTTGGGTTTTTCGCTACGTACCTCTGGAACTGGGTCGACGGAACCAGGATCGTGAATCAGCCGCGGACGCTCGCCGACCTGCGTCCAACAACAGAGCTGTCAGACCGCATCAGCAAAGATCTCAAGCGCCGCGACTTCACGTTCGTGGGCTCCACGATCGTCTACTCGCTGATCGAGGCGGTGGGCATCGTCGACGACCACCTCGCGGGCTGCTCGTTCAAACGGAAGTGACGAACGCCGATGTCCACGGTCGCCGTTCAGGCGGTCGCTCGATCGACGCTTAAGAAGCCGGGGCGGAGCCGGCGCAGTCTGGGCAGATTCCGCTGAACAGCAGCTGATGGCTGGTGACAGTGAAACCCGTGTCGCTCTCAACCGCGGTCGTCACATTCTCCAGAATGCATCCGGGGACGCCGGCGACGCGACCGCACGAATCGCACCTGATGTGTTCGTGATGGCCCTCTCGCAGCTCAAAGTGCGCTCTGCCATCGCCCAGATCGATCCTGTCGACCAGGCCGTCACGTTCCATCCCTGCGACCGCACGGAACACGCTCGAGTAGTCAGCCGCGCCCAGCGAGGCGCTGACAGACTGCTGGAGCTCGTCGATCGACCACACGTGTTGGCCGGGAGTTGAGAAGAGCAAACGCACTTGGTCGCGGATCGGGCTTGGAGGTGCCATGCCGACAACTGTACCAAGTGCAATGACGTTGCGCAAATGAATTGTGCAATACTCTTGCGCAATGTTGGGGAAGGCGGTGGGCGGAGCGTTTCTGGTCGTCGTGCTGATCGGCACCGCCTGCGGAACCGGCACCGCCGGGACTCCGGGGCTGATCAACGTCGTCGCCGGCGAGAACTTCTGGGGGAGCGTCGCCGCCCAGCTCGGAGGGCCAAAGGTTTCGGTCCACAGCGTTGTCACCGACCCCAACGCAGATCCTCACGAATATGAGAGCAGCACGGTGGACGCGCGCGCCTTTGCCGAGGCTGATCTGGTCATCCTGAATGGCGCCGGCTACGACGATTGGGGCCAGAAGCTTTTGGACGCCAATGCAAGCAGCCACCGCACGGTGCTCGACATTGCCCAGCTGCTCGGCCGCCGGCCGGGGGACAACCCTCACTTCTGGTACCACCCCGGCTACGTGATGACCGTCGCCGACAAGATCACGGCCGATTACAAGGCGATCGATCCGGGGGACGCGGCGCTCTTTGACCAGCAGCGCAGCGCGTTCACGGCGGCGATGAGGCCGTACACGGAACGGGTCGCCGAGATCAAGAGCAAGTACGCGGGCACGCCGATCGGATCGACCGAAAGCATCTTTGTCTACATGGCCGGAGCGCTCGGCCTGAACCTGATCTCACCCCCCGACTTCATGAGTGCGGTCGCCGAGGGCACCGACCCGCCGGCCGCCGCGGTCGCCACCTTCCACGACCAGGTCGCAGGCAAGAAGATCAAGTTGCTCGTCTACAACTTGCAGGCTTCGAGTGCCCTCACCACAAGCCTCAAGCAACTGGCCCAGCAACAGGGGATTCCGCTGGTCGCCGTCACCGAGACCCTGCAGCCACTCGGGGCGTCATTCCAGGACTGGCAAACGGCGCAGCTCACCGCGCTCGAAGCGGCGCTGGCCTCCGCGCCTCAAGCATGAACGATCGAAATGCGGCGATCGCGGCCAGCGGTCTCGCAGCAGGTTACGGATCGACAGCGATCTGGTCTCAGGCCAGCTTTTCCATCCCAGCGGGATCATTCACCGCAATCCTTGGTCCCAACGGGGCCGGCAAGTCGACCCTGATCAAGCTGATCCTCGGCCTGTTGCATCCGATCGCCGGCAGGCTCGAGGTGCTCGGGGAAGCGCCCACGCGCGGCAACCCACGCATCGGCTACGTCCCGCAGGGTTCGGCCTTCGATCCGGAGCTCTCCATCCGTGGGCGCGACTTCGTCGGGCTCGGCATCGACGGGCACAGGTGGGGCATGCGCCTGATGGGTCGCTCGCAGATCGCGACTGCCGCCGATGACGCGATTCGTGCCGTCGGCGCCGAAGCCTACGCCGACCGGCAGCTTGGTCGCCTCTCTGGTGGCGAGCAGCAGAGGCTCCTGCTCGCGCAGGCGCTGGTGGGTCAACCCAGCCTGTTGCTGATGGACGAGCCGCTATCGCATCTCGACGTGCGCAATCAGGGCGCCATCGTGCAGCTGATCAGCCAGGTCGCGCGCGAGCGAAATCTGACAGTGCTGCTCATCGCTCACGACGTGAACCCACTGCTGTCGCACATCGACCATGTGCTCTACATCGCACACGGCAGGTTGGCCATGGGCAAGCCTGCCGGCATCATCACGTCCGAGACACTTTCCACGATCTACTCCGCACCGGTCGAGGTCTTGCGTGATCGGCTCGGGCGGGTTTTCGTCGTCGGCCTCGAGGAGGAGGTCAGCCACCCGCATGCATGACATGATCGCGATGGCAGCCACCGATCTGAGCTGGAACCCCCTTGACGATCTGGCCCTGCTCTTTCACTACGAGTTCATGGTCCACGCGTTCGAGGCAGGCACCGTCGTCGCCGTCGTCGCCGGCGCCATCGGTTACTTCGTCGTGCTCCGCGGCTCGGCGTTTGCCGCGCATGCGCTCTCACACATCGGTTTTGCGGGAGCAACAGGAGCGGTGGTGCTTGCGCTCAGCCCGATCGTCGGCCTCCTGGCCTTCACGCTTGGCGCCGGCGTCGCGATCGGAGCGCTGGGGAACCGGCTGCGTGGCCGCGACGTCACCATCGGCATCGTTCTCGCCTGGGCGCTCGGCCTCGGCGTGCTTTTCATCTCTCTATATCGCGGCTATGCCACGGAGGCCTACGCGCTGCTGTTCGGGCAGATTCTCGGCATCAGCACGTCGGACGTCGTAGCCACGTCGGTGGCAGGCGTGGTCACGATGGCGGCATTGGCGGTTGCTTACCGCCCACTCCTTTTCTCATCCGTGGACGAGGATCTCGCCAGCGCGAAGGGAGTGCCTGTCACCGTGCTGTCGATTGTCTTCATGGCCATCCTGGCGGTGGCGGTGAGCGAAGCAGTTCAGGTCGTTGGCGTGCTGCTCATCTTCGCCCTGATCGTCACGCCCGCGGCGATCGCGGTGCGGTTCTCGAGCCGGCCACCCGTCGCCATCGGAATCGGGATCCTGCTGGCCCTGGCGTTCACGTGGTTCGGCCTGGCGATCGCCTTCTTCTCACCACACCCGGTCAGCTTCTTCATCACCACGCTGGCTTTCGCCACGTACCTGGTGGTCAGGCTGATGGAGGCCCTTCGGCCCCGCTTGCGCGCAAGGGTCTCATGACGCTCGCTTGACAGCGCTTGAACCTTTCGACCTTCCTTAATATCGCGACCGCCGGATGCGACCAGGTGGGCACGAATGGCGCGCACCGTCAATCGCCCAGGTGGGAGACCACCTTGCCGATGCTCGAATGTTCCAGCTTCACATCCAGCGCGGTGAGGTGGGTGCCCACCCACTCGCCACTCTTCTGGACGACGCGCTCGAGGGTGTCCTCGTCGATGCACGCCGTCATTGAGGTCAGCTCGTTCTCGCCAGTCGCGACCAGGTGGTAGCTGAGGAAACCAGGCTCCTTTCGCAGGTGGTCGGTCCAGCTGTCGTCGACCATTTGGATCACCTCGTCGCGCTGGCCGTCACCGACCCGGTACCGCCTGATGCTCATGAACATTTGGGTAGCTCCTTTCTACTGGGCGACTGTCCGCTTTTCGAAAGTTTGCGCTACTTTCCCTCAGGCGTCGTCCTCCGGGAGGTCGACGGCTATCAAGTGCGACGTGTCCGGTGAACCTTCGGAGAAGGAATCGGCCTCCTCCTCATAGCGCTGATCCGTGCCGGTGAGCCGGTCATCGTGCTGCCTCAAGTGCTCCTCCCATGAGGAGACGACGTAGAGCTCGACGAACTGGCGCGCGACTTCACCATCGCGAAACAGCCCCCATTGTGTGGCTCCCGTACGGAGTCGCGACAGTCTCACTCGACTCATCGCCGTCAGAAACTGAGCCTCCTTTTCCGGCGCGACCGTGTATACGGTTTTGACCACAACCGGGCCGTCGTCGGCTCCTGCGGTCAGCACCAGGTTCGGCTCGGGCCAGAACTGAACGGTGCTCCTATCCATATCCCTCGTATCGATGATCGGCCAGATCCGCATGGTCGCCACGCCCGCGAGCATCAGGGCCGCGGCGATCAGGAAGGTCGTCATGAGGCCGGCCGGTGCAGCAACGATCCCCCAGAACAGAGCGCCGATTCCCTGTGCCCCAAAGAGGACCATCTGATAGACGGAGAGGCCCCGTGCCCGGACCCACGTGGGTAGGAAGAGCTGCAGCTCGGCATTGATGGTGGAGAGGAACGCCATCCATGCCATCCCCGCAGGTAGCAGAACGATCAGGATCACCACGGTGTTGCTGATCAGAACGACGACTGCCAACACCACCGCATACACGACCCCGCTCGCGGCCAGCAGGGCGTTGATCGAGAGTCGCGCTCGCATCCTGGGCAGGATCACCGCTCCGGCGATGGCGCCGACGCCAAGCGCGCCGAGCAGCAGCCCGTATCCGTCAGCACCCTGGTTCAACCTGCGGTTTGCGATGAGTGGGAGCAGAGCCCAAAGCGCGCTACCGGGAACCAGGAACAGCACAGATCGCAGCAGGATTCGCCGCACGACGGGGGCGTAGCGCACGTATCGGCCGCCGGCGCGCAGCGCCGAGATGAAGGGCTCCGGCAGCTTCGGTGCGGTCGCGGGTGGATGCCAGGCGACGAGCACGAGCAGAAACAGCGCGTACATCGCCGTGTTCAGTGCAAAAACCGCGCCCACACCCGCGCGAGCGATGACCACTCCCGCGAGGGCGGGTCCGACGGCGCGAGCCACGTTGATGCTGATCGATGAAAGCGCTGCCGCCGAATGCAGCTGGCTCCGAGGCACCAGATCGGGAACCAGGGCCTGGTACGCGGGGAGCGTGAGCACCGAGGTGCCTCCGATCAGGAACGTGAAGGTCAGCAGCAGCGCGGGCGGCATCTCGCCCGCATAGGTCAGAGCGGCAAGCGCGCCGCCGGCGACCACGAGGAAGCCCTGGACGACCATCAGCAGGCGGCGGCGGTCGAACGTATCCGCCAGCACGCCGCCGACCAGGCCAAAGAGCAGGTCGGGCAGGTAGTCGACGGTCTGGACCAGGGCGACCAGGATCGAGGCGTTCGGCTGGCCGACGAGCAGCCACTGCGCGCCGACCGTCTGCATCCAGCTCGCGACGTTGCTCACGAGGACCGCCAGCCAGATGGCGCGGAACAGACGATTGCGAAGGGGCGCCCACGTCGAAACTGGCTTGGTCGTCTCGCTCATCTGCAGCGGGTACTGAGCTTAAGTCCGAATGTCGTGCGCGGCCGGCCGTCGAAGACGCAAAATACTCGGATGCTGAAGGACGTGGAGCGGGCGCGCCTCGAGGAGAGCCTCGATCACATCCGCCAGGCACCACAGAGCGGCGGGACGGTCGAGCTGATTGTGGCCCGGCCAGGCGTCGATCAGCGGGAAGTGCTCACCGAGGGCTGGCTCGAGGTCGGCGGCGGCCTGAAGGGCGACACCTGGCGATCTCGTGGCAGCAGTCGCACCCCAGATGGGGGCGCCAGCCCCGACGCCATGCTCACCCTCATGAGTGCCCGGGCCGCCGCGGCGATCGCCGGGGAGCGCGAGCGTTGGGCGCTGGCCGGAGATCAGCTGTACGTGGATCTCGATCTCAGTCTCGCCAACCTGCCTCCGGGGAGCCGGGTCCAGATCGGTTCGGCGGTGATCGAGTTCAGCGAGGCGCCGCACACCGGCTGCGCGAAGTTCTCAGCCCGCTATGGCAATGAGGCGCAGGTGTTCGTCAACTCTCGAGCCGGTCGTGAGCTTCGCCTACGAGGCGCCAACTGCCAGGTCGTCGTGGCCGGCATGGTCCGGCAAGGCGACGTGATAAGGAAGCTGCCGAGCTAGCTCAGGCGCGCGGCACGGAGCGCGAGGTAGCGCTGCTCGGGAATGCTCGCGGTCATCCGCGCCGCCCGCTGGTATGACTCGCGAGCGGCCGGGTGATCTCCCGCGAGCTCGAGCAGGTGGCCCCGCACCGCCTCGAGTCGGTGGTTACGCGACATGCGTGCGTCGCCGTCGAGGGTGCCGAGGAGCGCCAGGCCGGCACGCGGGCCGTGGACCATGGCGACTGCGACCGCGCGATTGAGTGTGATGATCGGTCCAGGCGAGACCCGCTCGAGGACGTCGTACAACGCCAGGATCTGCGGCCAGTCCGTTGCCGCGGCGCTCGGCGCTTCATCGTGGACGGCGGCGATTGCCGCCTGCATCTGATAAGGACCAACTGCCGCCGTGCCCAGGGTACGAGTGAGCAGCGCGACCCCTTCCGCAATCTGCGCGTGATCCCAGAGGTCGCGCCGCTGTTCGTCAAGCGGCACCAGAGAGCCGTCGGGTAGGGTCCGTGCGGCGCGGCGCGCGTCGGTCAGCAGCATCAAGGCGAGCAGGCCGGCGACCTCGCCCTCGGCCGGCAGCAGCGCACTCAGCATTCGCGTCAGCCGGATCGCCTCGGCCGTGAGATCTGTCCGGTTGAGGGCTGCTCCCGAGCTCGTCATGTAGCCCTCGTTGAACACGAGGTACAGCACGTGCATGACGACGCGCAGCCGATCCGCCAGCTCCTCCCTGGAAGGCAGCTCGAAGCGCGCGCCCGCGCTCCGGATGCTCTCCTTGGCGCGGCTGATCCGCTGAGCCATGGTGGCTTCCGGGACGAGAAAGGCGTTGGCGATCTCCGCTGTCGTCAACCCGCCTACCGCTCGAAGGGTGAGGGCCAGCTGCGAGGGGATGGTGAGGGCGGGGTGGCAGCACAGAAAGACGAGGGCGAGCGTGTCGTCGTGGTCGGCGGGCCTGGCGCGCCCAGGGACCTCGAGCAGCGCTGCCGTTTCCTCCCGCCGACGGCGCGCATCCTCGCTTCGCCACTCGTCGATGAGACGTCGCGACGCGACGGCCATCAGCCACGCCCGCGGGTTGTCGGGGATGCCTTTCCCAGCCCATTGGCGCGACGCGGCCAGGAGCGCCTCCTGCACCGCGTCTTCACACGAGTCGAACTGGCCGTGCCGCCTCACGAGCGTGCCGAGGACCTGCGGCGCCAGCTCGCGCAGCAGGTCCTCTATCCGGGTGGTATCGGATCTCAAAAGTCGGGCGGTGCGTCCATGACGCGACGCACTTCGATGGGCACCTTGACGAAGTCGACGATGCGCGATGCGATCTCCAGCGCACGATTCTCGCCTTCGACATCGACGATCCAGTAGCCGACGAGGGACTCCTTCGATTCGGCGAACGGTCCGTCCGTCGCGACTGAGATCCCGTTCTCGAATCGGACAGTCTTCGCCTGGCTCCCGTCGGCCAGCCCCTCGGCGCTGACGAGCTCCCCAGACTTGCGGAGGTCCTCGTCCAGGTTTTTCATGAACTGGATCATCTCCAGCATCCAATCCCTGCCCATTGCGGCCACGCCGGCCTCAGCAGAGCCGAACGTCATGATCATGTACTTCATCTGATCGCTCCCTTGAATTGCGCTCCCGTAAAGGCGCGCTCACTGAATGGTCGGAGCCGGCTACCCGTTCTCGACGTCCCGGTCAGCGATTCTTTGCGGCAGCGGGCGAGGCGCGTTTGCCGGCCGCGTGCACCGATCGCTCGTGCCTTTGTGAGAGGTACGGATCGGATATAGCCACCGCGAGCACTATCGCGGCCGCCACTGCGCCAACCGCCAGGTCGGGCAGCCCGGCCGCGACAGGAATCAACGCAAGGAGCACGACGATCGCGACCAGCCGCGACCACGGCATCACGTTCCACACCGTCACCTTGAACAACGCGTGACCGGCAAGGAACAGAGCCGACCCGCCGGCCAGCATCAGCGCCGTCGCGACGCCCGCCGACGCATCGGGGTGAGACACGATCGCGTGGTCGCCGGCAGCGATGGCAACGATCCCTCCGATCATGATCGGGTGGATTGAGTGGTAGGCGGAGCGGCCCAGGCTGCCAGGGTCCGGATGCCTCGCCAACACGCTCTCCGCCACCTCGGCACTCCTGTCGAAGTACACCCACCAAACCCCAACCGTCCCGGCGAACGCGACGACGATCGCGGCGAGCTCACGCAGCCCGATGCTCGGTCCGCTCGCGAGGCCCACGCCGATGACCACGATCGACTCGCCGAGGGCGATCAGCACGAACGACTGACAGCGCTGGGCCATGTGCTGGCCATCGATCCTCCAGTCTCGCGTGGTCGAGCGACCCAGGCCGGGGACGTAAAACCCGCAGGCGCTTCCGGCCATGTCGACGCCAACCGCGAGCAACCACAGCAGCTCCCGCACGACGCCGTGCACCAGCCCTCCTGCGATGGCCAGCGAACCACTGACCACGCACCACACCAGGATTCTCTGGAAATTCAACTGCAGCTTCTCGCCGCGCAGCACGATTACCGCGAACAGGCTCCGGCCGATCTGCATCGCGGCGTAGGCGCCGCCCACGACCAGGCCTCGAGCGCCGAAAGCATCGGGAATGCCGGCGGAGAGGAAGAGGCTGGCGAGCATCAGCGCAAGCAGAAGCAACCGGACTGAGATGTGGCCTGGATCGAGCCAGTTGGTCAGCCACATCGTGTACGACCAGCCCAGCCAGACCATCGCCAGCAGCAGCACCGTCTGCAGCGTTCCTTCGATGCTCTGGTGATCGAGCAGGAAGCGCGACGAGAGCTGTGTGATGGCGAATGCATAGACGAGGTCGAAGAAGACCTCGATGTTGGTCTCGCCCCGAGTGCCGGAGTGCTTGCGGAGGATGGGCACGACGAGAAAAAACTCTAAGGGGTGATCACGCTTTTACGAGCGTGGCTTCTCGTCAGGATGCCCGGTATTGCCAAAGGCGATCCGGTCTCGAACCACCGGGGCGCGGCCCAGGAGGCGCGCCCGCTGGACGGCGTCCTCGCCAAACCGGTCACGGATTGCATCCATCGCCTTCTCCAGCCGCGCATCCCGTGGCCTGGAAGGGGCGTCGAAGAGATCCATCTGGCCTGGACCGGCATCGCTGAGCCCCGCCAGCCCGACGCCAAGCGTGCCCACGGGGCGACGGGTGTCGCGCGCTGCCAGCAGCTTCAACGCGGCTTTGTAGATCTCGTCGCCTGTAGAGATGGGTGAAGCCAACGTCGATTGCCTGGAGAGGCGGTCCACGTCCGGTCGGTACACCACGCCGATCGAAACGACGCTGCCGCGCCGCTCAGCGGCACGCAGCCGGCGCCCGATCATGTCTGAAAGGCGTATCAGCAGCTCTTCCAGCTCTGCCTGCGAGGCGGTGGCTCGCGCCAGCACATGGGAGTGGCTGTAGCTCTTACGCGCAACGCTCTCAAAGGTGCTCACCTCGAATCCCCGCAGGCGCTGACGCCAGCCATTGGAGACGTCGGATCGCATTCCGGCCAGCCCCACCTGGGCCTGCGTCGCCACGAGGAACTCGATTGGGGTCCGGATGCCCGCCTTGCGCAGGCGCGTCGCCGTGGCCTCGGCGATCCCGGAAAGGTCGGTCAGCTCGAGCCTCTCGAAAACCGAAACGAGATTGGTGTGGTCGATTCGCTGCAGCCCATCGCGCTTGTCGAGGTTCGATGCCTGTTTGGCCATCCAGATCGAGGTCGAAATCCCGACGGAGCAGGTGACGCATTCCCCGATCTCCTCGCGGATCGCGCGTTTGATCGCGCGGCCGACGCCCTCGGGACCGAGTTTGACCAGGTCGGGAGTCCCCGCCAGATTCATTGACGCTTCGTCGATCGACATCCGCAGGACGTCCGGGCTGTGTCTCAGCAGGATCTCGATCAGGGTGTCTGAAGCTGCTCGGTACAGCGGCGGATTGGGCTCCCTGACGACGATCCGCGGAAAGATGGCTTTGGCCTCATAGACCCTCATGCCCGTCTTGATGCCAAGGTCGCGCGCTTCGCGCGAAGACGAGACGATGGTGGCGGCGTCGGTCGCGTAGGCGGCGATCGCAAGCGGCCGGTCCCTGAGCTTTGGATCGTGCTGCTGCTCGATCGATGCGAAGGCGCAGTTGAGGTCGATCACCAGGGTCGCCGGGTCCGCCGTGTTGAGCCCGAGATCTACCGCCACAACGAGCAAATGTTCGCACACGCCGAACGCTCTGTCGAATTCCGAATGATAAGTCGTGAGCTTTATCATTCGTTATCAAATGGCAACCGTCTGGGCGCCCACCCCGTACCGGCCTGGAAACGGCATCGATCCCCCTTACCTCGGCGATCGCGAGGAGCAGATCGAGGTGGTCCGCGGTTTCGTGAAGAACCCCAGGCATCCGCGCAACGTCCTGATCACCGGGCTGCGGGGAGTGGGGAAGACGGTCTTGCTCAACCGCATGCAGGGCGAGGCGGAGTCGTCCGGCAGGATCGTCATCGATCGCGAATTCTCTGAGAGCGACACGGAGCCACACGCGTTCGCGAGCGCGGTGCTCACCGACGTGAACCGCGCGCTGCGGAAGCTAAGCCTTTCGACGCGCCTCCGGGACAAGGCTGGGCAGATGCTGCAGGCGGCGATCGACCTCGTGGGTGCGCTGACTGTCAGCTATGGCGAGTTCAAGGTGAGCGTCGACACGAAGCGCCGCCGCGGTGAGGCGCCACGACGATTCGACGACGATCTGCGCGAAGCGCTGACCCACATCTGCGAGCTGTGCATGAAGAGCGAGTACAGGGGCCTGGTCTTGCGCTACGACGAGTTCCACGTCGTCAGAGAGAAGACCGGCGACCTCACGTTGAGCGCGCTGCTCAGCGCCACTTCGGCGGTGCAGCAGCGCAGCCTGCCGATGATGCTCATGCTGTGTGGCCTGCCGCCGGTGGTCGACAATCTGTCTCGGTCGAAGAGCTATTCGGAGCGGATGTTTGCGACCCAGGAGCTCGGCAACCTGCGGCCCCCCGAGGACCGAGCTGCCCTTGTCGACCCAGCGGTGAGGTTGGGCCGCCGCTTCGCGGACGATGTGGTCGACGCGGTGATGGCCGACAGCGGCGGCTATCCCTTCTTCATCCAGGTCTATGGCGACGCGCTGTGGACCGGATCAACCGGGGAGACGATCACCATGCTCGACCTGCGCCGGCTGCGGCCGCGAATCCTGGCCACCCTCGACGCGGGCTTCTTCCGGGCACGGTACGTCAGGGCTTCGCCGAACGAACGCATGCTGATGCGCGACATCGCAAAGTTCGGAGAGAGCGCGACGATCGAGCAGATGCACCAGGCCTCGGGCAAGCGGAACAACGAGCTGCAACCAACGGTCAGCGCGCTGATCCAGAAGGGCCTGGTCTACAGGCCCGAACGGGCACGGATTGCCTTTACCGCTCCCATGTTCGGCGCCTTCCTGCTCCGGACTCCAAATTGATAAGACCGCAAGGTTATCAAGCTCCATCATTCCGATCATTCAGCTGAGGGATGCCGCCGCCCGAACCTGGTGATTTCCTGAGGTCATCCACCAGCAAGCGCAGGTCTAAACCAGCTCCGCCCTCACCTTCGCGGCCGCCCTTGCCAGGGCGGCGAGCTTGGCGAAGGCTTTGTCGCGCGGCAGGTATTTCATCCCGCAGTCGGGGGCCAGGATGAGGCGGTCGGCATCGACGAACTTCAACGCGTTGCGGATCCGCCAGACCAACGTCTCCACGTCCTCCACCGGACTTTCATCCGCGAGATCGATGACACCGACGATCAGTCGCTTGTTCGCGAGGCTCTTCAGCACCGAAAGATCGACCTTCTGCTGCGCCGACTCCATCGAGATCATGCGGACGTTGACGTCCGCGAGCTCCTCGAGAAATGGATAGCCGTTCGGACGCGAGTGCACGATGTGCGCGTAGCCAAAGCAGGTGTGCAGCGCTGTCTCGCCGGTGATCCCCTCGAGCGCCCGATTGATCGCCTTGATCGCGAATCGCTGCGCTTTCTCGGACCGGGCCTGAAGGTAGGGTTCGTCAAGCTGCACGACGTCCGCGCCTGCCGCAAAGAGGTCGCGCACCTCTTCGTTGACGGCCTCGGCAAGGCCCATCGCGAGCGCCTCGTCATCGTGGTAATAGTCGTCCTGCGCCTGCTGCGACATCGTGAAAGGGCCAGGCAGCGTGGCCTTGATCGTGCGGTCGGTGTTGGCGCGCAGGAACTTGACATCCCTCACCTCGACCGCGCGTGTTCGACGGATCGGGCCGACCACCCTGGGCACCGGATTGGGGTGACCGGTCCGGTCAAGCGCCGTGCCGGGGTGGTCGAGGTCCATGCCGTCGAGAGCGGTCGCGAAGCGGTTGGAGTAGCTCTCGCGCCTGATCTCGCCGTCCGTCAGGATGTCGATCCCGGCTCGCTCCATATCCCGAATCGCAACGATCGTCGCGTCGTCCTGCGCCTGCTCCAGGTGCTCGGCTTCCGGTCTCCAGATCTCCAACGCTCGGGTGCGGGGTGGAAGGCGGCTCCCAAGCACAGCCCGGTCGACGAGCCAGTCCGGCTGAGGGTAGCTGCCAACCACCGTGGTGGGGAGGAGGTGCGCCACTCTGAAAGCGTATCCGCGCCTCGTGGCCGGCGCTCCCCGCATGCGCCCGCGGAGCATCATGATGCTGGCCCTATGACATCCCAGCCTGGCATCGACAAGACCGGCTCATCGGCCGGCCGCCTCAAGGGCGACACGTGCGATCAAGACTGGATCTGGGACCGTGACGTGGAAACCGCGTCGCCGGCTGACCAGGTCGCGGCCGCCTCGAGCGCGTGGGACGTTCAGCTGCAGCACCTGGCGGAGGGGTCGCGTTTTTACGCGAGGAAATTCAAAGATGCCGGGATCGGCTCGACCAGGAAGGTCCGGCTGGCGGACATTACAGAACTGCCCTTCACGACCAAGGACGAGCTGAAGCAATCCGTAGACGAGCAGCCCCCGTTCGGCACGAACGCCGGCGTCGACGAGGCGCGCATCAAGCGGGTCTATCAGACCAGCGGCACGACCGGCACGCCGACCGTGATTCCGCTCACCCGTCGCGACATGGATACCTGGACGACGATCGGGGCTCGAACCTACTACGCGACCGGGATCCACAACCACCACAGCGTCCTGACCACATTCGGCGCCGGTCCATTCGTCGCGGGCCATACGCACTTTGTGCTTACTCGCATCGATGCGCGGGCGGTGCCCGTGGCCCCGGGCGACACTGGCAGGGTCCTTATCGGACTCAAGTCGGGACTTGCCGACACGTTGCTGTCGACGCCGTCATTTGCGCAGTACCTCGCCAACAAGCTCGAGGGCAGCCGTCCGGATCCGGCCTCGCTGCGACTCACGCACGTGGTCACGGGTGGCGAGCCTGGAGGGGGAATCCCGGCCATCCGGGACCACATCGAACGCGTCCTCGGGGCGACGGTCACCGAGGTGATGGGAATCGGCGATGTGGCGCCCTCGCTCTTCGGGGAGTGTCCTCAACAAAACGGGATGCACTTTTGCGGTACCGGGCACGTGTGGCCGGAGCTCATCGACCCGAAGACGAAGGAGCCGATGGTGATCGAGACCGGCGCGGTGGGCGAGCTCGTGTACACCCACCTCACGCGCGATGCGATGCCCGTGGTGCGGTTTCTCAGCGGCGATATCGTGAGGATCGAAGGCACGTCATGCGAGTGCGGCCGCACGAGCTTTCGCATGCGCTGTCTCGCGCGGCGCGACGACATGTTCATCGTGCGCGGAGTGAACGTATACCCGTCCGCAATCCTGGCTGTCGTCGGTGATTTCAGGCCGCGGGTCACCGGACGCGCGCGGGTCGTGAGACGCGACACCGACGTGAGCGTGCAGCCGCCCGTGCCGGTCGAGGTGGAGGTTCCCGATGCAAGTCGGCCTGACCCTCAGCTGGCAGCGGCGCTCGAGGAAGCGATCCATACGCGGCTGACGTTTCGATGCCAGGTGGAGCTCGTTCCGGAGGGTGCCTTTGGCGCGAGCGCCTACAAAACCAACCTCACGGTGACCCGGCAGTGACGACGGCGAAGAAGCGCCTGAGATCAAGCATGGGCAGCAGCACCACTGACAGCATCACCGTGCGAGGCCACGACCTGGTTGCGGATCTCATCGGCAAGGTCTCCCTCGGCGACATGGCATTCCTCGAGCTCAAGGGGCGGCTCCCGAACCGTCAGGAGTCGATCGTCTTCAACGCCCTCGCGGTGACGCTGGTGGAGCACGGCATGACGCCGAGCGCGATCGCGGCCCGGCTCACGTACTTCGGCGCTCCTGAATCGCTACAGGGAGCGGTCGCGGCCGGCTTGCTGGGAATCGGAGATCGATTCGGCGGCTCGGTCGAAGAGGCGGCCCGCACGCTTCAAGAGGCACTGGGCGCGGCGGGCACATCCGACATGAGCGAGCTGGCGCGGCAGATCGTCGCGGCACGTAAACAGGAGAAGCGGCCGATCGCGGGCCTGGGTCATCCGATCCACAAACCCATCGATCCGAGGACGCCGAGGCTCTTCGCCGTGGCCGCCGACAACGGCTTGTCAGGTCGCTTCGTCGAGCTCATGCAGGCGATCTCGGCGGAGGCGAGCCGGAGCTATGGACGCGAGCTGCCTGTGAACGCAACAGGCGCCATCGGTGCGATTGCAAGCGAGCTGGACATCCCATGGCGCGTGACGCGGGGCCTGGCGGTGATGGCGCGTGCGGTCGGGCTGGTCGGCCACATCCAGGAGGAGCTGGAGGATCCGCTAGCGGGGGAAATCTGGAACCGCATCGACGAGGAGTCCTCCAGCCCGTAGAGGGGTTCCAGCCGGGAAAGGCAGGGACTAACATTGTTTCCGCTCCGTTCGATCGGGTTAAAGGAGACGACCAGCTGGCGGGCACCATACCCGGCATTCACCACGTCACCTGCATCACGGGGGACGTACAGAAATGCGTCGACTTCTATGTCAGCGTGCTGGGATTGCGCTTCATCAAGAAGAGCATCAACCAGGACATGCCCGACACCTACCACATCTACTTCGGCGACTATGTCGGCTCACCCGGCACGGCGATGACTTTCTTCGGATGGCCCACCTGGCCGAAACGGAAGGCGGGAAGCGGGCAGGTCACAACCGTGTCTTTCTCGGTGCCGCCAGGATCCCTGGACTTCTGGCAGGTTCGGCTCCGCAAGCTTGGCGTGGAGGCCGGGGCAGCGAGCTGGTTTGGCACCGACGCCCTGGTGGTGACCGACCCCGACGGAATCAGGCTCGAGCTCGTCGCGCAAGCCTCACATCAACCATGGGTGCCATGGCCTGACGGGCCCGTGGGCGCCGATCACGCCATCCGAGGTTTTCATTCGGTGACGATGACGATTGCGGAAACCGCTGAAACATTCGACCTCCTGACGAAAACGATGGGCTTTCGGAAGGCCGGCCAGGAAGGGCAACGCACACGATTTGAGATGGATGCGGGCGGGCCGCATTCGACGGTCGATGTGATTGCGTCGCCAGAGGGCCCGGTTGGGGAAGAGTCAGTGGGCACGGTCCACCACGTCGCGTGGAGGTCACCCGACGCGGCAGACCAGCTGGCATGGCGCGAGGCCTTGGTCAAGGCGGGGCGCAATGTGACACCGGTGATCGACCGGTACTACTTCAAGTCGATCTATTCGCGTGAGCCAGGCGGAGTCCTCTTCGAGATCGCGACGGATGGTCCCGGATTCAAGGTCGATGAGACGGTCGAGTCCCTGGGATCGTCGCTGAGCCTGCCGCCCTGGTTCCAGGTGCGCCGCGACAGGCTGGATGAAACGCTACCGCCCATCGTCGTACCGACCACGGCGACGACTGGCGCGGGGCACAGGGGGGTGCGTCCGGATCTGGCCCCGCCAGGCCGGGCGCCACAGGGGGGGCGTCCCCCCTCAAACTGATGCGCACGATACGAGCGTGGTCGCAATCTCGCCTCAGGGAGGGGGTCAACTGATGAGTACGGCAACGATCGCACCGGTCAATCCGATGGCGGCCGAAGGCAAGGAAACGGTCTTGAACGTGATGCGCCGCGACCGCGCCAAGTTCACCCGCATGGTCGAGGACCCGAAGAACTGGAATGTCATGACGCGCTGCACGGGCTGGGAAACCCGCGATCTGGTCGGTCACATGATCGACGTCATGGAGGGTTATTTCAAGAACTGGGAGGCGGCCAAGGCGGGCAAGGACGGCACCGCCCTCGGCCTGCCTGTGATGGGGGAGACCCTGAACGATCACGCACTCGAATTTCGCAAGCTGCCGCGCGAGGAGGCCCTCGCCCGCTTCAAGAAGGACGCACAGAAGCTCGATGAGATGCTCCAGGCGCTGACGCCGGAGGAATGGACGAGCTTCATGGTCTACCACCCATTCGCTGGACCCGTTCCGGCCGGCTTCTACGGCACTTTCCAGATCATGGACTACGGCGTCCACCCATACGACGTCGAGTACGGGCTGGGTAACAAGCTCGCCACTGTCGACGAGGCGTCAGCCGGTCTGATCCTGCCGTTCGCGTTCATCTTCTGGATGTATACAGTCGACCAGAAGGTGGCGGCTGGGGTCGATGCGCAGTATGGAATCGACGTCAGAGGCCCGTGGGGCGGTAAGTGGCGCGCCACGATCAAGGATGGCAAGTGGACGTCGGAGCCCGAGACCCGCGGCTTCGAGGGTTGCGACGCGCTGTTCACCTACGACTCCGCGGCAGACGCGGTGCTCACGTTCTTCGGGCGCTTTCCAGGCGGTTCGGCGACTGGAGACCCCGAGGTCATCCACAAGGTCCGCCACCTCTTCTTCTCCTTCTAAGCCTGATCAACTTGTGGGCGGCGGCCCTCGATGGGCCGCCGCCATCACCGCCAAGCGGCCGGTTCGAGGTTCGCGAGCTCGACTCGGCCTGGGCGAACGTGGCCATGGAAGCGGAGTCCGGCCTCGTTCCAGGGCGCCTGGCCAGGGGCTCGAGGTGCTTTGGCGCCTGGGTCGGCCACGAGCTGGTGGGCTATGGCTGGTTGTCGACCAAGCCCGAATGGATCGGTGAGGTTGAGCTTGAGATAGCACCGGGGAAGGGCGACGCTTACATTTGGAACTGCGTGACCTTGGCTCGGCACCGACGAAAGGGAGTGTTTCGATCGCTCGTCACCGCGTTCGTCGTCCAGGCTCGGACCGAAGGCATGGCGAAGCTGTGGATCGCGTCAGCCGGCGACCTTGCGTCCAACACCTTGGAGTCGGCCGGGTTTGTGAAGGTGATGCGATTTGACACCGGATCGAGCCTTGGCTTCCGGTGGTTGCGGGCGCGGATGGTTGAGGGAGCCGGCGCGTCATTGCGCGCGGCCGCGGGAGAAGTCATCGCCATCAAACCAGGTCTATCGGTCAGGCGTGCCGCAAGACGAAGGCACTAGCACGGATGGATGTGGTCGACCTGAATCTCGTTGCGGTCGCCGCCGCGGTGGCGGTTTTCCTCGTCGCGGTGCTGCACATCTACATCCTGGTTCTCGAGATGTTCTTGTGGCGGACGCCAATTGGACTGAGCAGCTTCGGGATGACGCAGGAGGTAGCCGATTCGTCAGCCAAGCTCGCGGCCAACCAGGGCCTGTACAACGGCTTCCTCGCCGCGGGACTGCTGTGGGGCCTGTTCTTCTACGGCTTGGTGCCTGGACGAGCGATCCTGACCTTCTTCCTGGCTTGCGTAATCGTCGCGGGCCTCTATGGAGGAGCAACCGTCAACCGGCGGATCATTTTCATCCAATCCGTACCGGCGGCCATCGCGCTGCTCCTGGTCTGGTCGGCCTAAGCGCCTACAGGGCCTCGAGGTAAATCCGAAGCAGGTCCGCGCTCGGATATTTGCCGCCAAGCTCGCTCGCCGCCCTTCGCAGCTCAGGCTCTCCAATCCCAAAGGCGGCGATATGTTGTGGCAGACCAAGCGACTTGATCAGGCGCTCGATGTCTGCGGCCGCGTCCCCCGATCCGGTGGCCTGCCCAAGCTTTGCCGCTCGCTCCGGCATCCTCTCGGCCAGGAACCGCAATACCGCGGGGAGGAGCAGACAGGAAGTCACCCCGTGTGGAATGCCGTGCCGCGCCCCGATCTGCTTGCCCATCACGTGGCTGAGGCCGCCGGCGGACTGCGCGGGCAGAGTAAACGTGAACCAGGCCCCGAGCTGATTCTCGGTTCTCACGTCGACATCGGCCGGTGCAGCCATCGCGCGAGGCAGTGAAGCGAAGAGGCGCCTGATCCCTTCCAGAGCCATGGTGTCCGAGAAGGGATGCTCGCCCTCGGCCAGGAATCCCTCGACGCCATGGTCGAGCGCACGAATCCCGGTCGACAACCAGAGGGCCATCGGCGTTGCGATCGTCAGCTCGGCGTCGTAGATCACCGTATCGAGCAGCAACCGCACATCGCGCATGCCGGCCTTGTCGCCGGCATCATTGGTGAAGCCCGCCCCACCCGCGAGCTCGGCAACCGACAGCGTGGTGGGGATGGCAACGTGCGGAAGGCCTCGATAAGCGAGACCGCGCCGGTCGGCCAGCTTGACCGCCACGATCTTTGCGGCATCGATGGCGCTGCCCCCCCCGAAGCTCAAGACCCCGTCCACACCAGCCTCGGTCGCCTGCTCGAGGGCGGCATCGATCTCGGTTTGCGGCGCGTGCTGGCTGATCACCGCGGTGGCCGGCGCTTCGCCCTCGTCAAGGGCGCCACGAACCTTCTCGATCAGCTTGCCCTCGGCGAGCAGCGATCGATTCGTGAAAAAGGCAACGCGGTTCATCTGTAAACGCTTTAGCTCAGGCGCCAGCTGGGTGAGTGCACCAGGCCCCCAGTGGATGGAGCGCGGGTTGGCGTATCCGAAGGCCCAGGGCATAGCGCCGTCATAGTACGTATCAGTGAGCGGTCCACATCAGGGTCAACCGGTGCTCGAGGCGGGCGATGCGCTGGCCACAGCCCGCGCCGCCATGATCCTGGTCCACGGGCGTGGGGCCAGCGCGGCCGACATCATGACTCTCGGCGCCGAGTTGATGCACCCCGGCGTCGCATACCTCGCTCCTCAGGCCGCGGGCAACGTTTGGTATCCGAACCCGTTCACGGCGCCGATGGAGAGCAACGAGCCGTACCTGAGCTCTGCCCTGGAGGTCCTGGCAGCGCTCCTGGCCACGGTCGAAAAGTCGGTTCCAGCGAATCGGGTCATCCTGCTCGGCTTCTCGCAGGGCGCCTGCCTGACCCTGGAGTTCGCGGCGCGCCACGCTCGCCGCTACGGCGGCGTGGTGGGCCTCAGCGGAGGCTTGATCGGGCCCGATGGCACGCCACGGGACTATCCGGGAAGCTTCGACGGAACTCCCGCCTTTCTGGGCTGCAGCGACGTCGACCCACACATTCGCAAGGATCGGGTGCTCGAGGCGGCCGAGGTGTACAGGCGCATGGGCGCCAACGTGACTGCGAACCTTTACCCCGGCTTGGGCCATACGGTCAACGCCGACGAGATCGAGATCGCCAGGGGGATCGTCGCAGCGGCCGCAAGCTGAATGCAATCTGCCTCGTCAGTGTGCGTTCGTGGTCCGAACAAGCGTTGCATTACTCCTTCTCGTAGTGGCGATGGCGTGCGGAGGTACCTCGGCCGTCCCGTCCCCAGCGCCTCATGCCACGTTCACCATGGTTGCCATGAACGGCAGCGGCGTGACGGGCACGGGTCAGGTCTCCAAGGGCACCGGCAGATTCACCGTTTCGATCCAGGTCAAGGGGCTGCTACCCAACTCGTCACACATCTCACACGTTCACATCGGTAGCTGCGCCAAGCCAGGCAATGTCGCCTATGCGCTGCTCGAGGTCGTTGCCGATGCGTCGGGCAACGCCACGGCGACCAGCACCGTCCCGGAGTACTACTCGATGCCGAGCACCGGATGGTATGTCAACGTGCACAAGGGGCCGGATCTGACAGAGGCCGACTACGCGCCGAGTGTGGCCTGCGGAGACCTGCCGGCGTTCTAGCGGGCTTACTCCGCGACCTCTTCCTCGGCCTTCTCGCCGGCTTCGCCCAGCTTGACGATGTCGCCCGTCTGGAAGAGAACCCGCTTCAGAACCGCCTGCAGCTTGGGTTTGCGCCGTGAGAGGTACTCGAGCGCCATGGCGAAATGCTTGAACTCCTCCGACTGGGCGTTCTCCATGATCGCTTTGGCCTGAGCGTCCTTTTCGAGCGAGATTCGCTGCTCGTACCAGCCGATCGCTTCCGCCTCTTCCTGCAGCGAGGTGACGATCCGAGCAAAAGTCCGGACCTGCTGTGATAGCTCACCTGCGGGTTCGTGGTATTGGTCTGACCCCATGTTTCCTCTCTCCTTGTTCGCGATCCGGCGCCCCAGTCGATCTTAGCGGTGGGCGAGAGTGAGTAGAACTGGCAGGGCTGCCCGTTTTTCAATCGACTAGCCGGACATCTCCGCCGCAAGGCGGTCAATCGGAGGATTGAGCGTGGGACTTGGAGCAATCGTCGTTTGGATCATCGTCGGCCTGATCGCTGGCTTCCTGGCCAGCAAGGTTGTCTCAGGGCATGGCCTGGGCCTTCTGTGGGACATCGTGGTCGGTATTCTCGGCGCGTTCGTGGGTGGCTGGCTCGCGAGCCTTCTCGGTTTCGCGGTAACCAACATCCTCGTCCAGATCGTGGTCGCCTTTATCGGCGCTGTCATCTTGCTGATCATCTTCCGCGCTGTCGCGGGCCGCAGCAGGATGCACGCGTAAGCCACAAAGCATTCGAAAAGGGCCTCGCGGGTAACCGCGAGGCCTTTTTTTGGTCGTAGGCTGGCATCTCATGGACCGGGTCGATCTCGTGGCGCTGCTTCGGAACGGCGTTGCTCTGAATCGTGGGCGTTGGGCCGATCTCGGCGCGGGCGACGGAGCCTTCACCCTGGCCCTGGCGGACCTCCTCGGTCCGAGCGCCCAAATCACCGCAGTCGATCGTGACGCAGAGTCGTTGAGACGCCTGACCTCCGCCATCCGCAGAAATCCTGCGCCGGCGCGGATTGAGACCGTGGTCGCCGATTTCACCCGCCCGCTGCATCTTTCGGCTCTCGACGGCGTGCTGATGGCCAACTCGCTGCACTTCGTTCGCGACAAGGCGCCAATCCTGGCGTCCGTCCACGCGATGCTGCGGCCAGGCGGCACCTTGATCGTGGTCGAGTACGAGACCGACAGCGGCAACGCGTGGGTCCCGCACCCCTTCTCGTTCGGCACCTGGGAGAGGCTGGCCGCCGCTGCCGGATTTGAGCAAGCCCGCCTGCTGCACCGACATCCCAGCCGTCATTTCGGATCGATGTACTCAGCCGGTGGTAACAAGCCTCTTGCGTCTCAGTCCGTTACGGAGTAATCTTGTAAGCATGGATGAGAAAGAGCTCGGATCGATCAAAGGTTGGTTTGCCGGAAGACTCCCAGACGGCTGGTTCACGGGGGTGGAGGTCAGCATCGAGGATGACCAGATCGTGGTCCTTGGCTCCTTGCCCGACGTGGGCGCAGCGGCAGGTTCGACGCCAGAGGAGAAGGAAGGCGCGGCCGCCGGCCGCATCGCGCGGTTCCGGGAGGAGACTCGCGGCCCACGCATCGGCATCGCCCAGGAGGCCGAGGAGCGTTTCCACAAGTTCGTGACCTGGGGCGCGAAGCTTGGCGGCGTGACCAAGCGGTTCAACCCAGGCGGCGGCGGCGGCGGGCGTTCGGAGAGCAACCGTCGCGTGATGATCGGACGCTGGATGCGCTCGAGAGGACGGCATTCGGGACAGCACGCCGCCTCCCGCACCACGTCAAGCGAATCTCAGGTCTTCTAACCGACCGACGCGGCGCGGCCCAACTGGGTTCGCGCCGGGTCGGTAAGCTGCCCGGTAGATAGATGGGCATGATGCCGCCGCACCAACCCGACCTGTCGGCGATGATGTGGTTGAGGGGTCGCCGCAAGAGCCCTCAAACCGGAACCGCCGACAGCGGGCTCACCGGCGATCCGATGCTCGAGGGACCGCCCAAGGACGAAGGGCCAAAGGACCTCCGTGGTCGCTGGGAGAACCTCAAGCAGGCGGTGATTGGCACCACCGCTGCGCTTCCACGTGTGCTGCGCCTGGTCTGGGACGCCAGCCCGCGAATCACGCTGGCCCTGTTCGCGGCCACCATCGTCGCGGGAGTGATTCCGGCCGGGGCTGCCTACACGTCGAAGTTGCTGATCAACGCCGTCGTGCGGGGGATCCTCATCCACAACACCGGGATCCCAAACGCCGTGTCGTTCCACGACCTCGATCCCAACCTTCACGGCGGCCCCAGCTTCACCGCGATCAACATGATCGTCGTCATCGCGCTCCTGCAACTGGCGCTGTTCGCCATCACCGCTTTGCTGGGCACCATCCGGAACATCACACAGCAGCTTCTGCAGAACTCGGTGGCCATGCGAATCCAGGTGATGGTGATGGAGAAGGCTGCGTCACTTGATCTCTCGTTCTATGAGGATCCCGCTTCCTACGACCTTCTGCGAAGGGCGCAGACCGACTCGATCAACCGTCCGGTGTTGATGATCTCGACTGCATTCGGCCTGCTGCAGACATTGCTGACGTTCATCACGATGATCGCCCTGTTGATTGTCGTGAGCCCTCTCCTCGCGCTCCTTGCGCTGGTTTCGCCGATCCCGGCCTTCATCGCCGACACGCGCTATGGCTGGCGCGGTTACGCCATCGCTCGCTGGGGCTCGCGACTGCTGCGGCGTATGAACTACATGGTCACCCTGGTCACCACCGACAGCTACGCGAAGGAGGTCAAGCTCTTTGGCCTTGGCAACTACTTCATCGAGCGCTACAGGATCATCGCGGACCGCTATTACTCCAGCCAGCGAGCCCAGGTCACTCGGCGCTACCTGACGGGATTCGCGCTGGGCAACATCAGCACCGTCGCCACCTCGATCACCTATCTCTATGTAGCCCTTCAGGCCATTTTCGGCCGCCTCACTCTGGGCGACCTGTCGCTGTACACCGCCGCAGCCGCGTCGGTGCAGGGGTCGATCCAGGGCATCCTCGGCGGC
>DASXNH010000204.1:0-1848 GCA_036495195.1 Candidatus Dormiibacterota bacterium
GCCTGACCGAAGCCGGCCGCGCCTATTACGACCGCAGCGTGCAGATTCTACAGGACCTGGATGAAGCTGATGAAGCCGCCGGGGCGCAACAGGGAACCCCGCGCGGCCAGCTTCGAGTCTATTGCCACGAGAACATCGCGCGGCTCGTTGCGCCGGTCGTCACCGATTTCCTGGCGCGGCACCCTGAAGCGTCAGTCGATCTCTGCACCGGCTTCACGATGATCGACCTCGTACAGGAGGGCGTCGACCTGGCGGTCAGCCCGCATCCGGCGCCGGACGCCACCCTCGTTAGGCGCCGCCTCGGCGCGGTGGGCCGCATGGTGTACGGCTCTCCCCTGTATCTGGAAAAATATCCGGCGCCGCAGTGTCCGGCTGACCTCGCCGGCCACAATTGCTTTCGTCATCTGTCCAATATCCCGGCTCCTGACGAATGGCTTTTCGAAGATCCGGACGGCAATCCCATCGTCGCGCGCGTCACCGGCAGCCTGATCAGCACGAGCACCGAAACCTTGCATGCCGCCGCTGCGGCCGGCGTTGGCCTGGTGCTGACCTGCCCGTTCCTGGTCACCGACCTGGTGGCTTCGGGAGCGCTCGTGCCTTTGCTGCCCGACCACCGGTTGCAGGGCGTCGAGATCAACGCCTTCTATCCCCACCGCCGGCACCTGAGCGCCAAGGTTCGTGTGTTCATCGACATGCTTGTCGACTGGTTCGCCGAGCAGGCGCGCTGTTTCGGGCCGGAGGCGGATGCGCTCCTGCGGAGCGGCGCACTCAAGCCGTGCCGACCTTGATCACGACCTTGCCGAAGTGGTTGGCCGATTCCAGGTAGGCGTAGGCCTCGCGCGCCTGATCGAAGCTGAAGACCCGGTCGATCGTCGGCCGGATCTTCGCGGCGGTGACGAACCGATTCAGATCCTCGAACATCGCGCGGCTGCCGACGAAAACGCCCCTCAGGTGCGCGGCTCGCATCAGGACCGGCTGAATCTCGATCTCAGTCGCCCAGCCGCCGACGCCGCCAACGATAGCGACCGCGCCACCCGGGCGTATCGAGGCGATCGAACGACCCAGAGTTCCGTCACCGCCGACCTCGACGACGACATCGGCACCCCGTCCGCTGGTGATCCTCAGCACCTCCTGCTGCCATTCGGGATAGCGGCGATAGTTGATCGTGTGATCCGCTCCAAGGGCGTGCGCGCGCTTGAGCTTTTCATCACGGGAGGAGGTGATGATGGTGCGCAGTCCCGCGGCTTTGGCCAGTTGTAGGGCCCATATCGAGACTCCCCCGGTTCCCAGGAGCAGCACGGTGGCGCCGGGTTTAGCGGCGCCCCCGACGAAGAGAGCGTTCCACGCTGTGACGCCGGCGCACGGGAGTGTCGCCGCCTCGGTGAACTCCAGCCAGGCGGGAACGGCAATCAGCACGTCCTCGGGGACGACGATTTCCTCGGCCAGCATGCCGTCGATGGTGGCGCCCGGCACCCTATGAACGCTTTCAGGCGTCGGTTCGCCATCAATCCAATCGGGGTAGTAGGGGATGGCCACGTGGTCGCCGACCTTGAAGCGGGTGACCAGTGGGCCGATCGCGATCACCTCGCCCGCACCATCAGCCACGGCGATCGGCGGGGGATCGCTCGGGACCGGGTATTGGCCCCAGGCAATCATCAGCTCGCGATAGTTGAGGGATACCGCGCGCACGCGCACGCGGACCTCGCGCGCTCCGGGCTTTGAAACCGTGTGCTCGATGAGCTCGAGCGCGTCCTGCTTTCTGCCGGAATGGATTCGATACGCTTTCATCGAAGAGTCTCCTGTTTCCTGAGCCGCATGGGCCGGGCGCCTGCCACGGCTACGGCGGAG
>DASXNH010000205.1:0-2141 GCA_036495195.1 Candidatus Dormiibacterota bacterium
TCCGCTTGATCGTCCAACGTTTCGACCGCCGACGGCAACCGGCCGGTCAGGCCCAGCCGGTCGCGCTCCACGGTTGTGAATGCGGTTCCTCGGTTGGTCAACGGATTCGAAAGGATTTCCGGCTCAAAGTTCTTCATAAAACGCTCCTCTTTTGTGCTGACCTAGGTCACTCATGATCGGTTTGCGGTACGCGTCCTCGCGACTCTCTGTGGTGATCGAGCATCGAGAGCCGCGATGACTTCGTCGGTCGTCGCGAGCTCGGCAATTTTGGGGAAGATGACGTTGAGGCTGTTGGTGTGCGCACCGAGGTCCGTGTCGGTCACTGCATCGGTGACGATGGTCAGTTGGTAGTCGCGTTCGGCGGCGGCTCGAGCGGCTGATTCCACACCGACACTGGTCGAGATCCCTGCGAGGACGATCCCAGTAATCCCACGCCGTCGGAGCTGCAGATCGAGTTCCGTGCCGTAGAAGGCATTCCATCCTCGCTTGGTGATCAGAATGTCGCTTTCATCCAGTTGAAGCTCTGGTCGCATGACGGTCCCTTCCGGCCCGAAGGTGACCATTGGGGCGTTGGCCGCCGTGCGGGTGCGGACCACGTCCCCACGGTCCGCCGAGAATCCAACCCGTGTCGCCACGACTGGGAGGTGCCGTTCCCGGAAAGCCGCCGCCAGGGCTGCGCCGCAGCGGACCACGTCGTCGGCTGAATGCGCCGTCGGCAGCGCGGTGATCCCTTGCTGCAGATCAAGTAGGACCAAGGCGGTGGCTGGGTCAAGGGTGGTGGGCATGGCGTTTCTTTCTCAGCGCGGATCGATGGGAACGTAGGCCGACGTCAGCCGAGGGCTGATGCGACGGTTGGTGTGAGCAGAGCCGTCAGCTCAGAAATGTCCTCGACTGCTTCGAGATTAAGGACGGTGTTCTCGATCTTTCTTTGGCGGTCCGGGGAGATCACCGTGCGGGTCAGGCTGCGGTACTTGTCGACAATGTCGGCGTCGGAGAGCGCTCGATCCCCGGTTCCTCGCGGATGGGCGACAACCTTCTCGCGCGTGCTGCCGTCCTTGAGTGTGAGGCTCACCCGGGTGGTCAACCTGTCCTCGACGGGCAGCTTGTCGTAGGACGCTTCGTGGTGGACGTCGGTGCGGTCGATGAGATTCCACACGTCGTCGGAGTTGATCCGTTTCTCGGAGAACTGATCGATGAGCACTGCTCCGTCGAGGAGTGCCACCGCGACCGTGTAGGCGACGCTCATCTGAGCCCCGATTGGCTGTAGCGGGCGCACCGCCTTCCATCCGCCGTGCTGGTAGCCGGCTTCGGGCATGTCGATCTCGATGTGTTGGATCTGGTCAGCGGTCACCTTGTCCTTCGAGCGCAAATCAAGAGCGGCGTCGATGGCGGCGTGCAGGAGGCCCATGGCGGCATAGGGCTTGATGGAGTACACCTCCGTTTGCCAGACGCTGCCGAGCCCGGCGTAGATCTGTGTGGCGTCCGTTTTGTGGCCGTCGCCGAAAGTGGACAGCCAGCCACCAAATTTGCGCTCAAACACGCGCTTGATGCCGACATAACCCGATGCGGCCAGGGCAGCCGCAGTCAGTCCGTCGCGAGAGGCAAAACCATGCTGCATCCGCTTGACCATGGACTCGAACTGCGCCGACATGAGGCCGCCCGATTGCGTGGCGCCAATGCCCAGAGCGTCCTCGAATTTGGCGGCATCGAGCCCGTAGAGGGTGCCGGCCGAGGCGGCAGCAGCCAGAGGTCCGAAGACCACGCCCGAGTGCCATCCCCGGGAGATCATGTCGAGCCCCCCGAGCGCGAGGCCGACACGAGGCCCGGTTTCGTAGCCGAGAATGGCTCCGAGAAGGAAGCGGGCCCCCGAGACGGACCCCACGTGAGGCGCAGCCGCGAGCATCGCGGGAAGCACCAAAGAGTTGGCGTGGAGGGGAGCGAGGGGGTGATAGTCGTCGAGCTCGAATCCCTGGATGAAGCTCGAGTTGAGCATTGCAGCTGACGGAGCACTCGTCGAGCGGCCTCCCCAGCCGATCAGGGTGGCACTGCCTGCGTCGTCAAGGGCGGTGACGCCTTCGACACCGATGCGGGATACGGGAAGCTGGGCGCCGACCAAAGCACAGCCGACACCATCGAGCATC
>DASXNH010000206.1:0-2826 GCA_036495195.1 Candidatus Dormiibacterota bacterium
CATGTCGGATGCTCATTATGAACGGCTACGCCAGCTAAATGAGCTGGCGGTGCCATGGCTGAGCGTGGTGGTTCCCTGGAATGGTGATGATGAAGGATTTCGCGCACAGGGAGGATTGCTACGCGCGAAGCTGGAGGAGCACCTGGGGAGAAAACTGTCCAGTGTTCCACGACGATGCCGCATGGCGGCGGACGGAATACCGACGATTCAGGACTTGGGATTCGTGCTCCCTGAGATGGCAATGATCATGCTGAAGCGATACCACAGGGACGCGCCAGCGCCCACCGACGCCGGGCCCGTGCTGCCGCGGCCTCGCCTGCGACAAGCCGAGTCAAGCGAGCCTGGAGGCTCCGGGTGAGCGCATCACGCAACGGCCAGGTCATCACGTTCTACTCCTACAAGGGGGGAACCGGGCGCACCATGGCCCTGGCGAACGTCGCCTGGATCATCGCGAGCAGCGGCAAGCGGGTTCTTGTCGTGGACTGGGACCTCGAGTCACCCGGGCTGCACAAGTTCTTCGAGCCCTTCCTCGAGGAGTCGAAGGTCAGCGCCACCCCCGGCGTGATCGAGCTCATCAACGACTACGCCAACGAGGCACTCAAGAACGCGCCGCGGACCGACGACTGGTACCTCGAATTCGCGCGCGTCGACAAGGACGCGGTCTCCCTTGAGTGGGACTTCCCCGACGGCGGCAAGCTCGACTTCCTGTCCGCTGGCCGGCAGAACCGTGATTACTCGGCGGCCGTCTGCTCGCTCGACTGGGACAACTTCTACGAGCGCCTCGGGGGCGGGCGCTTTTTCCGCGCGCTGCGCGAGGACATGAAGCGGAACTACGACTACGTGCTCATTGACAGCCGCACCGGGCTGTCCGACGTGGCCGACATTTGCACGATCGAACTGCCGGACGTGCTCACGGTGTGCTTCACCCTCAGCAACCAGTCCATCGAGGGGGCGGCCAACGTCGCGGGGCAGATCAGCAACCGGTACCGCGACAGGAACATCAGGGTGCTGCCGGTGCCGATGCGGATCGAGGACGGCGAGAAGGAGAAGCTGGACGTCGGACGCTCGACGGCCCGCCGGAGGTTCGAGGGATTCCCCCAGGGCATGGCGCAGGCCGAGTCGGTCGCCTACTGGTCGTCGGTCGAGGTTCCCTACAAGCCGTTCTATGCCTTCGAGGAGATCCTGGCCACGTTCGGCGACGAGCCAGGGATGCCAGCCTCACTGCTCGCCGCGTTCGAGCGCATCACGGCCGCGGTGACCGCCGGTGAGGTGGCCGCGATGCGGCCGATCCCCGAGGAGATGCGCCTCCAGTACAAGGAGCAGTTCGCCCGCCGTCCCCCGGCTGCCCTCACCCAGGTTTACCTGAGCTACGCGCCAGAGGACCGGATGTGGGCCGACTGGATCGAGGTCATCCTGACCCGGGCCGGCTTCCGCGTCACCGCCCGCTCCACGGTCAGCAAGGCGGCCGCCGACCTTGGCGCGGAGGAGACCTTCGCGGGGGCCCGGGTCGTCGCGGTGCTGTCAAGCGCGTACATGAGCTCCCCCGAGGCGCGACAGCTGTGGCGGGCGCTGTCGGCGGCGGACACCGCGGGCATCAGGCGGCAGATCGTGCCAATCCGGGTAAGCGACACGCGCATCGCCGAGCCGTTCGGCGAGTACACCCCCATCGACCTGGCGCGGGCGGACGCCACGCAGGCCATGACGCGGTTGCTGTGGGCATTCGACCGGCCGTGGCATGTGCAGGGGACCGGGCGGGCCGACGGGCCGCGCTTCCCTGGCACGGTGCCGAAGCTCGCGGAAGTGCCCGCGCGGAACGCCGACTTCACCGGCCGGGCGGAGACGCTTGAGCTGCTGCGCGACAGGCTCTCCAAGGGTGACGCCGCGGTCCCCCAGGTGCTGTACGGGCTCGGCGGCGTGGGCAAGACCCAGCTCGCGCAGGAGTACGCACACAGGTTCAAGTCCGACTACGACCTCGTCTGGTGGGTGCCATCGGAGCGGGCCGAGGAGATCAGCCTCTCGTTCGCCGAGCTCGCCCGCAGGATGCAGCTGCGGATTGGCGACAACGTGGCGGAGGCGGCCGCGGCGGCGCTCGCGGAGCTGCGCGGGGATCCAACCTTGCGCTGGCTGCTCATCTTCGACAACGCCGACAACTCGGAGCTGCTCAAGTCGTGGCTGCCAAGCGGGAACGGCCACATCATCGTCACCTCAAGGAACAAGGAGTGGACGAACACGGCGGACCCGCTCGCGGTGGACGTGTTCTCCAGGGAGGAAAGCGTCGCCCACCTGCTGCGCCATGTGCCGCACCTGGACCCGGTCGATGCCAACCAGGTCGCGGAGGCACTCGGCGACCTGCCCCTCGCGATCGTGCAGGCGAGCGCGTGGCTCGAGCAGACCGGAATGCCCGCACGCGCCTACGTGGCGGAGCTGTCGACGCGCGCCACCCGCATCCTCGCGCTGAACCGGCCGGCCGACTACCCGTTGCCGGTGGTGACGACCTGGAACATGTCCTTCGACCAGCTGCGGAAGCGCTCGCCCGCCGCGGTCCGGCTGCTGCAGATCCTCGCATTCTGCTCGCCTGGGCCGATCTCCACCGACCTGCTCTACTCGGACGCGACGATGCAGTCCCTGCTACCGTACGACGACAAGCTGAGCGAAGTGCTGATGATCGGCCGGATCATCCGCGATATCAGCCGGTTCGCCCTGGTCAAGGTTGACCCGGGCAGCAGCTCGCTGCAGAGACACCGGCTCGTCCAGGCGGTCATCCAAGCACAGATGACGAACGAGGAGCGGATCGACGCTCGCCACGAGCTGCACAAGATCCTCAGC
>DASXNH010000207.1:0-4029 GCA_036495195.1 Candidatus Dormiibacterota bacterium
GGATCTGGCCCGCGCCGAGTGCTGGTATTGGATCCGAAGGGCGCAGGCGCGCTTCTTTGCCGGCGAATACGCTGAGGCCGTCGACGCGTCGTCGAAGGCGCAACAACTGCTGTGGGCATCGCCGACGAATTTTGAAGTCGCGGAACATTGCCTTTACGGCGCGCTGTCCCGCACCGCATCCTGCGACGCCGCGACCGACGACCAGCGGCAGCAGCATGTCGAAGCATTGGCCGCCTACCACCGCCAGCTCCAGCTCTGGGCGGCGAATTGCCCGGACAATTTCGAGAACCGCGCCGCCCTGGTCGGCGCCGAGATTGCGCGCATCGAGGGCCGCGAGGTCGACGCGGAGCGTTTGTACGAACAGGCCATCCGCTCGGCCCGCGCGAACGGCTTTATTCACAACGAGGCGCTCGCCTACGAACTGGCCGCGCGCTTCTACGCGGCCCGCGGATTCGAAGAGTTTGCGCAGGTGTATTTGCGAAACGCGCGCGTCGGCTATGTGCGTTGGGGAGCCGATGGCAAGGTGCGGCAACTCGACAAGCTGTATCCACACCTCAGGGAAGGAGAGCCAGCGCTTGCTCCGACGAGCACGATCGGGGCGCCGGTCGAACACCTCGACCTCGCGACCGTGATCAAGGTGTCGCAGGCTGTCTCGGGCGAGATCGTCCTGGAAATGCTGATCGACACGCTCATGCGCACGGCCATCGAGCAGGCAGGTGCCGAGCGAGGGCTGTTGATTCTTTCGCGCGGGGCTGAGCCGCGGATCGAGGCGGAAGCCACGACCGGCGGTGACACGGTGGTAGTGCAGCTGCGCGGCCAGCCGGTGACCGCTTCCGTGCTGCCGGAGTCGGTGCTCCACTATGTCCTGCGCACCCGCGAGAGCGTCATTCTCGACGATGCCGCTGCCCAGCCCGCGTTTGCCGTGGATCCCTACCTTCGCGAGCGCCGGGCGCGGTCCATTCTCTGCCTGCCCTTGATCACCCAGGCCAAGCTGATCGGCGCGCTCTATCTCGAGAACACCCTGACCCCCCGGGTCTTCGCGCCGGCCGGCAGCGCGGTGCTGAAGCTGCTCGCCTCGCAGGCGGCGATCGCGCTGGAGAGTGCTCGTTTGTACCGCGATCTCGAACAACGCGAAGCCAAGATCCGGCGCCTGGTCGACGCCAACATCATCGGGATCTACCTCTGGGAACTCGAGGGTCGGATCATTGAGGCCAATGACACGTTTCTCCGCATGGTGGGATACGACCGCGGGGATCTCGTCTCCGGTCGCGTGCGCTGGACAGACCTGACGCCCCCGGAATGGCGCGACCTCGACGCTCGGGCCGTCGCAGGGCTAAAGATGGCCGGGCGCTTGCCACCGGTCGAGAAGGAGTACTTCCGCAAGGACGGCAGCCGTGTGCCGGTGCTGATCGGCTCGGCCGCCTTCGACGAGCAACGGGACGAGGGCGTCGCCTTCGTGCTGGATCTGACCGAGCGCAAGCGGGCGGAAGCCGAAGCCCGCGAGAGCGAGCGGCGCTACCGCGAGATGCAGATGGAGGTCGCGCACTCCAACCGCGTCGCGACCATGGGGCAGCTCACGGCCTCGATCGCCCATGAAGTGAACCAGCCCATCGGCGCGGCGGTCACCAACGCCCAGGCGGCGTTGCGCTGGCTGGATCGTCGACCGCCGGACCTGGAGGAGGTCGGGCAGGCGCTCGCTCGCGTCGTCAACGACGGCACTCGAGCAGGCGACGTCATCGGCCGCATCCGTGATCTCGTCAAGAAGGCGCCGCCGCGGAAGGATCTCGTGGACGTGAACCGGACGATCCGCGAGGTGATCGAGCTCACCCGTGGCGAAGCGGTCAAGAATGGCGCTTCGGTGCGGACGGCCCTCGGGGAGGGTTTGCCGCTCATCGAAGGAGATCGCGTACAATTGCAGCAAGTTGTCCTCAATCTGATCGTCAACGCTGTCCAGGCCATGGGCGCGGTCGCGGACGGGCCGCGAGAGTTGTTCATCATCACCGCTCAAGCCGAACCGAATGGCGTGCTGGTCGCGGTGAAGGATTCTGGACCAGGGGTGGCCCCGGCGAATCTCGAGCAGCTCTTCGCCCCCTTCTACACGACGAAGCCCGACGGCTTGGGCATGGGACTGTCGATCTGCCGTTCGATCGTCGAAGCGCATGGGGGCCGCTTGTGGGTGACAGCCAACCTGCCCCGGGGCGCGATTTTTCACTTCACAGTGCCCACCCGCCGGGACAGCGAATCATGATTGCCCCGGGAGCGGCGCGCGAGCGGACTTTCGAGAACCGCCACTCGGGGCCACAAACGGTCATTGACCCGTGTTACTCGATTACCTCGTCTGCGCGCGAGCTCGATTTGGAACTCGCTGCTCCGTGCACGCCGGGCAGGGAGTGAATCAAGTCACGCGTAAGCCTTGACGACCTCGGCGTGTGCCCACTTGGCCGCGTCCTCGGCCGCCATGCCCTGGATCGCCTTGGCGTACATGTCGACGATGATGTATTTGCTGATCACCTCGGCGGCCTGGCGGTTGGGTGGCCCGGCGTAGCCGGCCAGCCGGCCGAACGATGGCAGGTTGCGGAACGGTTTTAGCGCCGGGTCGACGTCCCATATCGGGTGCTCCTGCCACTCCCTGGTGGCACCGCAGGTGTAGCCCTGCTGCGAGACGAACCATTGGTCGTAGACCGGCTTGGAGTGGGCCCAGCGTAGGAAGTCCTTGGCCGGCTTCTGGCTCTTGGAATAGCCCATCAGCATGTGAGTCTGCGGGCCCGGCGCGTTGAACTGGCCGCCGGGACCCTTGGGGATACGCGCGTGCCGGATGTCCTGCCACATCGGCGTGCCCTTCTCGGTCTTGTATGTCTCGGGCTTGCGCTTGGCTTCGATGTAGATCGAGGCGCCGTTGTTGGTGGCGCTGATCGTTTGCGACAGAAAGGCCCGGTTGTTGTTAGTGTCGTCCCAGGCCAATCCGCCTTCGTCCATGGTCTCCTTCCACAGCGCGACTGCGAACTTGATCGACTCGACCGTTTCCTTGCTGTTCAGCACCACGGTCTTGCCGTCGGCCTCGACCTCCTTGCCGCCCCACGACCAGAGATAAGGATACCACCAGCCCGGCGCGTCGCCGAAGGTGTGCCCGGCGGTCTGGCCGATCGGCCGCCCCTTGGCCTTCAGTTTCTTGCCGGCCTCGCGGAAAGTGTCCCAGGTCTCTGGGAAGGTCTTGTATCCGGCCTCCTCGAGCCAGGATTTGCGATAGGCGATCAGCCCGCCACCGACCGTCCACGGCACGCCGATCCACTTGCCGTCGACGGTGCCGATCAGCCGGGCAATCTCATGAAATCCGCCCTGGGCCTTGCCGATCTCCTCGGCAACGTCGCTCGAGTCGGCCAGGCTTCCGGCATAGAGCTGCGGCCAGTTGTTCAGCGCCATGATGATGTCGGCGCCGGTGCCTGACTGGATCGCCGAGGTGATGCGCGACTGCAGGTCGTTGGCGTTGACGGTCTCGAGCTTGAGCGTGATGCCGGTCGCCTTCTTACATTCCTGCGTGATTGGTCCCTTGAGCAGCACGTCGGACGCCGGCACGAAATCGGCCCATCGCAGCCAGTGGATGGTGGTCTCCTGCGCGAGCGCCGGCGCCCGCCCGCTGGCCAGGACGGCAGCGAGGCCACCGGCTTGCGCCGCGACGGCGCTGGATCCGGACAGTTTCAGAAATCTACGTCGCGCGATGCGAGCCATGATTTCCTCCGGTGATTGTTGTGTGCTGGAACTACGCGTCATCGGTCCCGCAATTGCGCGCGCCGAGATGTCGTTTGCCAACTACGCGTCTCGATCTGCAGCAACGCCGCAGGAGCTCACGGCCGGAGCGTCCAGCCGGGGGCTCCCGGGGACAACGCAACACTGGTCGAGAATACGCCTATTCAGCCCAAACCGCAGCCCCAACCCTGGTGCGCAGGACGGCGCGCCCGCTCCGGCGTAATGCCGGCGACCTGGACGACCCAGTTCCAGCGCTCGAATTTGGCCAGCATCGTTGCGAGGACC
>DASXNH010000208.1:0-21757 GCA_036495195.1 Candidatus Dormiibacterota bacterium
ACCGCGTTCAGCTCATTGACGCCTCGTACGCCGGTATCTGGGAGCTTCCTGTGGTCGGCGAGGTGGCTGCTCCGCCGGCCGTGCTGATCAGGCCGGACGGACACGTGGCCTGGGTTGGCGACGGCACCGATGCCGGATTGCGCGACGCGCTGACGACCTGGCTGGGATCGCCAGGCTACACCTAGTTCTGCTGGCTTGCGACCTTCCCTTGCCGGCGGCCGAAAGCGCTGGGTGGCAGAAATACGGGTCTGCTCAAGGTCGTCGGCGGAGACGCTTTCGGTGCGGGCTCACCCGGGTGGGGACGGGCTTTTCTCCCCCGATACGATGCCGACCGTACGCATGGCGAGGCTGATGAAGCGGACGTTCGACCACCCGGCCGCTTTCGCCATCGCGCGCAGCTCCTCGGGCGTCCGATACGAATCGACGGTGTCACTCAAGTACTTGTAAGCGGAGGGTTGCCCGCTGATCGCGCCGCCGATCGCCGGCAGGAGCGTCTTCAAGTACAGGCGGTAGGCCGTGCCAACCGGGCCGGCGGGCGGTCGCACGAACTCCAGCACCACGGCTCGCGATCGCACCACGCGAAGCATCTCCCGCAATCCCCCAACCGGGTCGGCGAGGTTGCGCAGGCCAAACGCGATCGTGGAGACGTCGAAGGTCTTGTCATCAAAGGGCAGTTTCAGCGCGTCACCCTCGACGAACTCGATTCCTGGATGGTCCCGACGCGCCACCTCCAGCATCTGGGGGCTGAAGTCCAGTCCGACCACGCGGCCAGTTGGGCCGGCGAAGTTCGCGAGCTTCGCCGTCAGCTTGCCGGATCCACAGGCAACGTCCAGAGCCGACCCGCCTGCGCTCAATCCCGTGACATCCGCCGCGCACCTGCGCCATCCGGCGTCGGTGCCACCGGACAGCACAGTGTTGACGAGGTCGTAGCGGCCAGCGATGCGATCGAACATCGCGCGCACCGCCTGGGGGTCGCGCTCGCCCAGGACTAGGCCCTCTGCCAGATGGAGGCGATGCCCTGGCCGACTCCGATGCACATCGTGGCGAGGCCGAACTCCACGTCGCGGTGCTCCATCTCTCTCACCAGGGTACCCACGAGCCGCGCCCCGCTGGAGCCAAGCGGGTGACCAAGGGCGATCGCCCCTCCGTTCACGTTGACCTTTTCCTCATCGAGCCCCAAAAGGCGGATGCAAGCAAGCGATTGTGAGGCGAAGGCTTCGTTGAGCTCGACGGCTCCCATGTCCGAGGCCTGCAGACCTGCCTGCGCGAGCGCTTTCATCGACGCCGGCACCGGCCCGATCCCCATGTAGTCGGGGTGGACGCCGGCCGCGGCCGCGCTGACCAGCCGCGCCAGATGCTTGAGGCCGCGGCGCTTGGCTTCGCCGGCGGACATCAAAACGAGAGCCGTAGCGCCATCGTTCAGGGGCGACGAGTTGCCGGCGGTGACCGAACCTTTCTCCGAGAACGCCGGCCGCAACTTCGCCAACGCCTCGAGCGAAGTGTCGGAGCGCGGGCCTTCGTCCTCGGTGAGGCGAAGCGTGTCGCCCTTTCGCTGCGCGACCTCAACCGGGACAATCTCTTCCGCGAGCCGGCCCGACTTTTGCGCGGCGACAGCGCGCTGGTGGCTGCGCAGCGCGAATGCATCCTGATCCTCGCGCGACACCTCGTACTTCTGGGCGACGCGCTCCGCGGTTTCCCCCATCTGCAAGGTCCCGTACATCTGCGCCATCTTCGGATTGACCAAGCGCCAACCGATGGCGGTGTCATGGATCGTCTGCTGGCCACGTGGAAACGCTCCGTCTGGCTTGGCCATGATCCACGGCGCGCGGGTCATGCTCTCGACGCCGCCCGCGACCATCACCGCCGAGCCACCCGACTGGATCTCGCGCGCCGCGGCGATCGTGGCCTGCATGCCAGAGCCGCATAAACGGTTGACCGTCTGGCCGGGCACCTCGATCGGGAAGCCCGCAAGCAGCAGCGCCATACGGGCCACGTTGCGGTTGTCCTCTCCCGCCTGGTTCGCGCAGCCGAGGATGACGTCGGCGATGTCGGCAGGGTCGAGGCCGGCGCGCTCGCACACCGCCTTGAGGGCGACCGCCGCGAGGTCATCGGGCCGGACGTCCTTGAGCTGCCCGCCATAACGCCCCATGGGCGTCCTGGCGGTCGCAACGACGACGGCGTCTGGCACTACTTCTTGGCGCGACGGGCCAGGAAGGCTTGCACGCCGTCGACGAACTCCTGGCTCGCCGCCTGCGTCTCTTGCAAATAGGACTCGAACTCGAGCGCCTCCTCGTAGCTCGAGTCAAGCGCGTGGTTGACAGCGCGCTTGGCGGCGGCCATTGCCTTGGGCGGCTGCGCAGCCAGCTGCGTGGCGAGCTCGCGCACCTCCTCCTCGAACGTCTCCTGTGGAACCACGCGGTTGATGACGCCCAACCGGTGAGCGTCAGTTGCGCTCAGTGGCTTGCCGGTGAAGAACATCTCGTACGCGACACCCGTGCCCGCCAGGCGAGGCAAGAGCCAGCTAACGCCGCCATCCGGCGCGAGCCCGATGTTGATGAAGGCCTCGAGGAGATATGCCTCGGGCACCGCGATGCGGATGTCGCACGCCAGGGCGTAGCTGGCGCCGATGCCGACCGCGGGCCCGTTCATGGCCGCGATCACAGGCTTGGGCATCGTTCGCAAGCGCGTGAGCATCGGCATGTACTCGTTCCTCAAAACGTTGCCGACATCCTCAGGCGTTCGCAACTGGCCATCGCCAACCATCTCGGTGACGTCGGCACCCGAGCAGAACGCACGGCCCGATCCGGTCAGCACCACGACGCGAACCGCGTCGTCCTTCTCGGCCTGCTTGATGGCATCGCCAAGCTGCTTGCGCGTCAACGTGCCGATGGCGTTCATCTTCTCGGGACGATTGAACCGAATCCAACCTATGCCTCCCTCGACGTCGACCTGGACATGCTGTTCGACTTCAGTTGCCATCAAGATGCCTCCAGTGGGCCGGCCGAGAGATTCGGCCGCCAGGGGCCCCTCCCATTGCTTCGCGATGGGGGCCCCAGTGGAGCGGCCGAGCAGCGGAGCGCGCGCATCCGTTGATGCGTAAGTGAGCAGCGGAGGTCGCAACAAAGCAGATGGGCCGCATGGGCGTCGAAGCTCCGGTCGGCATCGCTGGTGGCATCTTGTTCATCGTCCTTTGAAAACCCCGCGCCTTTTCTCGAGGAAGGCATGCATGCCCTCCTTCTGGTCCTCGGTCGAGAAAAGGAAGTAGAAGCTCTTGCGCTCGACGGCCAGGCCTTCGGCCAGCGGCGTCTCGAACGCCTTGAGCACCGCCTCCTTGGCCATCCGGGCGGCCAATGGCGCCTTCTCCGCGGCCTGACGCGCGACGCGCTGCGCGAAGGTGATCGTCATCTCCGCGGGCACCACCTTGTTGACCAGTCCCAGCTCATACGCACGCCGAGCGGTCACCGGGGTTCCCAGGAGCATGACCTCCATCGCCGCGTGCTTGCCCGCGGTGCGCGGCCACCTCTGCGTGCCGCCGGCGCCAGGGATGACCCCGAGGTTGATCTCGGGCTGCCCCAGGCGGGCGGAGTCGCCGGCGACGATCAGGTCGCACATCAGCGCGAGCTCGCACCCGCCGCCCAGCGCGTAGCCGTTGACAGCGGCGATCAGCGGCTTGCTGAAGGCCGCGATGCCGGCCCAGCGGCCGGTCTGGTCGCGCTGCAGCTGGTCGACGGCGGTGCGGTCGGCCATGTCGGAAATGTCGGCGCCGGCGGCGAAGACGCGCGGCCCTCCTGTGACGACAACGGCTCGCACGTTCGGGTCGGCGTCCAAGTCGACCAGTGCCTGGCTGACCTCGCGGATGAGATCGGGGCTCAGCGCGTTGAGGACCTTGGGGCGGTTGAGCGTGATCGTGGCGATCGGGGCCTCTACCTCGACCAGGATGTTTTCGTACCCCATCGCCGTATCATCCGCCATGTGGGGATGAGCACGCCCAGCAGCGTCCTGAGGGACTCCTACGGCCGTATTGCGGACGACCTCAGGATCTCGATCACCGATCGTTGCAACTTCCGCTGCATCTACTGCATGCCTGCCGAGGGCTTGAAGTGGCTGAATCGCGACGACCTTCTTCGCTTCGAGGAGATCACCCGCCTCGCGCGCATATTCGTGCAGCGGTACGGTGTGAGAACGATCCGCATCACGGGCGGCGAGCCTCTTGTCCGGATCAAGGTCGAAGAGCTGGTCGGAATGATCAACGACCTCGACCCGACTCTCGACATCACGATGACCACCAACGGAGTGTTGCTGCGCGACAAGGCGCAAATGTTGAAAGACGCGGGCCTCAAGCGCATCAATATCTCGCTCGACACGCTCAACATGCAGCGCTTCCAAGAGATGGCGCGCAGCGACCAGTTCGCGCGGACGATGGACGGTATCGACGCCGCGCGAGAGGCAGGCCTGTGGCCGATCAAGCTGAACATGGTCGTGATGAAGGGCCATAACGACGACGAGGTCGTGGACTTCGCGCGGCTCGCGCGCGACAAGGGCTATGAGGTGCGGTTCATCGAGTTCATGCCGCTGGACGGCGACGGCACCTGGACCAATGAGCAGGTGGTGCCCAGCCGGCGCATCCAGGAGCAGATCGAGGATCTCTTTCCGCTGCTGCCCGTGAACGACACCCGACCGGGACCGGCAACACGGTTCAAGTTCGCCGATGGCGCGCAGGGTGGGCTCGGGTTCATCTCGTCAGTGAGCCAGGCTTTCTGCACGACGTGCAACCGCGTGAGGCTCACGGCTGAGGGCGGCCTTCGCACGTGCCTGTTCTCATTGCAGGAGACGCCGCTTCGAGAGCTCCTACGCTCAGGCGCCTCGGACGAGCACCTGGGCCGAGTCATTGAAACAGCCGTGTGGCGGAAGGAAGAAGGCCACCTCATCAACAAGCCAGGCTTCATCAAGCCGGGCAAGTCCATGTCTCAGATCGGCGGGTGAGCCGGGGCAGGCTGCATGGCGTGGCTCAACCGCCGATCTGCATCGGCGGGTAGCGCTCCCACCAGTCCGGCTCCGGTCGCACGAGCACCCGAGAGCATGTTTTAACCTTCACCACCGTTGAACGCGACGTTGCGACTGCTCGCCCCAAGCCTGATCCTTGCGATTCTGTGCGCCTGCGGGGGAACCGCCCCAGCCGCGACGCAACCCTCGCCGGCCACCTGCGATGCCACCGGAACCGCTTCGGTGTCGTGGCCGCTTCCGCAACCGCCACCAAGCTCGAACGCTCCAGTCGTTTCGGCAACCGCCTCGGGCGACACGCTGACATTTAGCTTCACGGCCGGAACACCCCCGTTTCAGGTGATCACGCAGTCGGGCACGCTGTTCGCCGAGGATCCTTCCGGCAAGCGCGTCACCCTCGCGGGCACCGACGGGGTGCGAATCGTGCTGACGGGCTTTCGCGGCGACCAGATCAACTACAAGGGCGAGAAGAAGCTCACGTCGACGGGGCCTCGCCTTCTCGAGGTTGCCGAGCTGGGGGACTTCGAAGGCAACCTGTCCTGGGGGGTTGGCTTGAACGGGCCATCGTGCGCGACCGTCACCACGAACGGGGCGACCCTGACCTTCCAGTTCATACCGGACGCCTGACCTTTTCGGGGGGAAGCGGCCAGTAAGCTAAACCTCGTGCTGCGACCCGAGGAAGCCCAGCGTCCGTTCACAGTCACCGAGCTCGCCAACGAGATACGGCGCGAGCTCCGGCCTCTGACCGCAATGCTCGTCAAGGGCGAGGTCAGCGGCATGAAGCGCGGCGCCGCCGGGCATTTCAACTTTTCGATCCAGGATGGGGTGAGCCGGTTGGACTCGGTCCTTTTCGCTGACGAGGCGAGGCGCGTCACGACGCTGCCAGAGGATGGTCAGGTTTTCATCTTTCGCGGCCGCGTCGACTTCTTCGGGAAGACGGGGCGGCTCAGTTTCATCGTCGACCAGGTCGAGTTCGACGACGTCGGCAAGCTGCGAGCTCGGCTCGAGGAGCTCAAACGCAGGCTCGAGGCGGAAGGCGCCTTCGCAGCCGGCCGCAAGCGCAAGCTGCCGTTCTTGCCGAGGGCGGTCGCGCTGCTCACGTCACCGACCGGCGCCGTGATCCACGACCTGCAGGAGACGATCTGGGAGCGCTATCCCAACATGGGCATCGTTGTCTATCCGGTGCAGGTGCAGGGCGCGGCGGCGCCGACCAGCATCGCGCGGGCTCTGCGCCGCTGCAACGAGGAAGGCCTGGCCGACGTCGTCGTGATCGCCCGCGGCGGCGGCAGCTTTGAAGAGATGTACGGGTTCAACAGCGAGGTGGTGGCACGCGCGATCCTCGCGTCGAAGCTCCCCGTCGTGACTGCGTTGGGTCACACGTCCGACCGCACCATCGCCGATCTGGTCGCGGACGCCGAGTGCCGTACGCCCACAGAAGCCGGGGCACGCATCGTGCCCAAGAAGTCCGACCTCATCGCCCTACTCCGCGAGCGCGGCAGGCGCCTCGACCGCGAGGCCGGACAGCGCATCGCTCGAGAGGTCGAGCGACTGACGCTCAAGCGCCTACGCATTCTGCAGCTCCTGCCCGCGCTTATGCGCGTGCGCTCGGAGCGGCTGGCGCGCGCGGCCGGCGACCTCGCCAGGCTCAGCCCCGTACAGCAGGTCGCGCGGCGCGAGGAGGCCCTGCGGGAGAGGTCCAGGCGCCTCACCGCGGCCGCCATGTCCAGGTTGGCACGGGGCCGCACCACACTGGCGGGGCGGCGCGCCGCGGAGAGGCTCGAGCGAGCGCTGGCGAAGCGGTTCGACATCGCCAGGAGCACGCTTGACCACCGCCGTCAGCAGCTGGCCGCGTTCAGCCCCGAGAGTGTCCTGGCGCGCGGCTACAGCATCACGCAGGACGCCGAGACGGGCACCGTCCTCAGGTCGTCAGCAGACACGGCCGTGAAACGCAAGCTTCGGATCAGGCTCGCCGCCGGCCACCTTGGCGCGCGTGTGGAGGAGGTTGAGCAATGACCGACGAGCTGACATACGAAAAAGCGTTGGAGAAGCTGGACGAAAAGCTGAAGCTGCTGGAGGACGGCGACCTGTCGCTGGAAGATGCCCTGAAGGCGGTGGACGAAGCAAGGGTCTACCTGAAGGTGTGCACGGAGCGACTGGAAGCCGCCCGGCACAAAATCGAAATCAGACCGGAAACCGCCGGGGAGTAAAGCTAACGGCGGCCACTATCGGTGGTGCCAGAACCACCAGGCGATGTACGCGCCGAGGATCACGATGGTTGCGATGGCCGCGTCCACATCGCTGTGAGTGATTCGGTCGATCGCCTCGATCAATATGACGATGACCGGAACCGCAATCAGCGGGAACCAGGGAAACGGGCCTCGCTTCTCGGACACGCCGCCCCTCTCAGCTCCCGTCGCGTCCGGCCGGAATCGAGGTCTCCTGAGCCTCCAACTGCTCGTTCATCACCCGGATGCGCTGGCTCAGGTTCTTGACAAACTCCAGCAGCACCTCCGGGTGTTCGCGGACCACTGCCCTCAGCTTGTCGCGGCGCAGCACCCGCACCGTCGTGTCCATGCTCGCCTGCGCGCTCGCCGACCTCGGCTGCTCATCGAACACTGCCATCTCTCCGAGCACCATGCTCGGCCCAACCCGCGCCAGCGTCACCTCACGCCCTTCGTGGTCGAGGTGGACCCTGATCTCCCCTTCCAGCACCACGAACAGCTCCGACCCCACATCCCCCTTGGTAAACACGGGCTCTCCCCTGGTGTACGTGCGCGTGACCATCAGGCGGTCGATGCTGGCCAGCTGTTCCAGCGTCAGCGTGCTGAACAGTGGCACCCTCTTGAGCGCGATCAGTTCTTTCATGCGTTCGTCGAGCCCGGTCGAAACCGCCGCCGCGGCCTCCTTGACCCACCTGTCGCCGTGGCTCGCGAGCGCCTCGATCTCGTGAGGTGACAGCGGTCGCGCCGGCCCCGAATCGATGGCCTCGGGATCGAGAAGCTGCGCCAGCGGCCCAGCAAGCCAGGCCGGGCCGAAGTTTAACAGCGTCTCCAGCCCCTCAACCCGCGCCGCGGGACCGGCCGACCGAATGCCGCGCTCGACGGTGGCGAAGCCCCGCTTTCCATGCAGCGCGCGCATCGCCGCCAGCCCCGACTCGGCCGCGTGCAACGCGTAATCCTCAACCGTGATTCGCAAAAACAGATAGCGATCGTCGCCCGCGCCGTTCTCCGCGTGGCTGGCAACCCTCGGCGACAGCTTCGCCATGTTCAACCCCTCGCGCAACAGCCGCTCGAGGTGATCGCGCACGCGCTTGAACATGTCGGGACGCCCGCTGCGGACAAGGGCCTCCACGGTGGCAGCGGCCGTATCTCCACGGAACGCCAGGAATGGCAGCGTTCGCTCGAGCGCGGCAGGCGCTTGCGCCGCCAGAGCCTCCGCGGCCAGCATGCGAATCTCGCGATCGGGACTGGTCAGCCCGTCGATCAGGGCCTCCGCATAGTCGTGGCTGTCCTCAGGCGGCGGCGCCCACCTGACGGCCTGCAGCAGCGCCTCGCGCCGGACAACCGGGTTGGCGTCTGTCATGCAAGCGATCAAGGGCCCCGCCGCCCCTGGCACGTCAGCCTTGAGCTTCGCGAAGCTGCGAATCCCCTCCTGCCGGATCCGAGGCACGCCGTCCCCAAGCGCGGCGACGACCTTCTCGTTGTCGCCCTGAAACGAGGCAGCCCATACCGCCGCCGCGCGTTCGTCGTCGTTTTTGGAAGCCCACAGCCGATCGAGGATCTCCCCCACTCGCGCCCAAGGCGGCTTCCGCCCGGCACCTGCCATGGCGGCCGAGGCCACCACCCACCCATCCGGATCGTCAGCGGCCGCTTCGAGCTGGTCGAGGGCGACCGTTTCGGGCAGCGCCATCTGGAAACCCAGCCTTCGGACGCGACGGTCGTCCGACGCGAGCAGCTCAGGCAGCATACCCGCGAAAGTGTCCGGCGCCAGCCGGCCAAGCGCAGCCGCGGCAAACTGCCGCACCTTATCGTCGCCCTGCCGCACGAAGCCCTGGAGCTCGTCGATCTCAGCTGGGCTTGGCCGACCGACCGCTCGCTGGAAATCGCTGAGCGTCATGGCGTGGGTACGCAGCCGCGCGTAGATTGCGCTCACGTAGAGGCTTCGCACTCGGAACGCGGCAGCAATGAACAGAATCGCAACCAGGATCCCAATCACAGCGATGACCTCCTCGCTCACAGCGACAGTGCGCTGCACGATCAGCAAGATCACGCCGCTCAGAATCGCCGCTCCAGGCAGCACCAGGTTGTCGAGCAAGAACTTGAGCTTCGGCCCCACCTGCGCGGGCACAGCGCTTCCGAGCACGCTCTCAGCCGGATCGTCGAGGCCCGTTTGGAGCCCGTTGCGAACGACGAATAGAAACAGTGAGGTGGCGAGGACGGGGCTGATCGCGACGGCGGTGAACCCGATGAGCGTGAATATCGGCAGGGCGAGGATCGCGTTCTTGACCCCCAACTTGTCCAGAACCCACGGCGCGACGAACAGGCTGATCACGAGTTGCACCACGTAGCTGGCGAGCCACGCGTTGCCGATGAGAATCGTGAGCGCCTGCAGGTTGTGGTGGGTCGCGTTCACGAATATCAGCGCGACGAGGTAGTCCCCGATGCGGCTGGCAATTTGGACCACCAGGGCCAGCAGCACCAGGGCGAGCACAAGGGGGCTGCTTGTCATGTACTGGATGGCGCCCCTCAGGATGCCGATGGCGCTCAGCCGCCCGCGGACGACATGCTCGTGCGCGAGGAACTCATCGGCATCGTCATCGAATGACGGGCGATACAACGTTCGCTCCAGCCGGACCGACATCACCACGGCAACAGCGGCGCCGAAGGCCCACACGAGGACCAGAGGCTCGATCGCGACGAGCGCGATCAGAGTGGTGGTGAAGCCCGCGAGGATGTAGCCGATGCTCGACCCTGCCGCGATCACCGGAAAGATGCGCTTGCCCTCGAGCAGGTTGAAGTGCTGGCTGACGAAGCCCCAGAACTGGAGCATTACGAGCTCCCAGCCGACCGAGTAGACGAGGTAGGCGGCGAAGGCGGTGTTCGCGCTCTCGTCGAAGATGAAGACGAAGAAGGTCAGCAGCGCGATCAGCCCGTTGACCCCGAGGATCACACGGAAGGCGCGCCCGACCCCAAGCCGGCGAGTCAGCATCCCCTGGAGGGCGACCGTGGGCCACACGGCGAGGGCGAGGATGACGAAGAACAGCGGATAGGCATCGGGCCCGGCGGTGTCGAGGAAGATGGCCTGCACGCCGCTGAATGCGGTGTAGGAGGCCCAACCGATGACCATGGCAAAGCCCGCGACCTGAAGCGTGCGCGCAAGCTCAGTCCGCCTAACGTGAAGAAACTTCGCAAGAAGCGGCACGCGCGAAATTATGTGGGTTGGGGATCAGATGGTTATGTCCTCCCCGCATGCCGGGGAGGTGGACGCGAAGCGGCCGGAGGGGACGTCGCTAACGACTCAGATCTTGCCCGCTCGCAACGCCGCCATCGCCTTTTCGATGTTCCGCTGCCGCGTTTCAGGTGTCTTGCCGTTCGCCACAGGCAACACCAAGCGCTGCTTCCTGCTGTTCGACAAACCCTCGAACACCTTCTTTGCCCTGTCATCCTTGCCAAGCGCCTTGGCGAAGTCGTCGGGTAGCGCGAGCTCTCGAGGCTCCGTATCGAGCTCCAGGTCGACGTCGACGGTGTCGCCGGCTGCAACCCGCGCATTCCTCCGGTTCTCGTTGCTCACTCCGATCATGAACTTGCCTCCCATCACCGCCACCGCACTGCGATAGGTGTAGTTGTTGATGGAGACTCGTACAAGCGGCACCTTGCTCGAGCTCAGCGCCTGAACCACGCTTGGTGGAACCTCGATGCCCGCCGCCGTCTTGCCGGCAGCCAGGATCTTGGTTCGAAACCTCATGTCATGTATTTTGCAAGATCAGGTGGAGCTCCACGCCGATCTATTCCGGCCATCACCAGGCCCTTTACAAAGCTCCGGCCGGCGTGGTGGCTGACAGTCAATGGCCCGCAGTGGAGGACCTACCTCCTTTGCCCGCGCTTTCTCAGGTCTGCTGAACGCTCGCGATCCTCTCGAGCGCCGCGATCCGCTCCTCGATCGGCGGGTGTGTGTCGAAGAGATGTTTGAAGAAGCTGCCGTGGTGCTCCTTCGGATTGTCGATGCACATCGCCGCGACCGCGTGATTGAAATTCTTCATCGGCTGCTCGTTGGCGGCGATCTTCTTCAAGGCGCTGAGCAGACCAGCGGGATTGCGAGTCAGCTCGACCCCGCTTGCATCGGCCAGAGACTCGCGCTGGCGCGACAGCGCCATCTGCATGAGTGGCCCCACGATCACGGCGATCAGGGTGAACACAACGCCGACCAGCAGGATGATGAGCATGGCGCGCGAGTCGCGGCTCCGGAATCGAAAGGCGCCGTTCCAAACGAAGCTGGCGATGAGGCCCGCAAGCCCGATCATGGTGGTGACGACGAGCAGCAGCCGCACATCGAAGTTCTTGATGTGGCTCATCTCGTGGCTCAGCACGCCCTCGAGCTCCTCCCGATTCATCATCTGGAGCAACCCAGTCGTAACCGTCACCGCCGCGTGCTGCGGGTCGCGGCCGGTGGCGAATGCGTTTGGGCTCGGGTCTTCGATGATGTAGACCTTGGGCGGCGGGATGCCATCGCCGATCGCCAGCGTCTCCACGATGTTGTAGAGCTGCAGGAACTGGCCTCGATCAGCCTCGTGCGCCCCGGCGGCGGACAAAACTGTGGCCGAGCCGAGGTAATAGGAGTAGAGGGCGGCGCAGATCCCCAGGACGCCCAGGATGACCGCCCCGCCGATGGCGGTCGAAACGCTGCCGCCCCCGAGCACGCCGACCACGAACCCGGCCAGCAGCCAGAAAATGATGAACAGCACGACCACGATGATGCTGTTGCGCTTGTTGCGCGCGATCTGGTGGTACATATGCCCTCGATCGTACGAGCCTAGCGATCGCTCTTGGCGCCCGTGCCCCGCACCGACGAAGCCAGCCAGCGTCCCCAGATCTGCGCCCACACCAGTCCGTTGCCGAAAGCGGACACCTCCTTGGAGTGGTGTTTGAAGTGGTATGTCCACATTGCGCGATGGCGCTGGTAGTTCTCCTCACGCCGCGCCTTCGAAGCGGCGCTCCGCTTCTGGTGCTTCGCGGTCGCGGTCGGCAGGTAGAAAATCTTCCAGCCGCCGAGCTTGAGGCGATAGCAGAGGTCGACGTCCTCGCCGAACATGAAATAACGTGGATCGAAGAATCCGACGCGATTGATGGCCGCCATCCGCAGCATCAGACAGTCCGAGGTTCCGGCATCCATCTCATGCATGTCTGACTCGTCGACGTGCCCCATGTTGTGGCGCCCGAACCGCGGGCTCTTCGGAAACAGCCGGCTCAACCCGAGGGTGCGATAGAAGAGTGTGCGAGGGACAGGAAATGCACGTCGCGAGTCCGGGTCCCGCTTGCCGTCAGGCATCAAGAGCCGGGGACCGACCGCGCCGGCGTTGGCGTGTGTCAGCAGGAAGTCGGCGAGGCGGCCGGCTGTCTGGGTGTCGACGACCACGTCGGGATCCAGGAGCAGGGCGAACCTACCCTGGCAGCGCTCCAGGCCGATATTTGCGGCCCGGCCGTAACCCAGATTCTTCTGCTCCACGAGGACGATGGCGTTCGGAAACTCGGCGGTGACCGCCGCAGCCGAGCCGTCGGTCGAGCCGCTATCGACAACCACCGCCTCGACCGGTATTTCAGCCGTCGCGTAGAAGGCGCGCAGGCACTCGAGAAGCAGCTCCTTGTCGTTGTGGCTCACGACCAATGCCGAGACCATGGGCTTCGACTGTTCGGGCATCGCTGACGAATTATCCCCGCCGGGACCTCCCAGGGGCGTCGGATAGAATGCCGAGGACTGTGCAGACCGGCGCACCACGGGGTCTCGGCCAGCGCGTGGCCCAGATCCGCGAAAGCCGGTTGGTCCGGCAGAACCTGACGTTGTTTGTCGGCGGATTGGTCGCCGGCATCGGCGGTTTCGTATACCACGCCATCGCCGGCCACGTGCTGGGCCCCGCCACCTACGGCCAGGTTGCCTTCCTGATCGCGATCTATTCCGTAGGGACGGCGCCTGCGCTGATCCTCATCGTCGTGCTGGCGCGTTACACGGCAACGCTGATCGCGCGCGGTGACGCCGGGGTTCGCTCGCTGCTGACACGCACGATGCGCCTCGTCGCCATTCCCGGCCTCGTCCTTGTCCTCATCACCACCCTCGTTGCCCGTCCCGTGGCCGAATTCGAGCGCCTCGGCTCGGGGCTGCCCGTGTTGATCCTCGGCTTTTCGATCGCGCTGATCTGGCAGGTCGCAATTCCTCGAGGCATCCTGCAAGGGCTGCAGCGGTTCACGGCGCTGGCCCTGAACCTCGGCCTGGAGCTGATCATTCGCACGACAGCTGTGTTCTTCCTGCTCATCGCTGGTTATGCGGTGTCGGGCGCGATGGCCGCTGTTTTCATCGGGCTGGCAGTCTGCTTTGCGCTAGGCCTTTTAACGCTCCGGGATAACTTTGGCCGCACGGGCGCGCGCGTTCAACTGAGGGTGATGGCCGGGTTTTCACTGACCGCTGCGGTCGGGATCATCGGCATTCAGGTGCTCTACAACCAGGACGTGATCCTGGCCGAGCACTACCTCAGCGGGCACGCGGGCGGGATCTACGGAGGGCTCAACAAGATTGGGACGATCCTTTTCTTCCTGACCTTGAGCGTGAGCCAGGTCCTGTTTCCGCGGGTGGTGGAGGCGGTCGCCAAGGAGCAGCACCCAGGGCGCATCCTGATCCAGTCCGCGGGCATCCTCACGGCGCTCGGCGCTTGCGCACTGCTCGTTTTTGCAGTGGTGCCTGGCCTCGTTGTGGGCATTCTGTTCGGACCTGCGTTCAAGGATGCGGCCCCCTACGTGCTGGCAGTGGGGGTAATCGGCCTGGCGCTTTCGCTGGACAACCTGCTCATCCAGTTCTTCATGGCGGTTCACGACAGGATGTTCGTGCCGATTCTGGGGGCTGCCTGCGTCGCCGAGGCGGCGCTCATCATCCTGTTCCACGCGGGGGTCGGCCAGATCGTCACCGATGTCCTCGCCTCGCTGCTGGCCCTGCTGGTGCTGCTGAGCATCAGGTGCTACGTCCTGCTGCCCAACCTCCACGCGGACAGCCTGCGGGAGCCACGGCCGGCGGTCTAAAAATTAAGTCCCGCCTGCCCTTGCGAGCCTGCGGGACTTAAAGAACGCTCGGCAACGACCTACTCTCCCACCGGGTTACCCCGACAGTACCATCGGCGCTGGAGGGCTTAACTACCGTGTTCGGAATGGGAACGGGTGTTTCCCCTCCGCCGTAATCACCGAACGATCAAATTATAGCCAAACCTCTAACCATTCCCCCCGCTCGACCGGGGACGGGCTGGATGGGAGCCGTGCCAGGCAGGCGACGCGGGAGGCGGGTGTTCGCCCGCAACCACGCCCCCCTGGCCCTTCGGGCCACCTCCCCGGCGACGGGGAGGACAAACTCACCACCAGTGGGGCAGGGTCCGGTGGGGCCAGCGCCTACCTTGTGCGGCGGCGCCGGGCGCGGAGGCTCTTGATCTTGCGGGCCTCCGACGGCGGCACGTAGTGCGAACGGCGTCGCATCTCGCGCACGAGCCCCTGCTCCTGCACCTTGCGGCGGAAGTCTCGGAGAGCCTGCTCGAACTCCCCGGGATCCTTGACGACTATTCGCACAGCCCGACAAGGATACCGGTTAGCAGCGAGACGTTGCCTACTCGAGCACGTCCGGCCGCACGGCGCGGCCGATGGCGATGACTGCGAACAGCAGGGCCCAGGCCCCGATCACCACCAGCGCGTGCTGCGCATCCACCTGGACCAGGGGCGGCGCAAAGGCCGGCCGGGCCAGGTGATCGGGCTCGATCGCGTTCAGCACGACATTGAGATTGGGTCCCAGCAAGTACTCGGTGATGTTCTGCCAGGGCGAGTCGTGCCGGGTCGCCCGCGCGACGAGGGCCATGATCCCTACCAGGAAGTTGTCCACCGGAAAGAAGGCCAGCGAGGCCGCCATGGCGAATGCGAGCGACCGACCCAGGCCGGACGCGGCCGCGGTCAGCAGGATCACGACCCCCACACTCATGCCCTGGACCAACAGCCAGTACCCGAAGTCCTGTTGCAGGCCGGCGTTCGGGCTGAGCCCGGCCAAGCCGCCCGTCCAGTTGGCATACAGAGCAGCCACAATCGCGACCACCAACACCAGGTAACCCACCAGCAGCCCGATCCCGATGATGACCAGGAGCACCATCTTGGCGAGCAGCAGCTGCAGCCTCCCCACCCCGCGCGCATACGCGATGCGGATGGTGCCGGACGAATACTCCATCGCGAAGAGGCGCGACCCAACGATCAGCAACACGATCCCCGACCCGATCTGAAAGATCGTGCCGTACACATCGAACATCTGGCGGAGGAATGTGTTCGGGTCGGTCCGCGCTGTCGACGGAAGGCTCCCGATGGTGGTGAAGGCCACCAGGCTGATCCCAAGCAGGACAAACCCGGCGACGATCATCAGCCAGAAGCTCAGCTGGTGCGACACCTTGATCGCCTCAGCCCTGACCGCTCCAATGAAGCTAGGTCGGTTCACGAGTCCTCCGTCAGGCTGAGGAAGATGTCCTCCAGGTCACGCTGACGCTCTCCGACCGAGTCGGGCTGGTGGCCGTTTTGGACGAGGAAGGCGATGAGATCACGGCCACGCCCCCCAGGAGCTCGAGTGATGACAAGGCCGTGCTCGACGCGGGCTTCCTGTCCCCAAGGCTGAAGGCGGAGCGCAACGACGAGCGCGTCGGGGTCATCGACCTTGATATCGAACTCGCCTGGCGAGTCGAGGAGCTCGTGCACAGGCGCGAGCCGGATCAGCTTGCCGTGGTTGATGATCGCCACACGCGTGCAGATCTGCTGCACCTCGCTGAGGACATGGCTTGACACGAACACTGTCTTGCCCTCCGCGCCAAGCCTGCGCAGCAGGTCGCGCATCTCGACGATGCCCGCGGGGTCCAATCCGTTCGCCGGCTCGTCGAGGATGAGAAGGTCGGGGTTGTTCAGCAGCGCCACGGCGAGACCGAGCCGCTGCTTCATGCCCATCGAGTAGGTCTTGACCTTGTCCTTGTCGCGCCCGGTCAACGAGACGATGTCCAGCACTTCATCGATCCGCTTCTCAGGCACGCCGCCGAGCAGATCGCCAAACACGCGCAGGTTATTCCGACCCGAAAGGTAGCCATACAGCGCGGGGGACTCGACCAACGCGCCGACGCGAGGCAGGACCTTGGAGCGGTTGTGGCGGACCTCGAGGCCGAGTATCTCCACCGATCCATTGGTCGGTGCGATGAGGCCCAGGGCCATGCGGATCGTTGTCGTCTTGCCCGCGCCGTTGGGCCCGAGGAAGCCGAACAGCTCGCCGCGGTCGACCTGAAGGTCGAGATGATCAACCGCCACCCTCTTGCCGTAAGCCTTGGACAGGGCGATGGCGCGAAGCGCGGGTTGGGCGCTGATCATCGCTGACTAAGCACCATGCTCTCGGCTTTTGTGACGGCTCGCGATGACGAGGAGCGGCGACGCCAACACGAGAGACGTCGCGGCTGAGTGGTGTTTACGGGATTTGTTAAGGATTGACCCCGGCCAGCGTCAGGGTCGAAGTATGCGGCCCGCTCTGGTCAGTCCAGGTGACCGAGACGCGGTCGCCCGCCTTGTGCGAGCGGATCGCGGTGCCGAGCGAGGCGCTCGTCGTGATCGTGGTGCCACCAACCTTGGTGATGATCGCGCCGGGAACAATTCCCGCGGAGTCCGCGGGCGAGCCAGGCTGAACCGTCACGACCTGGGCCCCGGACGATGAGTCGCGCACCGAGACACCCATGAATCCAACCTGGCCATAGACGATCTCGGCGCTCGGCGTGCCGGAGCGAATCTGGTTGACGTACGAGACCGCGACGTCAGCCGGGATGGAGTAGTTGACGGTGGAGGTCTGCGAGCGGAAGCCCTGCACATCGCCGGCCGTGATCATGCCGACGACCTGGCCGGACGAGTTGACGATCGCTCCGCCGGAGTCGCCCGGTTGGATGGGAGCGTTGCTCTGGATCATGCCCGTGAGCTGCTCCGACTGGCCGCCACCCTCGCTGGCGGTGATGTTCTGGTCGAGTGCGGTGACGGTGCCGGTGGTGACTGACGGCGCGCCGCCCGCTCCGAGAGCGTTGCCGATTGCAAGGACTGGATCGCCGACTTTGACGCTGGCCGAAGACGCGATATTCACCGTCGGAAGGCCGGACACGCCGTCGATCTGAATCAGTGCGATGTCTTTTGTCGGAGCGACGCCGATGACATGCGCTTTGAATGTCCCGCGGCCGGCGACGACGACGCTGATGCTCGTCGAGCCGTCAACGACGTGGTTGTTGGTGAGCACCTCACCGTCAGCGGTGAGGATCTGGCCAGTGCCCGATGCCTGACCGGACGTGGTGATCGTGTTGACGTCGACGATCGCGGGGTTGACCAGAGCGGCGATCGCGTTGGCGTCGATGCTGCCGTTGTTCGGGGCAGTGGTCGGGGTGGAAATCGGAATCGGCGAAGCGACCGGGGACGCGATGGCAACCGACGACCTGAACGCCTTGGCCAGGCCCCAACCGACTCCGATGCCACTTCCGCCGGCGGCGATGGCCGCGACCAGGAAGGCGACCACGATCCAACGTCCGACGTGCGGCCCCGAACGAGGCGGCGCCGGAGGCGGCGGTATCCAGTAGGTGGCCTGGGTCGGCGTGGGTTCCACGGGCGGCGCCAGGGGCTCGGCCGGATCCGGATACTGCTGGGACATGGGATTCACCTCCGCATCGTGCGCCATTGGATTTCTTGACCCCACGATGCGATCGCAACCTTTGAGCTTGCTGGACGCATTCTTACGGTTTGCTGAGAAAGGCTACGAACCCGAAGCCTTCCGATATTCAGATAAGACGGCGACCTCAGCTCGTGGTGGCCGGGATGTGGAGCACTGCAATCCGGGTGGTCGACCAGCTTGCGTTGAATTGGGCCAGGGTCCAGTACGCGTGGTATCGATTATTGGTGTGAGCGTCGACCAGATCCCATGACTTGCCGTCGTTGGCGACGACGATCGCCTCGTGATCGTAAACGCCATCGTTGTTGAAGTCGTACAGCACGATGTCGCCCTGGGTGGCGTTGTCCGCGACCATCTGTCCCGGCGCAATCCCGTAGTACGAGGCGACCTGCGTGACGCCCGGCAGATGCTGCAGCGCGAAGATGCTGTTGTCCTGGGCATTGACCCATGGCGCTGCGTAGGACCAGTGTCGCTTGGTTTTCACCATGTACCAGGCGCCATTGCCGCTGTTGGGGGGAGAAAGACGCATCGCGATGCCACCCGCGAAGAGCGCCTGCGAGACGAAGTTCGTGCAGTCGCCACCACTGTTGGCGAATGACGGATACGCCTGGTTGTAGCTCTGCCAGTAGGTATCGGCATAGGCCGCTGCGGCGGCTCCGTTGTAGCCCGAGGCGGCGAAGCCAGTCGTGGGCGACGAGATGGCAAACAGCGCAGCCATTACCGCGATCAGCAGCAGGGCCTTTCGAATCATCGCGATTCTCCTTTGACCACAGAGGCCTTCGAGGGCATCGACCTCATGGCTACGACCAGTTTGGACCTCAGATTGTCAAATCGCAATGCCCTGTGCTGGTGTCGGCCTCAGGGGCGGTAGTGCTGTGGAATCACGGCATTTCGATCGGCGCCGCGGGAGCCGAGGACGGGGGCGGCAACGAGGAAGCCACCCATAGCGGCGCGACGAGATCGCGTCCTGCCACTCCCGGCCGTCAAGTCTTTGCGGGGCGAGCGTCTATGGCCTCCGAACCAGGCATAGAGTGAGCCCATGTACAAAGTCGAGATCGCTTTCGGTCGCGGCCTGCGGATGGACCTCAAGAGCAAGGACATCGTCCTGGTGGTGTCAAACGAGCACGGCAAGATGGGCGAGCTGCGAATCAGCCGGGGATCGGTCGACTGGTGGCCCAAACGCAACCGGGCAACGCCAACCACGCTGAAATGGGAGCGATTCGCAGAGGTGATGGAAAACCCAGCCCTCCCAAGAAGACGCAAAGTCCGGCGCCCGGTGAAAGCAAAGAGAGCGAGCTAGGAGCGCAATTGTCTCGCCGGGAGGTGGTCTCGTGGTCCTCCCCGCTTGCCGGTGAGGTGGCGGCGAAGCCGCCGGAAGGGGCCGTGGAGTTAAGCGTTACCGACCTAGTGGGCCAACAGGGCTCGATAGTTCCCGCGATGGGATGAGCACGACCCCGACCGGCCGCCGGAGTGACTGAACGTGAGGTCGCGGCACTGACTCACATAACCCTCGCTGACTATCTCTGGCCCGACCGGCGCCACACCAGCCTGCGGGTGACCGGCTCCCCATCGCCGCTGGTAGTCGCAAGCTCGATGGTGAGGGTGTCTCCGTCGACGCGCATCTCGCGCGTGACCACTTTCCCCACATCGCCCGGAGACAGCGACCCCTCCAGAACCTGCCTCACTGAGCCAGAAGCTTCGTGCACCTTGTACGTGCCGAAGTACGCGTCGTAGCCGTTGACAGAAGCGCTGTTGTTTAGCCCCGCCTGGCGGTTTACCACGACCTCGTCGCCTGAGCGATCCCGCTTCATGAACTGAGCGGCGAAGTTGCCGTTCGCGTCGTAGACAAGGATCGCCACGGGGTCAGCCCCCAATCCCTGATCGATACGCCGCTCCCCGGTGGCGGTACGGTCCTCGCGCGATACGAGACGCCAGGTGCCGATCAGCTGCGATGCAAGCGCATGTCCTCCCCCGCTCGCCGGGATGTGATTCGAAGGGCCAGAGGCGGCGTGCTTAGGCACTGGCCACACGATAAACGCGCCGGGTCTCTTCGATTCCTTTGAACTGGTGCGAGCCGCGGTCCTCAAACTCGATTCCCGAACCCGCCACGAGATCCCGCACCGTGCTCGAGACGAGCACCTCGTCCGCCTCCGCGAACGCGCCGATGCGCGCGGCCATGTGGACGGCGATGCCCGCGGCGGACTGGCCGTCCCTCTCCACCTCGCCCGTGTGGATCCCACCGCGCAGCTGAAGGCCGAACTCGTGGGCCTTGTCGATGGAGTCCATTGCGCACCGGATGGACCTCGCAGGTCCGTCGAACGTGGCCAGCACGCCGTCTCCGGCGTGGTCGACAACCGCGCCGCCGTAGTACGCGACAAGGCCGTCAGTCGTCGCACGGTGCCGAAGCAGCAGGTCCCTCCACGCCTCATCGCCGAGAGCGGCCGCGTGCTTCGTCGACTCAACCATGTCGAGCACCATGATCGAGGCCAGCACCCGGTTCGTCCTCAGATGCGCAGGCGCGCCGGTGATGAACTCCTCGATCGCGGCGAGCACGCGGTCGGGCTCGATCGTGATGAGCGAGTGCGTGTCGCCGGCGAACTCTATGAACTTGGCTCCAGGAATGCGCGAGGCGAGGTCTCTTGCCGCGTCGATGTTTGCCACCGGGTCGCCCGTGCGATTCATCACGAGGGTGGGCACGCCGATGTGCGGAAGGATGTCCACGATGTCGATCTCAGAGTTCATTCGCTCGAGGGCGACCAGCGCCGCCGGGCTCGCGCCGGCGCGAAACCAACGCATGAGCCAATCTGCGTATCCCGGGTCGTCGGGGGTTCCATGTGGAAAGACGTACTCGGCGGTGACTCCGTTCTCAGCTATTTCGGCAAGGTCGCGTTCAACCTGCTCGGGGGTGACTCCCCACGGATAGTCGTTGGTCTTGACCCATCGCGCCTGGCCGCCCCAGATGACAAGGGCTCGCGTCCTCTCCGGATAGGTGGCGGCGAAGAGGCAGGCCATCGATGAGCCTTCCGACACGCCGAAGATGACCGCGCGGGTGCTGCGGGCTGAATCCATGACGGCGCGGATGTCGTCGGTGCGCTCCTCGAGGGTGGCGATGTGATTCGGTCGGTCGGAGAGGCCGGTGCCGCGCTTGTCGAACCGGATGAGGCGACAAAAAGCGCCGAAGCCTTCAAGCACCCGCGCGCGCGGCGGCCAGTCCCACTCCATGTCTAGCTGGGACACGGTGCCCGGGGTCCAGATCAGGTCGATGGGGCCGTCGCCCGTGACCTGATAGGCGATTTTCAGGTCACCGCTGCGGGCGTAGTGGATGGGCGGGTGCATGCGATGGGAAAGGTAACCGAGGAGTGCCTGGGTGGACGCCCCTCCGGCGGCTGCGCCGCCACCTCCCCGGCAAGCGGGGAGAAAAAAAAGGGGGTGCCTGGGTGGGCGCCCCTCCGGCGACTGCGCCGCCACCTCCCCGGCAAGCGGGGAGAAAAAAGGGCGGTAACTGGGCGGACGCCCCTCCGGCGGCTGCGCCGCCACCTCCCCGGCAAGCGGGGAGAAAAAAGGGCGGTAACTGGGCGGGCGCCCCTCCGGCGGCTGCGCCGCCACCTCCCCGGCAAGCGGGGAGGCAAAAAGGCGGGTGCTTGGGCGGGCGCCCCTCCGGCGGCTGCGCCGCCACCTCCCCGGCAAGCGGGGAGACAAAAAAGCGGACCTCCCCGGCAGGCGGGGAGAAAAAGGGGGGGTGCCTGGGTGGACGCCCCTCCGGCGGCTGCGCCGCCACCTCCCCGGCAGGCGGGGAGGCAAAACA
>DASXNH010000209.1:0-3160 GCA_036495195.1 Candidatus Dormiibacterota bacterium
CTTCCCGATGATGAGCACTTCGGCGGCGACCGCGGTGGCGAGCGGCAGCGGCCAGGTCAGCCCTTCGTAGAGGCCGTGCAGCAGCGCCAGCTCGAGCAAGCTGGCAGTGACTCCGAGCACGAGCCAGCGTCCGACGCGCCACGGCTGCCACATCTGGCAGGAGGATCGCACATACGACGCGAAAGCGCGGATAACCCACGTTTCACCTTCTCAGGAACGGACGTGTCGAGGTGCAACTTTCCGACCGTTTGGTGCGTCCATTCATTGACACCCCAAGGGTCGAGGAGTACACCACCACCACATCGGACAGGCTGACATATGGAAACGTTTTTTCTCGCCTGTTTCGCTTTCGGGCTCCTGTTCACACTACTTTCCGTTGTTCTCGGCTCCGTCCACTTCGGCGGACACATTGGCCACGGTCTTGGCCACGCCCACGCTCACGGGCACGCCTCGGCGGAGGCCCACGGCGACCAGCTACCGCTCTTCAACGCTGCGTCGCTCATCGGCGGACTTACCTGGTTTGGCGCCGCGGGTTACCTGCTGACCAGGCTCGGCGATTGGGCCTTGCCGGTCGCCATCCTTGGCGCGCTGGCAGTCGGCGCCCTCGGCTGGTACCTCGTCGCTCGCTTCCTCGGCCTCGTATTGAAAGGTGAGGTCGAGATGGATCCCGACGACTACCGTCTCGAAGGCACCGTTGGGCAGCTCAGCATTGGCATTCCGGCGGGCGGCACGGGCGAAGTCATGTTTCAAAAGGCCGGCTCACGGCGCAGCGAAGCCGCGCGCGCCAGCGTCAAGGGCCGGCCGATCGCGCGCGGCACAGAAGTTGTCATCACCAACTACACGGATGGTTTCGCCACCGTGCAACCCTGGGGTGAGTTTCTGGCGGAGCGGGATGCATTGACCGCTCCCCTGGAGAAGGAAGAGGCTTAAGGTAGAAGCATGGACGTCCTTCTGGGTGCGGTGATCTTCGCGGCGGTCGTCGCGGTGCTGCTCAGCATGTGGATCATCGGCAATCTGTTCCGACGTGTCGGTCCGAACCGGGCGTTGATCGTCTACGGCTGGGGCGGCACGCATATCGTGACCGGCGGCGGCAAGGTCGTCTGGCCACTGTTCCAGAGCTTTCAGGAGCTGTCCCTCGAGCTGATGTCGTTCGACGTCGCACCCGAGCAACAGCTGTACACGTCGCAGGGCGTCGCGGTGGCCGTCGAAGCCGTGTCGCAGATCAAGGTAAAGTCGGATCCGCTCAGCATTCGGACCGCCTCCGAGCAGTTCCTGACCAAGCCACCGGCCGAGCGAGAAGCCCTGCTGCGACTGGTGATGGAAGGTCATCTGCGCGGCATTGTCGGTTTGCTGAAGGTCGAGGAGATCGTCAAAGAGCCCGAGATCGTGGCAGGCCGCGTACGCGACAGCGTCTCCGATGACCTGACCAAGATGGGCCTCGAGGTGGTGTCCTTCACCATCAAGAAGGTCATCGACGAGAACGACTACATCAACAACATGGGCCGTCCGGATATCGCCCGCGTCAAGCGCGAAGCCGACATCGCCCAGGCCGAGGCCGAGCGCGATACGGCCATTCGCCGCGCGATGGCGATGCGCGAAGCCGCCGTCGCCCAGGCGCAAGCCGACCAGGAGCGGGTGATCGCCCAGACCTCCTCGGAGACCAGACAGGCGGAGGCGACACGCGACCTCGAGGTGAAGAAGGCCGAGTACGAGGTTGCGGTGCGCACCCAGCGAGCAACCGCCGAGAAGGCGTACGACATCGCCTCCAATCAGGCCCAGCAGAAGGTCGTTTCCGAGCAGGTCAAGATCGACCAGGTCCAGCGCCAGGAACAGATTCGCGTGCAGGAACTCGAGGTCCAGCGCCGCGTGCTCGAACTCGAGGCTACCGTGACCAAGCCGGCCGATGCCGAGCGGCAGCGCATCGAGATGATGGCCGAAGCGCAGCGAACCAAACTTGCTACCGAGGCGGCAGGTCAGGCCGAGGCAACCCGCCTGCAAGGGACCGCCGAGGCGGAGATCGTCCGCGCCAAGGGCCAGGCCGAAGCCGATGCGATGCACCAGCGTGCCGAGGCCTATCAGGAGTACAGCCAGGCCGCCGTCCTGGACAAGCTGATCAGCGGGATGCCCGACGTGGTGCGCGCGCTATCGCAGTCGCTCGCCAGTGTGGACAAAATCACCATCGTCTCGACCGGCGACGGTCACAACGCGGGTGTCTCGCAGCTCACGGGCGAGGTCACCAAGATGGTGGCGCAAGTGCCGGAGCTCTTCGAGACGCTCACCGGCCAGAAGGTCTCGGACCTGATGCAGCGCCTGCGCGCGCTGGACGCCCCGGTGACCGCGACGCCACACGACAACACGGCCACGCCAGCCCCAGCGGCGACATCCACCTCTACCAACGGTAAGGATTGACACCACGCAGGTGATCGACTGAGCATACCCGCGGTCTCGAGCTTGAGGGGCACGCCTCTCAGGCCGAAGGCCGAGGGGTTCGGAACCCAGGGCCAACACTCCGCGGCGATCACGGCGATCGTCGCGGGGTTTTTGTTCGCTTCGGGGGCCGCGGGCCTGGTGTACCAGGTGGCGTGGGTGCGCTTGCTGGGCCTGGCCTTCGGCGTCACGATCTACGCCATCAGCACCGTGCTGGCGGCGTTCATGGGTGGCCTGGCCATCGGCAGCCTGGTCGGCGGCCGGAGCGCCGACAACGTCGCCCGACCGCTGCGCCTCTATGGATGTGTGGAGCTTGCCGTGGGCGCGACGGCGCTCCTGACGCCGTGGGCGTTCCGGCTGCTGCAGGACGTGTACGCGGGCGCCGCCCGGGTGGTCGTCGGCGTAGATCCTTCGCAAGCACCGCTGGTGGCGGGCGCGCTGCGCGCGGTCCTGGCGTTTGTGGTCTTGCTGGTGCCGACAGCCTTGATGGGTGCGACGCTGGCCCTGGCAGTTCGCGGCGTGCGCGCCGTGCGCGAGATCGAGGCAGATCGCGTCAGCGGCGACGCGTGGGCGATGGGGCTGCTGTACGCCACGAACACCGCCGGGGCGATCGTCGGATGTCTGCTGTCAGGCCTGGTGCTGATCGGCTCGTTCGGCCTGACCGAAACGATCGCGATGGCAGCCGCCGCTAACGCCGTGGCGGGGCTCGGCGCGCTCTTGGTTTCTATTTTTG
>DASXNH010000210.1:0-17778 GCA_036495195.1 Candidatus Dormiibacterota bacterium
GCCGTCATCTCGGGAGACTTCTACGGCTGGAACCTGGGCCTGGGCACCGGCGGGTTCGGGGGCCTGCTGATCGCCACCGGATTCATCATGGTCATGTACTACGGCCTCTGCTTCAGCATCGCCGAGATGTCTCCGGCGTTGCCGCACACCGGCGGCGCGTATTCATTCGCGCGCTCTGCCATGGGTCCATGGGGTGGTTTCATCACCGGGCTGGCGGAGAACATGGAGTACGTCATCACCCCTGCGGTGGTGGTCGGCGCCATGGGCCTCTTGATGCAGGCCATCGTCATCTCGCTGTTCAAGGTGACGGGCGATCCGTGGTGGAACAGCCCGGTGACCTGGTTCGTCATCTTCTACATCGTCTTCGTCGCGATCAACATCCGGGGCATCGTGGCGACGATGCGCTTCACGGTGGCCATCAATGTCATCGCGCTGGGGATCCTCGGGTTCTTCGCCCTCTCTGTGATCTTCTCCGGAAAGCTCAACTTCAACCTTCTCTTCAACATCCCGGCGGACAAGGGATGGACCACCTTCCTGCCGCACGGCATCATCGGCATCTTCGCATCCATCCCATTTGCGATCTGGTTCTTCCTAGCGATCGAGGAGCTGCCGCTGGCGGCTGAGGAGTCCCACGACCCCAAGAAGGACATCCCTCGTGCCACTATCTGGGGCCTGACGACCCTGGTCGTCACCGGTGTTGTTGTCCTCTTTCTCAACCCGGCCGTCGGCGGCGGCGCGGCCGCACTCGGCTCATCGGGGACACCCCTCTTCGACGGGTTCAAGGCGGTGTTCGGCGACAACGCCGGAGCCGCCATCCTGGGGCTGATCGGCCTGATGGGGCTGCTCGCCAGCTTCTTCACGATCATCTACGCCTACGGGCGGAACACGTACTCCCTGTCGCGGGCCGGATATTTTCCGCACTTCCTGTCCATCACCCATCCAACCCTCAAGACGCCGCATGTCGCGCTGATCGCGGGGGGCGTGGTCGGCCTCGTGCTGGCCATCGTGATGTACCAGGTGGGACTGCAGAAAGGCGATGTGCCAACCCAGGTCGTCGGCGCCCTCTTGAACATGGCGGTGTTCGCGGCCGTCATCTCGTACGCCATGCAGTGCCTGTCCTTCATCCTCCTGCGGCGCAACCTCCCGAACATCGATCGGCCGTACCGCAGCCCCGTGGGTTCGTGGGGCGCGGCAATCGCTGGAATCATCGCTCTCGTCTCGCTCGTTTCCCTCTACCTCAACACCGGCTACCGCCCGGGCCTTTACGGAACGGCGATCTACTTCGTGCTCGGGATCGTCTACTTCGCCCTGGTGGGCAGGCACCGCCTGGTGCTCTCTCCGGAGGAGGAGTTCGCCCTGACGCTCGGCGAGCACGGCCACCCTGAGAGCGAGGGCTACGGCAAGACGAGCGTGGCCGAGATCAAAGTCTGACGAAACACGCCGAAGCAGCTTCGCGGTTAAATGATCGCGGAGCTGCTTTGCCAGAGGAAGCGCCGGTCGAACGGCCGAGGATCGGAGTGACGACGAGCCCAAAGCGGGAGTCGGGTTATTACCTGACGTACGGCCGCGCCGTCGAGGCGGCCGGCGCCGAGCCTGTGTACTTGCCGCTGGCGACCTCCTCGGTCGACGGTCTTGATGGGCTGCTGTTGCCTGGTGGCTGGGATGTCGACCCCGCCCGGTATGGCGAAAAGCCCGACGAAAAGATCGGCGACATCGACCCGGAGCTCGACGAGACGGAGATCCGGCTTTTCAAACAGGCCCGCGAGCATCAGATCCCGGTGCTCGGGATCTGTCGCGGCCAGCAGGTCATCAACGTGGCGATGGGAGGGGCGCTGATCCAGCACCTCGAAGGCCACGAGGTTCGCGCGTTTGGCCGCAAGCACCTCGCCCACAAGGCCGCGGTCGACCCCGCATCCGAGCTGGGGCAGGCGGCGGAAGGCAGAGAGATCGAGGTCAACAGCCTCCATCACCAGGCGGTCCGGTCGGTGGCGACGGGACTGAGGCAGACCGCCACCGGCGATGACGGCACGGTCGAAGGCCTCGAGTCCGACGACGGCCTGATCGTCGCCGTCCAGTGCCACCCCGAGGAGCTGACCGGCGACCTCCCCTGGGCGACCAAGCTGTTCGAGCGTTTCGTCGCCCGGGCCCGCAGCCGCCATCGCGTCACCAGGGGGTGAGGACATGCTGACCAAAGAGCAGCTGGGCGCCGCCGTCAAGAAGGGCGAGATCGACACGGTCGTGGTCGCCTTCACCGACATGCAGGGCCGCCTCATGGGCAAGCGCGTCGACGGCGAATACTTCATGGAGTCCGCCGCTCACGGCGAAGCGGTCGAGGGCTGCAACTACCTGCTCGCGGTGGACATGGACATGGACCCTGTGCCCGGCTACGCCATGGCGAACTGGGAGAGCGGCTACGGCGACTTCGACATGATTCCCGACTTCAATACCCTTCGCAGGGTCCCGTGGCTGGAAGGCACCGCCCTCGTCCTGAGCGACGTTGCGTGGCACGACCGCAAACCGGTGAAGCCTTCGCCTCGGCAGATTTTGAGGGCACAGATCGAGCGTGCCAGGGCTATGGGCTTCGAGCCCATGTTCGGCACCGAGCTCGAGTTCTATCTGATGAAGGAGACGTTCGCCGAAGCCCACGCGAAGAACTACTCCAACCTCACCCCCTCAGTCCCGTACATCCTCGACTACCACGTGCTTGCGACCAGCTACGACGAGCCGTTCATCCGCGCGGTCCGCAAGGGCATGAAGGAAGCGGGCATCAAGGTGGAGAGCTCCAAGGGCGAGGCGTGGCCTGGCCAGCAGGAGATCAACTTCCACTTCTCGGACGCGTTGACGATGGCCGACAACCACGTCATCTACAAGAACGGGATCAAAGAGATGGCCCAACAGCACGGCTGCTCGGTGACCTTCATGGCGAAGCCCGACCACCGCTGGATCGGCAGCTCGTGTCACGTCCACTCGAGCCTCTGGAAGGACGGCAAGAACACCTTCGACGGCGAGTCGGATACTTTCAAGCGCTACCTGGCGGGGCACATCGCCGGCGCGGCCGAGATCGCGATCTTCCTGGCGCCGAACATCAACTCCTACAAGCGTTACGCCGCCGCTTCGTGGGCGCCGACGACGCTGGCCTGGGGCCACGACAACCGGACGTGTGGTTTCCGAATCGTCGGCCACGGCCAGCACCTGCGCACCGAATCGCGCATCCCTGGCGCTGACGTCAATCCGTACCTGGCCATCGCGGCATTGATCGCCGCCGGGCTCCATGGCATCGAGCAGAAGCTTGAGCTTGGGCCCGCGTTCAAGGGCAATGCATACGAGTCGGACGTCCAGCGATTCCCTCACGCGCTGCGCGATGGCATCGATGCTTTGGAGAAAGGGACGATGGTGCGCAAGGCATTTGGAGACGACGTCGTCGATCACTACCTCAACTACGCGCGGACTGAGCAGGAGCAGTTCGACAAGGTCGTCACGGGTTACGAGCGCGAGCGGTTGTACGAGCGCGGGTGATCCGAGCTTGTCCCTAGCGGTGCTCAACCCGGCGACTGAAAGGCCCATCGCGCAGCTCGAGCGAGCCGGCGTCGAGGAGACCGATCGCGCTGTGGCCGCGGCCAAGGCTGCGTATCCCGCCTGGCGCGCTGTGAAGCCGGCCGACCGAGCCCGACTGTTGCGCCGTGTGGCGGCGCTGGTCGAGGAGCACGGCGACGGCCTGGCGCATCTCGAAACGGCAAACGTTGGTAAGCCGCTCGGCGACTCGCGATGGGAGATGGGAATGGTCGCCGACGTCTTCCACTTCTATGCCGGCGCCGTTGAGAAGCACTACGGGGAGACGATCCCGGTCGCGGGTGGCGTCGATATGACGTTCCGCGAACCTCTTGGCGTGGTTGGACTGATAGTTCCCTGGAACTTTCCGCTCATGCTCGCCAGCTGGAAGCTCGGACCAGCGCTCGCATGCGGCAACACTGTGGTTCTCAAGCCCGCGGAGCTCACGCCTCTCACCGCGATCCGCTTTGCCGAGCTGGCGCTCGAGGCGGGCATTCCCGAGGGCGTGATCAACGTGGTGGTTGGGCCAGGCTCGCTGGTCGGCGAGCGGCTGATCGCGCATCCGGATGTGGCCAAAATCGGTTTCACCGGCTCGACCGAGGTGGGGAAGCGGGTGATGGAGGGCGCTGCGGCAACCATCAAGCGGGTGACGCTGGAGCTGGGCGGCAAATCCGCGAACGTGATCTTCGACGACGCCGACCTCGAGCGTGCAGCGGCATCGGCGCCGGGCGCGGTGTTCGGCAATGCCGGGCAGGATTGCTGCGCCCGATCCCGAATCCTGGTCCAGAAGTCGGTCTATGACCGCTTCCTCAAGCTCCTCATTGACGCGACATCGAAGTACCGGGTGGGTGACCCGGATCAGAACGGCACTGACATGGGACCTCTGATCTCGGCAGACCACCGTTCGAAGGTGGCGGCGTTCGTCGAAGGCACGCCGCTTTTCCGCGGCAAGGTCCCCGAGGGCGATGGTTTCTGGTTTCCCTGCACGCTTGTGGCGGCAACCAACGAAGACCGCGTCGCGCGCGAGGAGGTGTTCGGGCCTGTCGCCGCCGTCATCCCCTTCGCGGACGAGGAGGACGCGGTGCGTATTGCCAACGACACGCCATACGGTCTGTCCGGTTCGATCTGGACGCGCGATGGTGCGCGTGCGCTGAGGGTTGCCCGTGCACTGGAGACGGGAGTGCTCTCGGTCAACTCGAACAGTTCGGTGCGCGTTACCACGCCGTTCGGCGGGTTCAAGCAGTCGGGCTTCGGCCGCGAGCTGGGAATGCACGGGATGGCAGGTTATTCAGAGGTGAAGAACGTGTTCATGTCCACGGAGGCCTAGATGGCTCGACTTGACGGCAAGGTTGCGGTGATCACGGGGGCAGGTGGAGGCATCGGCCGCGAAGCCGCAATTCTGTTCTCCAATGAGGGCGCGCGGGTTTGCGTGGCCGATGTCGGCGTCGAGGCCGGCGAGAACGCCGCGTCCGAATGCAAAGAGGCATTCTTCTTCAAGGCGGATGTCAGCGATCCCAAGAGCGTGCAAGCGATGTACGCGGAGACCGCGAAACGCTACGGGCGCATCGACATCCTCTACAACAACGCGGGCATCATGCCCGCCGACGACGATTCGATCCTGACCACCGAGCCCGACGCATGGGACAGGGTGCAAGCCGTCAATGCGAAGGGAGTTTTTCTCTGCTGCAAGTACGGGATTCCATACCTGCTGACGGCGGGTGGCGGCTCGGTCATCAACGTCGCCTCGTTCGTGGCGCTGATGGGGGCCGCCACCTCGCAGATCGCGTACACGGCCTCGAAAGGCGCAGTCCTGTCTATGAGCCGCGAGCTCGCGGTGCAGTTCGCCCGCCAGGGCGTGCGCGTGAACGCTCTCTGTCCCGGCCCCGTGGAAACGCCGCTGCTCATGCGTCTCTTCTCCGAAACTCCCGGCGCTTATGAACGCCGTCGCGTACATCTGCCGATGGGTCGCCTGGCGAAAGCGAGCGAGATTGCGAACGCCGCTCTGTTTCTCGCGAGCGACGAGTCGAGCTATGTGAATGGCGCGACGTTTCTGGTGGATGGCGGACTCAGCGCCGCTTACGTGACGTCCGAATAACCACAGCGTCGTAACCCAATCCGGTATCGGGATGCGTCCCCGGAAATTTTCAGGAGCATCCCAATGCAAGCGAAACTTCTTATTACGCCGGTCACGGTTTTCATGGCGGCGGTTTTGGCCGGCTGCGGGGGAACGACCCCGTCGGCAACCGCTACCAGCCCATCGCCCAGCGCTGCGGCGCCGGCGCAGACGATCATGGTTGCGACTGATGCGAAGCTGGGGCAGATCCTCGTCGACAGCGCCGGCAAGACCGTCTATCTGTTCGTCGCTGACAAGAGCACGACTTCGACGTGCTACACGAGCTGCGCAACCTTCTGGCCGCCGGTCCTGACCAATGGGACTCCAATCGCCGGTTCCGGCGCGCAGGCCTCGCTGCTCGGTACAACCAAGCGAACGGATGGAACGACCGAAATCACCTACGCCGGCCACCCTCTTTACTACTTTCAGCCCGACAAGGCGGCTGGTGACACGAAAGGCCAGGGGGTCAACGGCTTCGGCGCGCTGTGGTGGGTCTTGTCTCCGGCCGGAGCAGCGATCACGACGAAGTAGCAAAGCCGCGCAAGCCGCGTGCGGAAGACGCTTAACTTCTGCAGGTGGCTGAGGCGCTAAATTCAAGGGAGACGCGCCGGAAGGTGATTCGCGATGCGCTGGGCATCGCGATCGCCTCGGGCGCTTACGCCTTGTCATTCGGAGCGATCGCGACGGCCTCCGGGTTGTCTCTGCTGCAGACAATGAGCCTGTCACTGCTGATGTTCACGGGGGCCTCGCAGTTCGCGCTGGTCGGCATTGTTGGAACCGGCGGCAGCGTGTGGGCCGGCGCGGCCACGGCGGCCCTGCTGGGTTCGCGCAACGCGCTTTATGGCGTGCGGCTGTCACCGCTCCTCAAAGTCACAGGTCTTCGCCGCTTCGCCGCGGCGCACTTCGTTATCGACGAGACCACCGCAATGACGATCGCGCGCGACATCGAGAGCGATGGCCGGTTTGCCTTCTGGGCGACCGGCCTGATGCTCTTCGCGCTCTGGAATACCGGCACATTCATCGGGGCGCTGGCGACCCATGCGCTGCCCGATCCCAGGGTGCTGGGGCTCGATGCGGCACCACCCGCCGCCTTTCTCGCCCTGCTGGCGCCGCGCCTCCGGGCGCGCGAGCCGCTGGCCATTGCGATCGCAGCGGGGCTCGTGGCGCTGATCGTTCTGCCGTTCGTGCCGGCCGGGGCCTCTCTGCTCATCGTCGCTGCGCTCGTCGGGCTGTATGGCGTCTTTGGAAAAGTGAGGTGATGTGGGCGGGCCTGCTGGTCGCCTCAGCTGCCTGCTACGGGCTCAAGCTGGCAGGGCTCTCGGTCCCGTCGCGATGGCTGGAGGATGTACGTATCCAGCGAACGGTTCCTCTTCTCCCTGTCGCCCTGCTTGCGGCCCTGGTCGCGACTCAGACCTTTTCGGTGGGGCGGCACCTGGTGGTCGATGTGCGCGCGGCCGCCCTGGCGGCGGCGCTGGTCGCGGTGGTCCTGAGGGCGCCTTTTCTGGTCGTGATCGTGGTGGCAGCGGCTACCGCCGCTCTACTGAGGCTCCTCCAATGAATGCCAAGCCCCGGACGCCTCTCGGGCCAAGCCAGGGCTGGGCTCCGTCCCCGGCGAGTGGGGAGGACCCGGCTCGGCCATTCGCCGGAACCTGGGTTAGCCTTGTGACCGATGGCACTCGTCATCGACGCGGTGGCAGAGGCCACCCCAGACCTCGTTGCGGCTCTGGCAGCTTTGCTGCCGCAGCTCAACCCCGCTCTGCTTGGGCCGTCGATCGAGGAGCTGGCGATTGTCTTGGCCGATCATGCGACCACTTTGGTGGTAGCCAGCGAAGGGGGTGTCATAGTCGCCGTCGCGACCCTGATCGTTTACTCCACCCCGATATGGGTCAAGGCGCGGATCGAAGGTCTGACAGTCGACGAGCCGGCGCGCGGACGTGGCATCGGCGAGGCGTTGGTCAAGAGATGCGTCGATATTGCCCGGCAGCGTGGGGCGCGTGTGGTTGAGCTCCAATCAGCGGAGCGTCGAGAGGTGGCGCACCGGCTCTTCGTGAACATGGGGTTCGAGCGTCGCGACAGCCATGTGTACCGGCTGACGCTGAGCTAAACGAGCCTCAAGGCCTGGCCGCGACCAGCTTGTCGAGGCGGTCGACCATGGCGGCGAGGGCGGCGAACGCTGACGCGACAGGCTCGGGCGATGTCATGTCGACGCCCGCGAGCTTGAGCCCCTCGAGCGGGTACATCGAGCCGCCGGATTTCAAGAAGGCCAGGTAGTTGCGTACAGCGCCGGCATCGCCCGCGGCCACTGCCTCGGCGAGGTGGTTGGCCCCCGCGATCCCAGTCGCGTACTGAAACACATAGAAGTTGCTGTAGAGGTGGGTATGAAACTGCGCCCACGTCGAGCCTATCCGATCACGATTCCGCTGGCTCAGCTCCACCTCCGAGCCGTAGACCTCTGAGATGAGGTCGGCCATCAGGTGGTTGAGGTCGTCGGCGGTCAGGGCAACGCCTTTTTCGACGCGTTCGTGAATCTCGAGCTCGAACCGTGCCAACGTCGGCATGATGAAGAAGTAGCGATAGAAGTTGGCCATCGCCTCCTCGATCACCGCGATCTGAAACTCGGGATCCGGGTTGGTGGCAAGCAGGTACTGCCTGGTGAGGGCCTGATGCATGTTCGAAGCCACCTCCGCCTGGAACAGGCCGTAGCTCGAGTACACATAAGGCTGCGTCTTGCGCGTGTAGTACGAATGCATCGAATGCCCGAGCTCGTGAGCCAGCGTGCTCATCGAGTAGATGTCGTCGTTGTAGCTCATGAAGATGAACGGGTAGGTGCCTGGCGTGCCGGTTGAGAACGCACCCATGCGCTTCCCCTTGTTGGGGTAGACGTCAACCCACCGCTCCTCGAGCGAGCCTTTGCGCAGAACGTCCACGTACTCGTCACCCAGGGATTTCACGCCTTCGGAGATCCAGTCCACAGCCTGTTCGTACGGAACCTTCTGCTTCGACAGCGCGAGCCGAGCTTGCAGGTCGTACGGCTCGAGCGCCGAAAGGCCCAGTGCCTGGCGGCGCACGCGCCAATAGCGGTGCCAGGTGCCCAGGTTGTCCTGAAAGGCTCGGATCACGTTGTGAAACACCCCGGCAGGGATGTGATTTGGCTCCAGCGCAGCCTCCAGCGAGGACGCGTACGCGCGCGCGCGTGAGTAGAAGACATCACGCTTGACCCCGGCCGCGAGGTTCGCGGCCATCGCGTGCTGCATCGCGATGTGCGCATCCGCATAGTTCTCGAAGGCGGAGCGGCGCAGGTTACGGTCGGGGCTGGTCAGCAGCGCTCCAATCGTTCCCTGGGCGACTTCCTCTTCGCCTTCAGCGCCACTTGCCGGCACAAATCTCAGGTCGGTGTTGGCGAGCACCGAATGCACGGACAGCGCTGTCGCGAGGGGATCAGACGCCTGCGACAGGAGCTCCTCCACCTCGGGGCTGCGGACGTGGCTGCGCAATTTCTCGAGGCGGTCGACAAAGTGTCCGAGATGCTTGAGTCGTGGCGAGCTTGCCACCCACTCGCGGAGCTTCGGAAAGCCGATCGCGATCATCTCGGGCACCGCGAAAGCCATGGCGGCGCCGAGCCGCGCATAGGTCGAGCGCGCCCGATCCGCACGTGCCGCCGCGGCCTGGTCGGTGGCATCGACCGAATAGGACATGGTCGCGTAGACGATCACCTTGCCCATCAACAGGTGGGCGATGTCCGCTGCGTCAAACCAGTCCGCGAGCATGTCAGGCGACTCGCCCAGGTGCCCTTCGAACTCCGCGAGGTCTGGAAGCTTGGCGAGAATCGAGCTGATCGCAGCCTCCCAGCCAGCTCCGTCTGGGAACACGCTCTCGCTGTTCCAGGTGAACCTCGCATCCACGTCAGCCCGATTGGGCAGCGCCTTGCTCACGGCCGGTAAGCGTACCGAGTCAAGGCCCGGCAGTACGATTCAGGGCATGTCAAGGCTCGCGGCGAATGGAATTGAAATCGAATACGAAACCTTCGGTGACCCGAAGGCAGTGCCCCTCCTGTTGGTCAGCGGGCTGGGGTCTCAGCTGACCAGCTTTGACGTGGAGTTTTGCGAGCAGCTGCGGGATCGAGGCTTTTACGTGATCCGGTACGACAACCGTGACGCCGGCCTGTCCACCAAGATGGAGGCCGCTGGCGAGCCCGACCTGATGGCGGCCTTTGGCGGCAATGCGAAGCCGGCCTACCGGCTGGACGATCTCGCCGATGACGCCGCGGGACTCCTCAGCGGGCTGGGCATTGGCGCCGCTCACATCGTTGGCGTCTCGATGGGAGGCTTCATCGCCCAACTGGTCGCCATCAACCATCCCGATCGTGTCCTCTCGCTGACATCGATCATGTCCGGCCCGGGTGGCGAGGACGAGGTCCCGCCGCAACCGGAAGGCGCCGATGTGCTGATGAGAGTCCCACCGCCGACACGTGAAGGTCAGATCGAACATGGCCTGTGGATCCGAGAGACGCTCAAGGGGCCCGGCGACCCGTTCGATGAGGCCATGGAGACACGCCAGGTGGAGAGTGCATACGACAGGTCTTACTACCCGGTCGGCACGGGACGCCAGCTCGTGGCGGTACTCGCGGCCGACAGCCGGCTGGAAAAATTGAGCCGCTTGAAGGTGCCGGTACTTGTGATCCACGGTACCGACGACGTTCTGGTTCCGGTCGAGAACGGACGCAGAGTCGCCGATGCGATTCCGGGCGCGCGCCTGCTCGAGTTCGAGCAGATGGGTCACAACCTTCCAGAGCGGGTCTGGCCACAGATTGTCGACGCTATCGACCAGCTGGCCAGGCAGGCGCGGGTACCCCAGCCGCGGTAGGCATGCCGACTCTGGAGGGGATCAGCCCGGCCATCGCCTTCCTCGCCGGCCTGGTCTCGTTCGTTTCGCCGTGCGTTCTGCCGTTGGTGCCCGCATACCTTGCCTTTCTCGGAGCGCGCGCGGGGCAACCGGCGGTTGCCGTTGGTCCGGGGGTCGCAGCCGTGCCGGCCTCGCCATCCCTTCCGGTGGCGGCGGCGGGAGCCGGCTTCGTGGCAGGACTCTCGCTCGTGTTCATCCTTTTCTTCTACGTCTTCTCGATCGCGGTGCAGCCGATACGCGGTTACGTGCCCGTGGTCGCCGGCGTGTTCGTCATCGCCATGGCCATGCATGTCGCGGGCTTGATCCGAATTCCATTCCTCTCGGGTGAGTACCGGCTCATGAAAAAGGCTCCGACTGGCGGCGGCGTCGCCGGTGGATTCGTGCTGGGCATGGGGTTCGCGAGTGGATGGACGCCTTGCATCGGGGTGACGCTCAGCGCGGTGCTCAGCTCCGCGGTGTCCGCCGGCACCACGGCTCAGGGGCTTGTCCTGATGATCGCCTACTGCTTGGGACTGGGCCTTCCGTTCATCGTTCTGGCGTTTGCGTTGGAGCGGGCGCGCCCGCTCGTTCGCCTTGTCAACAGCCACCGGCGCGCCATTGACCTGGCGTCCGCTGCCGTGCTGCTGGTGATGGGGGTGCTTCTGCTCACCAACAAGCTGACGATCCTCGCCGCGGGCATCTCGCAGCTGGTTCCGTCGTGGCCCTCGCCCACGCTTTGATCGAGCTCGATCGTGTGGTTGGGCCGCCGATGTTCTTCGGCCAACCAGGAGCCACGACGGTGTCAGTCCTCGTGTTCTGGTTCGTCTTCTATGTGTGGGTCGCGTCGGAGTGGTGGTTGGGATACCGCCTCCGGCGAATCCCCAACGACGCGACCAACCGTGACGCCGGCTCCAAGTGGTGGTTGATTGCATCTGTATGGGCAACAGTCACCGCCGGCTTCGGGCTGTCGTTTGGGTTCCCAGAGACCGCAATTACTACGGGACGGACGGCGGTCTTCGTCACCGGCCTGGTTCTGATGATCGGCGGAATGGCGCTCCGGTGGTATTCGATCCGCGTGCTTGGCGCTTCGTTCACCATGGAGGTCGCCACTCGACCGGGTCAGGCGATCGTGCAATCCGGCCCATACCGCCATATACGGCATCCGTCCTACACGGGCGCGCTGCTCACTCTGCTGGGCATCCTGCTTTGCTGCGCCAACTTCGCGTCGCTGGCCGCGATCGTGCTGGCCTTGGGCGGTTACGCGGTTCGGATCAGGGTCGAAGAACAGGCGTTGGCGACTCAGCTCGGCCCGCCTTATCGCGACTACATGAGGCGAACCAAACGTCTGGTTCCGTTCTTGATCTAGCCCCCAATGGCGTCGTACAGGCGGCGGCTGTAGATCATCGGTCTGACGTTCTCGCGGTGGTCGCCCTCGGTGACCAGCCCAATCAGGATCCAGTGGTCGCCCGCCTCCAGCGTGTCCTTCAACGTGCAGACGGCGTAAGCGGAGGTGTCGTTCTCGAAGATCGGCCCGCCAATTGGGCTGCTGGGGCGGCGCCAGGCTACGGCATCGAACTTGCTCGTCAGCTTGGTCGCCATCCGCCGAGCCAGCTCCTCGCGGCCCGCAGCAAGGATGTTGGCCGTGAATCCCCCTGTTTGTTGGACGGCCGGCAGGGTGTTCGAGGTCTTGTCGATGCAGGCCAGCGCCAGAGGCGGAGTCATCGAGGCGGCGCAGAAGGCGCTCACCGTCAAGCCCCGTGGCTGCCCATCCTGTCCGAACGCGGTCAGGACGACGACGCCGCTGGGAAAGCTGGCCATGACGTCGCGAAACCGCTGCGGATCGATCATTGACCCGACCATACACATCCCTGTGTTAACGAACGCTCGTTTGCGGAACCGAACGGCCCAAAATTGAAAGGTGGCGAGTTCAATCGATCTCTTCGCGCCGGCTACCCGGGAGTGGTTTCAAGGCGCCTTCGAGGGTCCGACGCCGGTCCAGGAACGCGGCTGGCAGGAGGTGGCCGCCGGCCGACACGTCCTCATGGCAGCTCCCACCGGTAGCGGCAAGACGCTCGCGGCCTTCCTCTGGTGCATCGACCGGCTGACCACCGAGCCCACGCCGCCCGAGACTGAGCGCTGCCGCGTCCTCTATGTGTCGCCGATGAAGGCGCTGGCCCACGACGTCGACCGAAACCTGCGCTCACCGCTGATTGGCATCGGGCACCAACTGCGGTCACTTGGCCCGGTCGCTCCGGAGCTGTCCGTCGCGATCCGCACAGGCGACACGCCGGCCGATGCGCGCCGCTCGATGGAGCGCCATCCGCCAGACATCCTCATCACGACACCCGAGTCGCTCTATCTCCTGCTCACCAGCAACGCCAGGAAGATCCTCGCGTCGGTTCGGTGGCTGATCATCGACGAGATCCACTCGGTCGCCGCCACCAAGCGTGGTTCGCACCTGGCGCTGAGCCTCGAGCGTCTGTGCGCGATAACCACGGTCGAGCCGCAGCGACTCGGCCTCTCGGCCACGCAGCGGCCGCTGGAAGAGGTGGCGCGGTTTCTGGGTGGCACGAGTCGCGAGGTCGCCATCGTCGATGCGGGGCGGCTCAAGACGATGGAGGTCAGGGTCGAGGTGCCAGTCGACGACATGGCCCGGCTCACGGTCGAGGACGACAATGGCCGGCCGGCGGGCAGCATCTGGCCGGCGATCTATCCGCGGCTGCTAGCCCTCATCCGCGAGCACCGCTCGACCATCGTCTTCGTCAACTCGAGACGTCTCGCCGAACGCCTTGCAGCGCGCGTCAACGAGCTGGCCGGCGAAGAGCTCGTGCTGGCTCACCATGGATCGATCGCGCGCGAGCAGCGACTGTTGATCGAGGACCAGCTCAAGGCGGGTGTCATCCGCGGCCTCATCGCGACGTCCACCCTCGAGCTGGGCATCGACATGGGCGCTGTCGACCTCGTCCTTCAGGTGGAAGCGCCACCCAGCGTGGCGGCCGGCATCCAGCGCGTGGGACGAGCGGGACATTCGGTCGGCGAAGTCTCGCGCGGCGTGGTCATTCCCAACTTTCGCGGCGGCCTGCTCGAGACCGCAGCGGTGGTTGAAGGCATGCTCGAAGGGCGCATCGAGTCGACGACTGTGCCGCGCAAGCCGCTCGACGTTCTCGCCCAACAGATCGTCGCGATGTGCGCGATGGACGAGTGGCAGGTCGATGAGCTGGCCGCCGTGGTCCGCGGCGCCTATCCGTACAGTGACCTCGGACCGCTCGCCCTCGAGTCGGTCCTCGACATGCTCAGCGGGCGCTACCCCTCTGACGACTTTGCCGAGCTGCGTCCGCGAATTGTGTGGGACCGCCTGGCCGGCACGCTTCGGGGCCGCGCCGGCGCGCAGCGGCTGGCGGTGACCAATCCGGGGACCATCCCCGACCGCGGGCTCTACACCGTGAACCTCGTCGATAACGGGCGTCGTGTAGGCGAACTCGACGAGGAGATGGTTTACGAGAGCCGCGTCGGCGAGACGTTCATCCTCGGCGCGTCTACCTGGCGCATCGCCGAGATAGGTCAGTCGCAGGTGCTCGTCACCCCGGCGCCCGGGGAGCCGGGCAGGGTTGCGTTCTGGCACGCGGACGCGCCGAGCCGGCCGGTGGAGCTTGGCCTTGCGCTCGGCAAGATGGTGCGCGAGCTGCGTGCGCTTGCGCCTGATGAGGCAGCGGAACGTTTGCGAACGCGAGCCGGATTCGACGACCGCGCGATCAAGAACCTGCTCGCCTACCTCGATGATCAGGCCGCAGCCACTGGCGCGGTGCCCGACGATCGCACGGTCGTCGTAGAGCGGTTCCGCGACGAGGTGGGGGACTGGCGGGTTTGCGTGCACACGCCGCTTGGAGGTCGCGTGCACGCGCCGCTGGCCCTTGCGCTCGAGTCCCGCCTGCAGGAACGGCTGGGCATCGATGCGCGCGCGATGTGGACCGATGACGGAATCGCGCTACACCTGCCCGACGTCGACACGCCTCCTCCGCTCGACGAGCTGATGCTCGACCCTGAGGAGGTCGAGGCTCTCGTGCAGGCGCAGCTCCCCGGCTCGGCGCTGTTTGCGGGCCGCTTCCGCGAGAACGCGGCGCGCTCGCTGTTGCTGCCCCGTCGCCGGCCTGGGCAGAGGACCCCGCTGTGGCAGCAGCGCATGCGCAGCGCAGGCCTGTTGAAGGTTGCGGGTCAGTACCCGGAATTCCCGATCCTGGCCGAGACGTGGCGTGAATGCATGGCCGACCACTTCGACATGGGCGCGCTGATGACATTGCTGCGCGGGATCCGCTCGCGCGAGGTTCGCGTCGTGGCCGTGGACACTGAGCGGGCCTCGCCGTTCGCGTCCTCACTGCTCTTTTCGTACGTGGCCGAGTTCATGTATGCCGGCGACTCGCCCCTGGCGGAACGCCGGGCCCAGGCGCTTACGCTGGATCGCGAGTTGCTCGCCGAGCTGCTGGGCACCGAGGACCTGCGCGAGCTGCTGGATCCAGATGCCATCACCGCCGTGGAGGTCGAGCTCCAGGGCCTGCTCCCGGAACGCTTCCCGCGCGATCCTGACGAGGCGCACGACCTGTTGGCCCGGCTGGGCGACCTGGGCGACGCCGAGGCTTTGGCGCGCGGGATCGCGCCGGAATGGCTGCGCACCCTTGAGCGCGAGCGGCGCGCGATCGTTGTGCGCGCGGCGGGCGAGTCGCGCTGGATCGCGGCCGAGGACGCGGGCCGCTACCGTGCCGCTTTCGGGTCCAGCCTGCCGGTCGGATTGCCCGACGCATTTCTCGATCCCGGCCTGCTACCGCTCGAATCCCTCGCGCGGCGGTGGGCACGCACCCACGTCCCGTTCGTCACATCGGACCTGGCGACGCGATGGGGCCTGCCCGTGCCGGTGGTCGAGGAGGCCCTCACCCTGCTCGCGGCGCGGGGCGAGATAGTTGCCGGCGAGTTCCGCCGGACGGCTGAGGGCCGCGAGTACTGCCACCCTGAGGTGCTTCGCATGCTCAGGCGGCGCTCTCTGGCGGCGCTTCGGCGCGAGATCGAGTCGGTGGCGCCTGAGGTGCTGGCGCGGTTCCTGCCATCCTGGCACGGCATCGGCGCCAAAGCTTCGGGCGTCGATCGTTTGCTCGAGGTCGTGTTCCAGCTGCAAGGGTTGGCGCTGCCGGCGTCGGTGATCGAGCGTGACGTCATCGCCGGCCGTGTCGCCAACTACAACCCGCGCCTCCTCGATGAGCTCGTCTCGATGGGTGAGGTGGTCTGGGTGGGTCGCGGGTCGCTCGGTTCGACGGATGGCAAGGTCGCGCTCTACCTACGTGGCGACGCGCCGCGCCTGGTTGCGGACCCGGTCGATCCATCGAGCGGCGACTTGCACAACCGGCTGCGCGAGCACCTGCGTGGCCGTGGTGCCAGCTTCTTCCGAGACATCTACGGCGCTTGCGGCGGCGGCGACGAAGAAGTGATGCTCGATGCTCTTTGGGACCTCGTGTGGTCGGGCGAGGTGACGAACGACACGTTTGCTCCGCTCCGGCTGCTTGGTCCCGCCGCCCGCCGGCCCGCCCGTGGTCCCCGGCTGCCGCGCCTCACCCAGGCGCGCGCGTCAGGTCGCTGGTCGCTGGTCGCCGAGATGACAGGCGCTGGAGCGTCGACGACGGAGCGAATGCACGCAGAGGCGGGCGTGCTGTTGCAGCGCCATGGTGTGCTGACCAGGGAGGCAGTTGTCGCCGAGGGATGGCCAGGTGGTTTCGCGGGACTCTACCCGGTGCTGCGCGCGATGGAGGAGTCGGGCCGGATCCGCAGGGGCTACTTCGTCGAAGGCCTCGGCGGTTCGCAGTTCGCGCTGCCGGGAGCGGTCGATCGCCTTCGCTCCCTGCGCGAGCCGAACGGAGCAGTTGTCGCGCTCGCCTCGAGCGATCCGGCGAACGCCTATGGCGCGATCCTGCCGTGGCCCAGAGCTGACGGGCGCATGGCGCGCACCGCCGGCGCCTACTGTGTGCTTGACGCAGGCGAGCTGGTTCTCTATCTCGAGCGGGGCGGGCGCTCGCTTCTCACCAATGGCGAAGTGCGGCCGGAGCACGTGCGCGCCTTGATGGGAGTCGCCACCGCTGCCGGGAAGGTGGAGGTGCAGCGTGTGGACGGCATCGGCGTTATGGAATCGCCGCATGCAGTCATGCTGCGCGAGTCTGGATTTGCGTCAACCCACAGGGGCCTGATCGCTTATGGCGGGCGTCCCGAGCGCCAATAGGCGAGCGGCTACGATATCGATTCCATCGCCGGGGAGTAGCGCAGCTCGGTAGCGCACCTGACTGGGGGTCAGGTGGTCGGGGGTTCAAATCCCCCCTCCCCGACTTTTGTCCTCTCTCAGGACATCGTTCCCGCCTGTGGCAAGACATTGTGCACAGGCCAGCGACCGCCGAGAGGTTGGTAGTTGCGGTTGGGGTCGAGAGTCAAGGCCCTGAGAAGCTCACCTTGGTCGGTGATGATGCGGACGTCGGGGCCGGTGACCAGGAGACTGACCTTCCGGTTTTTGTGAGCGGTGCCGACAGGGATGTGCCGGAGCCGGCCCAGGTAGCGGATGGTGACCTTGCCGAAGGCGTCGATTTTGTCGCGGCGAACGCGGTGGTCGACAGCGGCTGGTGGAGCTGAGGGCTTGGCCTTGATGAGGGCGTCGAAGACCGACAGCGGAGTCTTGCGGTTGAGGGCACGATGAGGACGGACATGGTTGTAGTAGTGGCGGAAAGCGTCGAGCTGAAACTGCAACTCGGCGAGTGATTTAGCCGGAGCCTGTTTTTTGAGGAAGCGTTTCAGGGTTTGGTGAAAGCGCTCGACCTTGCCGCAGGTCTGCGGGTGGTAGGGCGTCGAGTGCTTGAAGACGATGCCGAGTCGCTCGAGCTCGGACTCCAACAGGACCTTGGCCCGGATTGACCTGGCGGTGAAGATGCGGCCGTTGTCGCTGAGGAGCGAGGCCGGCAATCCGAACGTATTCGAGGCTGAATGGAAGACGTGGACGACGTCGGGCGCCTTGACGGTGACAAAGCAGTTGGAGGCCAGGGCGACTCGCGTGCAGTCGTCGAGGAAGTTCAAGATCTCGACCGCGGAGCCATCGGCGAGCTGCCAGGGAGTGGCGTCGAGTTGCCAGGTTTCGTTGGGGAGCTGGGCCTCAAATCGGATGAAGGAGGACTTCGGACGCTTGTGGGGCTGCGGCGTGATCAGGCCCTTGCGTT
>DASXNH010000211.1:0-4670 GCA_036495195.1 Candidatus Dormiibacterota bacterium
GGCGCGGGATCGAAGATGTGCGTGAGGATGGTGACCAGCATCACCGCCAACGCGGTCCCCAAAAGGACGGCGAGGATGCAGGCGGTAAGCGCCACCACCACTGTCTCGCTCCACAGAAACGCGGCGACCATCTGCAAGCGCGTCCCCATCGCGGCCATGATCGCGAACTCCCGACGGCGCTCGATCTCGCTGAGCATCGCGAAGACGAGGATCGAGACCAGCGCGAGCGCGACCGCGAAGCCCTCCTCCAGGCGGGTGATCCCGGCGAGGCTTATCGCCACCAGCGAGCTGGATGTGGTGGCCACCTGCTGAGTGATGTCGCCGACGGTGGCGCCGGACGATGCCACTCGTGAGCGGATCGCGGCAGCCGTCGACTTCGGGTCGTTCGGGGCAGCCGCAAGCAGGACGTTGGGGCCGGCCGCGTGCGTGGCGGCCGTCACGTATGGCAGGTTGGCGATTAGGAAGGAGTCCTTTGGCGCTGTTGGAAACTCGCTGACCACACCGACGACGTGGAATTCGACGACCTTGTAGCTGCCAGTGGCGCCGTCAAGGAGCCGGAGCCGCAACAGGTCTCCACTGGCGATGCCGTAGTCCTTGATGGTTTCCGCCGACACGAGCACGCCGTCCGGCCGGTTGCCAAGGGCCGTCATCAGGGATGTCGCGGTGCCGCCGCTGAAGTAGGAATCTCGCAGCTGGGTGGCGGCTTGAACCTGACCCGGCTGGATTCCGAAGATGTCCTGCAGGTCGGCGCCGACGTACGCGTAGGAGTGGAGCATCGGGCTCGCGGCCTGCACGCCTGGGGCGGTCGAGGCGGCGCTCAACGTGGTCGTCGAGAGCGAGGCGCCGGGAGGCGCGTTGACGACAACGTCGGAGCCCAAAGTCAGGCGCGCATCGGCAAGTGACTGCTGGTCGTAGGTCGCGCTGAAGATTCCGAGGCTGACACTGAAGCTCAGCAGGAGCCCGACGACGATCACGGCGCGGCTTACCGGTCCGGCCCGACGGCCGGTGCTCTGGATGAGAAATGGAAGGGCCGAGATCGCGGCGCCGGCAGCGGGCAAGCGCCGCGCCGCCAATGCAAGCGCACGGCTCAAAAACCTGACCATCAGAAGGGTGATGCCGATCCAGAGCAGCGTTGGCGCGAGGAAGCTGTAAAGAGACAGCGCGAGCGTCGGATTGCTGTCGGGGTTGACGACAGCGGACAGGCCTGTCGCACGATCGATCGCATACACAACGGCGCTCAACACGAGCGCGATCACATCGAGATACAGGCGCGCCCACAACGGGCCACGGGTCCGTGGCGCCCGGGCGCGCGCGCCGGCGACGGCAGCGCGGTAGCCGTTGACGGCAACGCCAAGCCGGGCACCGATGCCGGCCGCCACTCCTATCGCCAGGGTCACAACGGCAATCGTCACCAGGCGCCCCGTGTCGGATGCCGTCTCGGACGGTGCAATCGATCGCCCCGCCAGCAGGCCGGCGCCGAACCCGATCAATCCAGCCACGAGGCCGATCGCCACTCCCTGCGTCACCGCGCCACCCAACACGTTTGCCCGCGATGCACCGCGCGTGCGTAGCAGCGCGATCGCGCGTCGCTCCTCGTCAATCCCCGATCGCGCGGCATAGTAAGCAAGCCACAGCGCGATCAACACACCCGGCAGTGCAACAAAGATGAAGATTGCCTGTCCGTACAGTGCCTGCTCGGCGGCGACGCCCAGCGCGGCGTCCAGGTTGTCGGCGATCGAGACCTCACCGGGAAACGAGCGCTCGACGAGGTGGCGGAACGTTGCCAGGTGCGTCTGGGCCTCACCAGGCCCGCCGGCGAGAATCGCGCGGTCGACCTGCGCGTGGACCTCCCACTGCACGCCTGGCGCGCCGGAGAGGACCTGCTGGAACAGGCCGATCGGAGCGATGACCACCTGGCTCGGGGGCGCCGAGCCGGCGGCGCCGCTGCCGCCGACGGGCTGAAACAGCAGCTCGCTGGCGTCCAGCACGGCGATCCCGCTCACGCGCACAGGGACAAGCGCCGTCGGCGACGAGAGCTTCAACATCACCGTGTCCCCGATTTGGGCCCGAAGGGTGCTGGCCAGCGGTTGCGAAAGGACTACACCGCCTGGGTCCAGCGTGCCGGTCAAGAGATGGAACGGGTTCAGCGCTCGGAGATAGTCAGGCGGCACGGCAACGATGCTGCCGGCGCCGGACGTGGCGACGCCCGCGGCCACCTGGTGCTCGGCCGAAACAAAGGTTGCGGTCGCGGCTGGCGCCGCCTCGACGACGCCGTGGACTCCGCTGAGCTTGCCGGCCAGCGAGGTGGCGGTGGCCGCATCAGGCACACCGGCCTGCCAATCCAGGCGAACCTTCGCCGCGGCCGACGAGGTCATGAGCCCGAGATTGCCTGACACGAAGATCAGCACTGAGGCCAACAGCGCCAGTGATACGGCGATGGCGCCGGCTTGCACGGCCGCGGCCAGTGGCTTGTGGCGGAGCGCGCGGAGCGCATACGAAGCCAGGGCGAAGTTCATCGGCGGGCTCCTTCTGGAAGCAGACTGCCGTCGACGATCTCGATGCTTCGTTGCGCTCGCTCGGCGACCGATGCATCGTGGGTGGCGAGCACAACGATCAGCTCCGGGTGCTCGGCACGAACCTCGTCGATGAGGTCGAGAACCAGCTTTGCGGTGGTGCTGTCGAGCTGGCCGGTGGGCTCGTCGGCAAGTAGAACGCGCGCGCCCTGGGCCAGCGCCCTGACCATCGCCACGCGCTGCTGCTCCCCACCCGACAGCTCGTCGGGAAGGGCTCGCGCCTTCACCTCGAGCCCGACCTCGTCAAGGAGGACGAGGGGACGCACCTGACTCCCACGTCCTGAGACAAAGGCTGCGAATGCGATGTTCTCCGCGGCAGTGAACGTCGGCATCAGGTTGCCGCCTTGAAATACGTACGCGAACGCGGCGCCGCGCGCACCGATGCGCGACGGAAGCTCGAGGCCGCTCAGCCGCCGGCCATCCCAGCGCACCTCGCCGGATGTCGGCGACACCAGGCCGCCCAAACAATGGAGGAGCGAGGTCTTGCCGGATCCCGATGGCCCGATAAGGGCCACGAACGCGCCAGGGTCGAGGGTCAACGAAATTCCCTGGAGAGCTCGGACCTGCGTGGAACCGGAGGTGTAGGTCAGGTCCAGCGATTCCGCTACGAGCCTGCCCGCTTCGCTCACCGGCAAACCCCGTTCTCCATGCGCGCCACGCGGCCAGCTCGCGCAGCGACCTCCTCGCTGTGGGTGACGATCATCAGCGCGCAGCCATGTTTTTGCCGTGCTTTCTCCAGCACATCAAGGACCAGGGCCTCGCTCACCCGGTCCAGCTCGCCAGTCGGTTCGTCGGCGACGAGGAGGACCGGCTCGTTGATCAAGGCGGCCGCAACCGCAACGCGCTGCTGCTCGCCACCGGACAGCTCGCTCGGCCGGTTGCCGGCGCGAGCCGCGAGGCCGAGATCGTCGAGCAGCTGCCTCGAACGCTCAGCCGCGTCCTTACGTCCCGCGAGCCTTCCGGGTAGCGCGACGTTTTCGAGAGCCGTCAGATGGCTCCACAGATTGTCGCGCTGGAACACGACGCCAACCAGTCGCCGTCGCAAGCGAAGCAAAGCCTGTTCGTCAAGTCCTGCGAACTGCTCACCTGCCACTTCGACAGTGCCCGCGCTCGCCTCATCGAGGCCGGCGGCAACGTGCAGCAAAGTCGACTTGCCGCTTCCCGATGGACCGACCAGCGCTACGAACTCACCGGCGGCGATCTGCAAGCTTGCCCCCCGCAGCGCAACGGTCTCGACGGGGCCCATTCGGAAGATTCGGAACACGTCGTTGAGCACCAGCGCTCTGGTGCTTGCTACGCGGTCCACTTGAAGCTCTTGGCGATGGCCAGGTAAGCGTCGACGTTGTCGATGCCGACCTGCGCCGCGAGCTCGAGAATGGCCACCCGGCCCGAGCTGGCGGTCTCGTAGCGGTCGATGACGAGGCGAGGCTGCTTGCCCGTCACAGGGTCGGCCGGACCTAGAACCTCGTAGCTGACTCTGATCGCCTTCCCTGCCGGCAGGCTGACCTGACGCGCCGGAGCCGTCACCTTGGCGCCGTTGATGCCGGCGATCTCGCTCGTGACCGACTGCGTTGTCGGAGTCTGGGTTGAGCCTGAAATGATCGTGACCGATATCTGGCTGTCCTTATCGCTGAAGGTGGCACTGGCGCCGCTTGCCGAGATGTTGCGAACCCAGCCCTCCGGGTACTGGATGGCGAACACGGGACCGGAGTATTTGATCCAGACCACGTTGTCGGGGACGTCTCCGCCCACCGGCACGGTGCCGCTCGGATCGGGACTCTGCGAAGGGGCGGCGGTGACGCCAGGCGACTTTGCCCCGGTCGGCGAACCGTTGGAACCGCATGCGGCCAGGACCGTCAGTGCGAACAAAGGGGCAATCCAGCGAAGACGCGCCATCGATGACATGCGGCGAGTTTGCAAGGCGAACCTGAACCGCACCTAAACAGCGCCTAAATTCGCCCTGGTGCCGGGAAGGCTGAGTCTGAAGAGAGCGCCTGAAGCGCCATTCTCGACCAGCACGAGGCTGCCGCCGTGCGCCTCTGCGATCGCCTGGCTCAACGCCAGGCCCAGACCTGCACCGCCATTGCTTCGCTCGCG
>DASXNH010000212.1:0-2747 GCA_036495195.1 Candidatus Dormiibacterota bacterium
GAAGGCCTGACTCGGCTGACGGCGGGGCCCGATTCTGTCGCGCTCTGGCACCGCGTTGAGCCTCAAGGCATCGACATGCGCACTGTGGCGGACTTCACGGTCACCGAACGTCAGCGCTACCCCTTCACCCTGGTGTGGCATCCATCCCACGAGGAGCCCCCACCACCACTGGACAGCTACTACGCCGTGCACCTCACCGAGGCGTACTGGAGCGAGTGGGCGACGCAATGTTGCTACGTGGGGCCGTACCTCGATGCGGTGGTGCGTTCGCTCATCACGCTCAAGGCACTGACCTACCAGCCGACCGGCGGCATCGTGGCCGCGGCGACCACCTCACTGCCGGAGGCGCTCGGCGGAAACCGGAACTGGGACTACCGCTACTGCTGGCTCCGCGACGCCACCTTCACCCTCGAGTCGCTGATGCGGGGCGGCTACTTCACGGAGGCCATGGCATGGCGGGATTGGCTCATGCGTGCCGTCGCGGGCGACGTCTCCAAGCTGCAGATCATGTACGGCCCAGCGGGCGAGCGTCGGCTCGAGGAATGGGAGGCATCCTGGCTTCCGGGTTACGAAGCATCCGTACCGGTCCGCATCGGCAACGCGGCATCCGAACAGTTCCAGCTCGACGTCTACGGCGAGGTCATGTCGGCGCTCTATTCGTCCGCCCGCACCGAGGGCGTGCACAGCCGGGCCGCTTGGGGTCTCCAGGTCCAGTTGATCAATTTCTTGGAAAAGGGATGGCTCCAGCCCGACGACGGCATCTGGGAGGTGCGGGGACCGCGCCGCCATTTCACTCATTCCAAGGTGATGGCGTGGGTCGCTGTCGATCGCGCCGTGCGCACGCTTGAGGAATGGCCCGAACTCGAGGGCTCGCTGGAGGAATGGCGGGCGCTGCGCAACGACATCTTCACCGAGGTCTGTGAGAAGGGTTACAACCAGGATATCGGCGCCTTTACGCAGTACTACGGCTCCGACAAGCTCGACGCCAGTTGCCTCATGATCCCGCTCGTCGGCTTCCTGCCACCGAGCGATCCCCGCGTCGTGAGCACGGTCGAAGCGATTCAGAGCAACCTGATGGACCACGGACTTGTGCTGCGGTACAAGACGGACGACGACGGCTCCGTCGACGGTTTGACCGGGCACGAGGGAGCGTTCATGGCCTGTTCGTTCTGGCTCGTTGACTGCTTGCACATGATCGGGCGCGAAGAAGAGGCCACGGAGCTGTTCGAGCGGCTCTTGGCCTTGACGAACGAGTTGGGTCTGCTCTCAGAGGAGTACGACCCTCTCGCCGGTCGGCTGGTCGGCAACTTTCCCCAGGCTTTCTCGCATGTTTCCCTCATCAATTCGGCCTTCCGACTGAGTGGCGCCGATCCACTCGCGCCGGCCGATGACGGCTCCCGCCTGATCATCAACGAGAGCATCACCCAGTCCGCCCGGGACAAGCGATTGAAGCGCCTCGGTCGCCTGGCCGTGCGCAGGCGGCTCGGCGCGTCACGGTGAACGCGACACAGCAGGCCACACAACGGACCAGAGGGGTCGGATCACCAAGGATGATCGCCTCGTGAAGGCACTCACCGCCGTCCCACCCGAAACAGACAGCGCTGCACTCACTGAGGTCGGCGAACCGCCAGCATCCGACGGCCCGGTGCTCGTCGCGACGATCGCCGTGGTCCAGTGAGCGGATCGCACGCGCACGGAAGGCATCAGCATCGCCATGGAGACGCTGGCCTGCACGTGCACGACCCCGGGAGCGGCGACGCGATCCCCGCAATCCCGCCCCCACACCCGATTGCGACCGGCGTGCTGGAGATCGACACCATGCTCGGAGGCTGGGAACGGGTCACGGCGGGCTACCTCATTGAAGGGCCGGCACCGGTCCTGATCGAGACCGGGAGCCAGACATCGGTGCCCGTACTCCTCGCCGCATTGGGCCAGATTGGAGTCGGCCCGGCGGAGTTGGCCGGCGTGGCCGTCACTCATATCCACCTCGACCATGCGGGCGGGGTCGGCGACGTCGCTCGCGCCTTTCCATCGGCCACCGTCTACGTACATGAAAAGGGGGCGCGCCACCTGGCCGACCCCACACGCCTCATCGACTCGGCCGCGCGTGTCTACGGCCCGCTCCTTGACTCGCTGTACGGGCGCATCGAGCCCACGCCGTCCGAGCGCCTTCACGTGCTGGAGGACGGGGAGGCGATTGAGGTCGGCCCGGGGCGCACCCTCGTCGCCGTTGACTCTCCGGGTCACGCAAAGCACCACGTGGGTTTGCACGACTCGCTGAGTGGTGTGCTCTTCGCCGGCGACGCGGTCGGCGTCAAGCTGCCCGACGGCGGAGTGCTGCGGCCGGCCACACCGCCTCCGGACTTCGACCTCGACCTGGCGCTCACCTCGTTGTCCAAGTTCGCGGCCCGACGTCCCTCGGGGATCGCCTTGGCCCACTACGGGTTGCTCGAGGAGCCTGAGGCGCTCCTGTCCGAGGCGGAGGAGACGCTGCGGCTATGGGCCGAGACGGCGGAAAATGCCTATCGCCGGGGCGCAGACATCGCCGACGCGCTGGCAGCCCGATTCGATCCGATGCTGGGCGACATCGACGCTGCCCACAAAGAAAAGCTCGACATCATGAACGGGGTCCATTCGAACGCGGCAGGCTTCCGCCGCTGGCTCGAAGGGCGCGACGCGGCGTCGGCCTGAGCGCCCCACCTGCCTCAGACGACGAGTTTGGCGCGCAGCTCCTCCTGGCGTACCTC
>DASXNH010000213.1:0-4677 GCA_036495195.1 Candidatus Dormiibacterota bacterium
GCGGAGCGGCCGGAGGGGAGCCCGCGTCTGGCAAGCGCTTGAAAGGACGGTCCTCGGCACCTTTCAGCCACTCGATACACTTATCCTGTTGGCGCGCTGCGCGCCCCAAGGGGTCCCCCTCAGCTGACGCTGTGGGTAGGGAGTGCACATGACGGTCACCACCGAGACGCTTGCCACCACCGATCTCGAGTTCACGCGGCAGCTCGGGCAGCAGCTGCGGGTTGATTCCATCCGCTCCTCCACCGCCGCCGGCTCCGGCCACCCCACCTCCTCCATGTCCGCCGCCGACCTCATCGCGGTCCTCATCGCCCGCTACCTGCAGTACGACTGGAACAAGCCCAGGGACCCCAACAACGACCACCTGATCTTCTCCAAGGGCCACGCCTCGCCCCTGTACTACGCGATGCTCAAGGCGGTTGGGGCCATCACCGACACCGAGATGATGACCTTTAGAAAGTTCGGCTCCCGGATGCAGGGCCACCCGACTCCGGCGCTGCCCTGGGTCGACGTGGCCACCGGCTCCCTGGGCCAGGGCCTCCCGATCGCGATGGGCGTCGCCCTGGCGGGCAAGAACCTCGACAAGCTGCCCTTCCACGTCTGGACCCTCTGCGGCGACTCCGAGCTGGCCGAGGGCTCGATCTGGGAGGCCTTCGACAAGGCCGGCCACTACCAGCTGTCCAACCTCACGGCGATCCTGGACATCAACCGCCTCGGCCAGCGCGGCGAGACCGAGCTCGGCTGGAACACCGATGCCTACCGGCGCCGGGTGGAGGCCTTCGGCTGCTTTCCGATCGTCATCGACGGCCACGACGTGGCGGCCATCGACAGGGCCTATGGCGTGGCCCTCTCCTCGACCGGCAAGCCCACCGTGATCATCGCCAAGACGATCAAGGGCAAGGGCTTCTCCGAGATCGAGAACAAGGACGGCTGGCACGGCAAGGCCCTGCCGCCGGACATGGCCGAGCGAGCGATCAAGGAGCTCGGTGGCATCCGCAACCTCAAGGTCAAGACCGCCAGGCCCGAGGCAAGCCCGCGGGCGGTGAAGCGCCCCGAGGCGGTGGTGACCCTGCCCACCTACAAGAAAGACGACAAGGTGGCGACTCGCAAGGCCTACGGCGACGCCCTCGTGGCCCTCGGCGCGATGCCCGAGGTCGTGGCCATGGACGCCGAGGTGTCGAACTCAACCCACGCGGACGAGTTCGGCAAGGCATATCCCGATCGCTTCTTCGAAATGTGGATCGCGGAGCAGCAGCTGGTCGCGGCCGCAGTGGGCATGAGCGTGCGCGGCTACAAACCCTTCGTCTCGACCTTCGCCGCCTTCTTCGCCCGCGCGTACGACTTCATCCGCATGGCGGGTATCTCGCAAGCCAACATCCGGCTGGTGGGCTCTCACGCCGGGACGGAGATCGGCCAGGACGGCCCGTCGCAGATGGCCCTCGAGGACCTCGCCTCGCTCCGTGCCATCCACAGCTCGACCGTCCTCTACCCCAGCGACCCCAACCAGGCCGCCAAGCTCGTCAAGGTGATGGCCGACACTCCGGGCATCGTCTACATGCGGACGACGCGCGGCGCCTATCCCACCATCTACGGCCCGAACGAGGCCTTCAAGGTCGGCGGCTCGAAGGTCGTCCGCCAGAGCGCGAAGGACAGGGTGACCCTGATCGGCGCCGGCGTGACGCTCCACGCCTGCATCGCCGCGGCCGACACCCTGGCCCAGAAGAAGATCCCGGCGCGCGTGATCGACCTCTATTCGGTGAAGCCGGTCGACGTGAAGACGCTCAAAGAAGCCGCACGTGTGACCAAGGGACGCTTTGTGATCGTCGAGGACCACTACCCCGAGGGTGGATTGGGTGCGGCGGTGATGGAAGCGCTCGCCGACGCGCCACCGCGCGTGGCTCACCTGGCAGTGCGAGATCTCCCGGGCTCCGGCAAGCCCGAGGAGCTGATGAACGCGGCGGGCATCACCGCCAAGCACGTCGTGGCAGCCGCCACCAAGCTCCTCAAGGCGAAGTAGACATGGCCATCAGCACCACGCGCAGACCCTCTCCGATCCGGGAGCTCAGGCATCTCGGCCAGTCCATCTGGCTCGACAACATCCGACGCCAGCTCATCACCTCGGGCGAGCTCGCCCGTCTGCGCGATGAGGGCATCAGCGGCGTCACGTCGAACCCGACGATCTTCGAGAAGGCCGTCAGCGGCTCGACTGACTACGACGAGGCCATGGTCCACCTGGTGGCGGCCAAGCGCAAGCCCGAGGACATCTTGTGGGAGCTGATGGTCGAGGACATCCAGGCCGCCGCCGACGTCTTCCGCCCGGTGCATCACAAAACCCAGGGCGAGGACGGCTACGTCAGCATCGAGGTGTCACCAACGCTGGCGCACAGCACCAAACGCACCATCGAAATGGCGGAGGACCTGAAGAGTCGCTGCCACCGACCGAACGTGATGGTCAAGATCCCGGCCACGAAGGAGGGCGTGCCCGCGATCAAGGACCAGATCTCGAAGGGCCACAACATCAACGTGACGCTGATCTTCTCGGTGAAGCGCTACGCCGAGGTCATCGAGGCCTACCTGTCAGGTCTCGAAGCGCTGCAGAAGAAAGGCGGCGACCTCAGCAAGGTCGCGAGCGTGGCGAGCTTTTTCGTGAGCCGGGTCGACACCAAGGTCGACAAGCTCCTCGGTTCCATGATCGAGAAGACCACCGACCCCGCGAAGAAACGGGAGCTCGAGCGCCTTTACGGAAAGGCCGCCATCGCCAACTCCAAGGTCGCATACCAGCTGTTCCTCAAGCAGTTCAGCGGGCCGCGCTGGCAGAAGCTGAAGAGGGCCGGAGCGATGGTGCAGCGTCCCCTGTGGGCGAGCACCTCGACCAAGGACCCCCGATATCCCGACACTTATTACGTCGAGGAGCTCATCGGTCCGAACACTGTCGACACCATCCCGCCCGCCACGCTGGCGGCCTTCCGCGAGCACGGCGAGGTCCGGCGCAGCATCGATGAGAACGTGGCGCTGGCGGTGCGCCAGCTGAAGCAGCTGGCCGATGCCGGCATCGACCTCGACGAGGTCACCAACGAGCTCGAGGTCGAAGGCGTCGAGTCGTTCACGAAGTCGTTCGAGACCCTGCTGGCAGCGATCATCCAGAACGCGAAGGACATCCGCGCGGGCAAGGGCCCGAGGCAGTGGCACAGCCTCGGCCTGCTGCAGCCCTCGGTCGACGCGCAGGTGACAAAGCTGAACAAGGAGCAGGCGGCGAAGCGGTTATGGGCCAAGGACTCCACGCTCTGGACCGACGACCCCGCCAAGCGCGAAGAGATCAAGAATCGCCTCGGCTGGCTGAACGTCGCCGAGAAGATGCTCGAGCACGCACCCGAGTTCAAGGAGCTCGAGGTGCACGGTCGCGCGTTCACCGATGTCGTGCTGCTGGGCATGGGCGGCTCGAGCCTGTGCCCCGACGTGCTGCGCAACACCTTCGGCGCGACCAAGGGCCACCCAAAGCTGCACGTCCTGGACACCACCGACCCCGCGACGATCCTCGCCGTTCGCGCCAAGATCAGCCTCGCCAAGACCCTGTTCATCGTCGCCTCGAAGTCTGGCGAGACCACCGAGACGCTTTCGCATTTCGCCTACTTCTGGGACCAGGTGACCAAGAACGGCAAGAACGTCAACGCCGGGCGCCAGTTCGCCGCGATCACCGACCCGGGCACGTCGCTGGAGAAGCTCGCGAAGGAGCACGGCTTCCGCTGGTTGTTCCCGAACCCGCCGGACATCGGCGGGCGATATTCGGCGCTGAGCTACTTCGGTCTGGTGCCGGCAGCCCTCATCGGCGTGGATGTGGGCGAGATGCTCGAGCGCGCGGTCGAGATGGCCCACGCCTGCGCGGACTCGGTCGAGGCTGACGAGAATCCAGGGGTCTGGCTTGGCGGGGTCCTTGGCCAGATGGCACTCGTCGGCCGCAACAAGCTGACGATCATCGCGTCGCCGAAGGTGGCGACCTTTGGCTACTGGGTCGAGCAGCTGATCGCCGAGAGCACGGGCAAGCAAGGCAAGGGCATTGTCCCCGTCGAGGGCGAGCCCGTCGGGAGGCCTGCGGTATACGGGGGCGACCGCCTCTTCGCCTACATCCGCATGGATGCCGATCCCGTCAACCCGGCTGTTGCGGCGCTCGCCAAGGCCGGCATGCCGGTGGTGACGCTCACGCTGAGGGACAAGCTCGATCTCGGCGGCGAGTTCCTGCGCTGGGAGATTGCGACCGCCATCGCGGGCTCGATCCTCGGCATCGATCCTTTCGATCAGCCCAACGTGCAGGAGTCGAAGGACAACACGAAGAAGGTGCTGGCGGAGTACAAAGCCAAGGGCAAGCTGCCGGCCGCGGAATCGACGCTGACCTCCAGGTCGCGATCGGGACTCAGGGCGTTGCTCGACAAGGCGAAGCCGGGCGCGTACTTCGCGATCATGGCTTACGCAACCAACACCCCCGCCGCGAACACGGCGATCGCCGCCATGAGGACCGCCGTGAGGGACAACAGGAAGATCGCGACCACCTCCGGCTACGGGCCGCGGTTCCTGCACTCCACCGGCCAGCTGCACAAGGGTGGCCCCAAGACCGGCCTGTTCCTGCAGGTCGTGCAGGACGACGCCAAGGATGTGCCGATCCCCGGGCAGCCGTTCAGCTTCTCG
>DASXNH010000214.1:0-2211 GCA_036495195.1 Candidatus Dormiibacterota bacterium
ACATCGGCCCGGTTCTCCACCACGCCGTAATGTCTCACCTCTCCACGTCGTCCATCGTCGGCAACCGCCACCGATATCGTCGATTTGTGCACGTCAAGTCCCACGTAACTTGTGATAGGTTTCATGTGGCTCGTCTCCCATGCATGAGGCTCTGCGTCGTCTTTCCGACGACTTAACCCTCGATGATTGCATGCCGCGAGGCGAGCCACCTTTACAGTTCAGCGCGCGAACATAGGGTCTAGAGCATTTTCAGGCTCACTGGAATCATAGGGTCTTCCGAAACGGGGTGGATATGTGATTCCTGGTTGTCCGGTTGGAGGGAACCGGAGGCAAGGATGCTGTATCAGCGAGGCAAGGCTTATTCGCAGGATCTGCGCGAGCGAGTGTTTGTGGCGTCGGACGATGGTGAGCGGGTTGGTGAGGTGGCCGAACTGCTTCGGGTGAGCGTTTCCTATGTGTCGAAGGCACTGACGCGGCGACGCATGACAGGGGAGACCACCGCGCGCTCTCAGCGTGGTCACAAACCACCGAAGCTGGTGCCATTCTACGCCGCGATCCGCGAGCATGTTGCCGAGCGGGGCGATACCACGATCGGTGAGCTTCAGGCATGGCTGTTGGCCACGCACCAGGTCGCGGCGAGCGTCGGGCTGATCTGGCATACGTTGACGCTGCTTGGGCTGACGCTCAAAAAAAGTCGCTGCGGGCCGCCGAGCAAGATCGACCGGACGTCGCCAAGGCCCGTACGGAATGGCGTGAAAGCCAGCCAACGCTTGATCCAGCCAGGTTGATCTTCATCGATGAGACCTGGACCAAGACCAATATGATCAGGCTCTACGGCTGGGCTGAGGTGGGTCATCGGCTGGTTGATGCAGTACCGCACGGGCACTGGAACACCTCCACCTTCATCGCCGGTCTGCGACAGGACGGCCTTGTTGCGCCATGCGTGTTCAACGGAGCGATCAATGGCGAGTTGTTCCTCGCCTATGTGGAGCAGGTGCTCGCCCCTACGCTGATGCGCGGCGACATCGTCATCATGGACAACTTGGCCTCGCACAAGGTGGCCGGCGTGCGTCACGCGATCGAGGCCGCCGGGGCCGGATTGCTTTATCTGCCGTCCTACAGCCCCGACTTGAACCCGATCGAGCAGGCCTTCGCCAAACTCAAGGCAATCCTGCGGGCCAGGGCACTGCGGACCGTCGAGGCGCTCTGGAACGCACTCGGCGATCTTGTCGCATGCTTCTCGCCTGCCGAATGCGCCCACTTCCTCCGTCATGCGGGCTATTTCTAGTCATGCTGAAAATGCTCTAGGGTCCAAACTCAATTAGCGTTTGACCTGACTCGGCCCGATCGGATTCGACGCTCCCGAATGTGGGGAGCAAACGAATGGCGAGCCTTTTCTGGCTGTCGGAGAAGCAATGGACGGCGATTGAGCCGTATATTCCGACCAACCGCCCTGGGGTAAAGCCGAAGCGAAATCGGCAAGTCATCAGTGGCATCATCCATGTCCTGCACGTTGGCTGCCGCTGGCAGGATTGTCCCCAGGAGTACGGCCCGTACACGACGGTCTACAATCGGTTCAACCGCTGGTCGAAGGCCGGGATCTGGCAGGCGATGCTGGCCGGGCTGGTCGAGTTCGACGCGGCCCAGACCCAATGCATCGACAGCACCACGGCCAAGGCTCACCGCTGCGCGGCCGGCGGAAAAGGGGGGCTCAAGAGCAAGCCATCGGCCGAAGCCGAGGTGGGCGAACCACCAAAATCCACGCCGTCGTGGATCGCTGCGGGCGGATCATCGCGTTCAGCCTGACCGAGGGAAATCGTCACGACCTGCCGCCCGCCGCAGGTCTCGTGGCGCCACTGCCTGCCGCCGAAGCCATGCTGGGGGACGCGGCTTACGACAGCGATGAGTTTCGCAGGTTCCTCGCCGATCGCGGCACCACACCCGAGATCAAACAAAACCCGACGCGCAAGCGGCGGTATCCGTTCGACGCCGAAGCCTACCGCGGACGTAATGTGATCGAACGGGCCTTCTGTCTCCTCAAAGACTGGCGCCGCGTCGCAACTCGTTACGACAAACTCGCCAGGAATTTCGCCGCTACCGTCATTCTGGCCGCAATCATCAGATGGTGGGCGTAATTGAGTCCGGACCCTAGTCGTCCGGAACCTGGAAAAGCTGCCACGCACATGTCCCTCCTCGACGCGCTCCCCAACC
>DASXNH010000215.1:0-12050 GCA_036495195.1 Candidatus Dormiibacterota bacterium
CGACAAGGCGGACCCCAACTACGCGACGCTTCAGGCGCAGCTGGCGACGCTCAATGGCCAGAAGGCCACCCTGTTCCAGGGTGAGATGCTTCGGGGCACGCTTTTGAACTCGTGGGGCTGGTGGACGGTGGGGGTCTACACCATGTACGCGGCAGTGGGGCTGCTGATCGCAGCGCTTGTCGCGCTCGGTGCACTCGTCTTCGAGCTCTTTATCGCGGGCCGCAGGCCCAGGACACTCAAGGTCGCGCAGACGATCGCTGCGTGACAGCCGATAGGACGGCAAGCTCCGGCGGGATCGGCTCGCCGGAGCTCTCTTTTGGGGGTCTCAGGGCATCTCGCCGTCGGGACTTGAGACCCTGCGAGTCGGAGTCCGCTCCGGGAACACGGCTGGTGAGGAGATGCTGAGGTGGAAGAGCAAGACAAACCCCTGTCACTCGTCCTGTTTCAGGTACCGATGACAACTGACGGCCGCATCGGTGTTGGCGATCGGCGCCGCGCGATCGGCCGCCCGATCAGCACGCTGGCGCTCGCGGAAGCCCATGGCACGATCACGCTATTCATCTGAGACGGAGTTAGATTGACCCGACGCGGCGCTCTCTGAACCTGCCGCCCGGCCCGCGGCTAAGCCCCGGGCGTCGTCGTGTGTCGGGCCAGGTAAGCTGCGGCTTCCGCCCGGCGCGCCACCTCCAGCTTCGAGAGAATCGTCGACACGTAGTTCTTGACGGTTTTCTCTGCCAGTTTCAGCTCCTTGCCAATCTGGCCATTGGTGAGACCTTGAGCCACAAGTGTCAGGATGCGCTCCTCCTGTGCCGTCAGGCGTGCGAGCTTTTCGTCGCGCATGGTCTTGCCCTTGCGAAGGCGCTCCAGGACGGATCGAGTGACCTCAGGGTCCAGCAGGCTGTTGCCTGCTCCCACCTCGCGGATGGCGCGAATCAGTTCGCCACCCCGGATCTGCTTGAGCACATAGCCGGCCGCGCCGGCCATGATCGACGCGAAAAGGGCTTCGTCGTCGGCGAACGAGGTGAGCATCAGGACCTGGGTCTTCTCGAGGCGAGCCCGAATCTCACGGGTGGCTTCGATGCCGCTGCCGTCAGCGAGGCGCACGTCCATCACGACGACATCCGGCCGCGTCCTAAGGGCTTGGTCGATGGCCTCACGCACCGATCCGGCCTCCGCCACGACGACAAGGCCATCGCTGGCGTTGATCAGCGCTTTCACGCCATCGCGTACAACCTCGTGATCGTCCACGAGAAGAATGCGGAGCTGATCCTTGGACATCTGCCAATAGTGGCAGCCACGCCTTTGGCGCTGCACGGTCGACGGCCCTCTCACTACGGGGCCTATCGGCCCTTGCCGGCGTCAGATCGGAAACGTGAACCGAAGCTTTGTGCCCTGGCCGGCCTTGCTCGAAACGCGCAGCGAGCCACCCATGGCCGTCGCGCGCTCGCGCATGTTGCGCAGCCCATTGCCCGCCGAGTCGCTGCGCACATCGAAACCGACGCCGTCATCCTCGATCGTCAACACCGCCGTCTTCCCGCTGCGCGCCAATCGCACAACTGAGCGCTGGGCCTGGGCATGGCGGGCGACGTTGGACAGAGCTTCGCGGGTCATCTGTACGATCTGATGTGAGCGGGAAGAAACCACAGCCGCCAGCTCAGCGTCGACTTCGACAGCGACCCGGGCGGGTGATCGCCTCTGGATGTCCTCACCCAGCTCGCGCAGCGCCTCGTCCAGCTGGCGATCTGCGAGGATGCCCGGCCGCAGCCCGAAAATGTAATTCCGCAGGTCTCGAATCACCCGATCAAGCTCGCCAACGGCACCCTCGATCCGCGCTGCAGACTCCGGTGAACCAACCGTCAGCGCTGTTGCCTGCAGTCCCATGCCCACCGCGAAGAGGGACTGGATGATGCCGTCGTGGAGCTCCTTGGCTATGCGCTCGCGCTCGTCCATCAGCTCCAAGCGCCGCCCGTCTGCTTGTGCGCGCCCATATCCGATGGCCACCGACGCTTGGTCGGCGAAAGTCTCGACCAGGCGGATCGTGCTCTCGTCGAACCGGCTCCGGCCTTTGGTATTCGCGACCATCAAGGTGCCGATCGCGCCGCTGCCGACCCGCAATGGAACGAAGATGGCGGGTCCGATGTGTCCCGCGCGGATGATCGGCTGGTAACCGCGGCTGTGGGTGGTCGCATCGTCCGTATGGAGGGGCCGGCCGGTCTCCATAACCGTCCCGGAAATTGACCTGGCAGCCGGGACCGGCTCGCCGATCACCTGGTCGGCATAAGCGCCGACTGCAGCGGCCACGACGAGCTGGCCCGGAGTCGAAGTGGTGGTCAAAATCGTCGCGGCATCGGCGCCGGCCAGGTCGCGAGCATGCCCCGCGACCGAAGTCAAGATCGCACTTGCGTCCGCCCCTTCGAGGATGCGGGTGGTGATTTCGTGCTGGGCCTCGAGCCAGCTCTCTCTCTGTACTGTCTTCTGGTAGAGCGAGGCGTTGGCAATGGCCACGCCGGCTTGTGTCGCGAGGACGCTCAGCGAGCGCTCATCTTCCAGGCTGAACTCAACAGCGCCACGCTTTTCGGCCAGGTAAATGTTCCCGTAGACCTTGCCCAGCGCCTGCACCGGCGCACCCAGAAACGAGTGCATAGGCGGGTGGTTGGGTGGAAACCCGACCGACTCCGGGTGGCTGCTGATGTCCTTGACGCGCACCAGCGTTGGTTCGCGGATCAGAAGCCCCAAAACTCCGCGCCCTCGGGGCAACGCTCCGATGGCCCGTCTCTCCTTGGTCGAGATCCCGGCGGTGATGAAATCGACCAGCTCGTCGCCTGCGCCGATCACCCCGAGAGCTCCATAACGGGCGTCGGTGACTTCCACGGCCAGGTCCACGATCCGCTGCAGCACTATCGGCAGCGAGAGCTCGGATGCAAGAGCGAGCCCAGCCTCCAGGAGCGCGTCCTTCGGGTCACGGCGCGTGGTCATCGCAGGCGAATCTACGCCAGCCGTGGTTCCCTTCGCCGGCGGCTGGGTGACCCTCGCATCACGGGACCATCGGCCCTGTAGCGGCGGAGCGACGCATGGAACGCTTTGCTCATGACACACCGAGGGGCTTCATCAGGATCCTCCTGGCTACCGACGGCACGTCCCGTATTGGTTGCGGAGCGCACAAAGAATTGATCTTGGAAAGGTCGCTTATCCCAATGTATCGGACGGTCTCCGACGTCATGACAACCCACGTCCATGTCGCGAGTCCGCACGCGTCTTTCAAGGTCTTGGTCCGCCTCATCGAAGAGAACAAGGTCAGTGCGATACCGATAATCGACCCGCAGGGTATTCCAATCGGGATCGTCTCGGAGACGGATCTGCTGTTCAAGGAGCGGCGGCACGAGCTGGAATCAGCAGAGGACTATCTCCATCTTCGGAAACGAAGTCACGATCGGGCGAAGGCAGAGGGCACGATCGCATCGGAGATCATGAGCTCGCCCGCGATCACCGTGCCGGCCGGCACTCCACTTAGCAAGGCCGCCGAGATGATGCAGACGACAAACGTCAGGCGCCTCGTCGTGGTCGACCTGCATGGCCGTATTGCCGGCATCGTCAGCCGCAGCAATCTACTCCAGGTGCTTTCTTTCGGGCCGTTGTGAAATTCAATGCGGATGAGCGGAAAGGCGTCAGAAGTATTTGGTTGAGGAGGAGTCGTGATGGAAGCCATGCGAATCGATCTGAAAGGTGTTGCCAAGGAAAACGAATACTTCCGGCAGGTGCTGTTCACCGGCGTTCACAGCCAGCTTGTCGTGATGGCGCTGCGGCCAGGCGAGGAAATCGGGGAGGAAGTCCACGACGTCGACCAGTTCATCTACCTCGTGAAGGGAGAGGGAGAGGCGATCATGGGCGTAGCCGTCACGCCCTTTGCGAAAGGCGAGGCCCTTTGCGTCCCAGCCGGGAGCGTGCATAACGTCAGAAACGTCGGGGATGAGCCGATGAAGCTTTTCACCCTCTATTCGCCGCCGCAGCACCCAGCGGGAACGGTCGAGAAGTACAAGGCAGACGTTCTGGATGAAGTGCCATCCATCTCGGTGACTGGCTGACGGGGGCAAGTCACACCCAAATGGATCGGCTCCAAGGGTCGGGCTCGTAAGGAGAACCGCGACCGCGTGGTGGTCGGTCCCTGGCTCGTTGGGTAAGGCGACCGCTGATTCCAAGCGTGACGGAGCATGAGAATCCAGAGCGTCGGGGGAACAGCTGAAGTTACAAGAGCCGACCACTCCTAGGGACTGGCTCAATGGCTGGCATCAGCATGCCGAGCGGCTGCCTTGAGGTCGGCGATCAAACCATCCAGTGCCTCGATGCGCGACGCGTCGTCGGGTGACCGGAGGATCGATGACGGGTGGACCGTCGCCAGCACCGGAACCCCAAGCGGCGACGCGAGCACCTTGCCGCGTTGCCGGGTCACCTTGAAGGTGGTTCCCAGCACGGATTGGGCGGCGGTGGCGCCGAGCAGGACGAGGAGACGCGGGTGCACGACGTCGATCTCGGCTTTGAGCCACGGACGGCACGCTCGCACGTGGACCTGGCTGGGCTTGGAGTGCAGCCGGCGCTTGCCGCGCCTTTCCCATCGGAAGTGCTTCACGGCGTTGGTCAGGTAAACACCGGCTCGCGTGATCCCCGCCGCCTCGAGAGCGTCGTCCAGGATGCGGCCGGCGGGCCCCACGAAGGGCCGGCCTTCGATGTCCTCGCGATCGCCAGGCTGCTCGCCGACCAGCATCAGGCGCGCGGTCTCTCGGCCCTCGCCAAACACCGTCTGTGTCCCCATCTCCCAGAGGTCGCACGCCCTGCATCCCGCGGCAGCATCGCGCAGGCCCTCGATGGTCATCTGCTCGGGTATCAGCGTCTCGGCTGGAACCTGCGCGTTGTCCTTACGAGAATTCATTCTGGAGGTGGCGAATGCCTGGCAAGAAAATTAGGTCGATCAAGAACCCGAAGACATACGAGGCTCTGAAGGACAAGGGCATGAGCAAGACGCGCGCGGCCAAGATCAGCAACGCCCAGGCTAAGAAGAAGAAGTGATCCGAGCATGAACAAGTGAGGCCTCCCCTTTCGAGGTGGCCTCGTTACTTAAACGCCGCCTCACGTCCGGCTACCCATCGGCTTTCCCGCTGGATTTCCGGCACGCTGATCACCGCGGCCACGGTCAACCCCAGGACTCGGGCAGCTCAGGCATGACAGCCAAAGATGCGGCGGCCCGTTTGAGGGTCCTTGTGAGCGGGTAGCCTCAAATTATGCGTTTTGACAGGTTTACGGAGAAGGCAGCGGAGGCCGTGCAGGAAGCCGGGGAGCTTGCGCGTGGCCTCGGGCAGCAGGCGGTCGAGCCGGAGCATCTCATCCTCGCGCTCATCCGCCAGCCCGAGGGCGTCGGCCGCACTCTGCTCGAAAAAGCCGGCGTCTCGACCCAGGCTCTCGAGCCCGCGCTGGTGTCCACCGTCGAGCGCTTTCCGAAGGTCAGCGGCGGCGGCCAGCCGTACATCAGCCAGGCTCTGACCAAAGCGCTCGAGGCTGCCGAGAAGGAAGCCGAGACGCTCAAGGACGAGTACGTCTCCACCGAGCATCTTCTGCTCGCCCTGGCCGACAACCAGCACCTCAAGGACGCAGGCGCCCGCCATGACGCGCTGCTTGGTGCCCTCCGGACCATTCGGGGCAGCCAGCGGGTCACCGACGCCAACCCCGAATCCAAGTACCAGGCGCTCGAGAAGTACGGCCGCGACCTCACCAAGCTTGCCGCGGAAGGAAAGCTCGACCCTGTGATCGGTCGCGACGAGGAGATCCGCCGGGTGATCCAGGTTCTGTCTCGCCGCACCAAGAACAACCCCGTGCTCATCGGCGAGCCGGGCGTAGGCAAGACCGCGATCGCGGAAGGCCTAGCCCAGCGCATCGCTCAGGGGGACGTACCCGAAGGCCTGAAGGGCAAGCGCGTGGTCGCGCTGGACCTTGGCGCGCTCGTCGCCGGTACCAAGTTCCGGGGCGAGTTCGAGGATCGATTGAAGGCGGTGCTGAAGGAGATCGAAGCCTCGAACGGCCAGGTCGTCCTCTTCATCGACGAGCTGCACACCCTGGTCGGCGCCGGCGCGGCTGAGGGCGCCATCGACGCCGCGAACCTGCTCAAGCCGGCCCTCGCACGCGGCGAGCTGAGGGCGATCGGCGCCACCACCCTGGACGAGTACCGCAAGCACATAGAGAAGGACGCGGCGCTCGAGCGCCGCTTCCAGCCGGTGATGGTCAGTGAGCCCACCGTCGAGGACACGATTAGCATCCTTCGCGGACTGCGCGAGCGATACGAGGTGCACCACGGCGTTCGTATCAAGGACTCGGCGATCGTGGCGGCCGCTGTTCTCTCGAACCGTTACATCACGGATCGTTTCCTGCCCGACAAGGCAATCGACCTAATCGACGAGGCGGCCGCTCGGCTGCGCACCGAAATCGATTCCTTGCCGGCCGAGCTCGACGAGCTCGAAAGGCAGATCCGCCAGCTGGAGATCGAGCGCGAGGCGCTGAAGAAGGAGACCGACAAAGCGTCCAAGAACCGGCTGGCCGCGCTGGAGAAGCAGCTGGCCGGCCTGTCCGAGCAGCGCACCTCGCTCCGATCGCGCTGGGACCAGGAGAAGGAGGTCATCGCCCGCATCCGCGGCCTCAAGGCCAAGCTCGAAGAGGTCCGCGCCGACGCGGATCGGGCCGAACGAGCGGCCGATTTCGGCAAGGCCGCCGAGCTTCGATACGGCAAGGCTGTCGAGCTCGAGAAGCAGATCGCTGCCGCGCAGGCCCGGCTCTCCGAATTGCAGGGCGGCCAGCCTCTGCTCAAGGAAGAGGTCGACGAGGAGGACATCGCCCAGATCGTCGGCCGCTGGACCGGCATCCCGGTCTCGAGGCTGATGGAAGGCGAGATCGCCAAGCTCATCAAGATGGAGGAGCGCCTCCACGAGCGCGTCATCGGCCAGGACGAAGCGGTCAGCGCGGTGGCCAACGCAGTCAGGCGCAATCGATCAGGGTTGTCCGATCCAAACCGGCCGGTTGGGTCCTTCATCTTTCTCGGCCCCACCGGTGTCGGCAAGACCGAGCTGGCGCGTGCGCTGGCCGAGTTCCTGTTCGACAACGAACAGGCGCTGATCCGCCTCGACATGTCGGAGTACCAGGAGAAGCACACGGTCGCGCGTCTGATCGGTGCGCCACCCGGATACGTGGGTTATGACGAGGGCGGCCAGCTGACCGAGGCCGTGCGCCGCAGACCCTATTCGGTCGTGCTCTTCGACGAGATCGAGAAGGCGCACCCTGATGTGTTCAACGTGCTGCTGCAGATCCTCGACGACGGACGTCTCACCGACGGCCAGGGCCGGACGGTCGACTTCCGCAACACGGTTCTGATCATGACCTCCAACCTCGGAGGCCAGCTCATCCAGGACATGTCGGGCCGGCCATTCGATGAGGTCCGTGAAGCGGTGATGACGGTGCTTCGCGATCACTTCCGGCCGGAGTTCTTGAATCGGGTCGATGAGGTGATCGTCTTCCGCGCCCTGACCCAGGATCAGCTCGGTGCCATCGTCGACATCCAGCTGCGGCGCCTCGAGAAGCGCCTGGCGGAGCGCCACGTCGGAATCGTGGTCACCACCGCCGCGCGCAAGCTGCTCGCCCAGCGTGGCTGGGACCCCGTCTACGGCGCGCGGCCTCTGAAGCGGACGATCCAGCGGCTGGTGCAGGACCCGCTCGCGATCATGCTCCTCGAGGGCAAGTTCTCAGAGGGCGATACGATCGAGGTTGATGCGGTCAACGGCGAGTTCGTGTTCAACAAAGCCCAATCCGCCAGGGTGGTCGCCTGATGGATGTGAAGGAGCGCACGCGGCTCGTCACCGACTGATCCAGTAGCTTCGAGACTCTCACACGAAATGGACCAGTTTTCTCAGTGGCCCACTGGTGGTCCGGGTCAGGAGAAGTCGTTCCAGCCGCTGTCCAGATACCTCGACCCGGCAAATGACGTGGTCCCCTTGCCGTAGAACAACCAGAGGGTGCCGTCGGCCCTTCGCGCCAGCAGGCTCTGGTGGTCGGTGGATGTCCACTCGCCATCACCGCCGACGATCGTCGAGTACCGGTCCCACCCGCCCGCACTCATCTCCTGCGGAGGAGCAAGCGAGTGATCCGCCCTGCCCAGTGAAATCCACATGGATCCATCGGGCTTGCGCGCAATCAGGTCAGGCAGCCCGTCACCGTTCCAGTCGACCGGCCCGATTATTTGATCGTAAATATCCCACCCGGTAGCAAGCAGCACCGGAGTCGGATCAATCTGACCGTTCTTCAATCCCTTGTAGAGGTAGATCGCACCATTTGGTGTTCGCGCAATGAGATCAGGAATGCCATCGCCGTTCCACTCGCCCACCCCGGTGATGGTGTCGTAACTCGACCACTTGACTCCTGGGCCAATCCGGTAAGGCGCTTCGACCCCGCCGAAGCCGTCATTCGGCACAACAAAGAGGGCGCCGTCTGAGGCTCGCCGTGCGAACAGGTCAGGTCGGGCTTGTCGAGTCCAGTTTCCCGCAGGGGCAACCAGGTTGTACTTAGCCCAACCAGTGCCAATGACCCTGAATCCAGACAATCCACCAGATCCATTGCCTTCGTATAGATTCAAGGTGTCGCCCCTTCTGGCGAGGATGTCGGGATGTCCGTTGCCGATCCAGTCCCCTGCTGCCACGAGCCCACCAAACGACGTCTGACCCATGTCCTTGAAATGTTGGAAGTTCCTAAGGGCATTGGTCACGAGCCGTGACAGGTTCGGGTCGATGGCAAGGCTGTTACCGAACGAGATGGACCCAACGCTCACGGTTTGCCCCCCGTTCCGGCGCAGGAACCAAACGATGTCTGAAGTTCCGCCGACTCTGGGGCGGCCCTCGGCGACGGTCTGATATTGGCGATTGAGGAGAAACGGGAGCCGGGTATCGACCTCGTCGCCTGATGCTCCCGCTCCCACCCCAGGCGCATTCATAAAGCAACCGCGTTGCCAGTATTTTCCGTTACCGCCGATCAAGCGCCCTGTCACTCCTGCCATCAGCCACGACTTGGGGAGGAGGACCTTGTACGGAGAGCAGGTGTCCCTGGTCGTGTAAAGGAATCCCGAACCAAGAAGATTGCCGATGGCGTATTTAGGTCGAACAGGACCCTCGCCGCCGACCAGCAGGCTGCTCCATGTCGCAGCACTCTGTGGCTTCAAAAGCTTCTCCACGTGGTACATCGTGTTTCCAGACAGCGAAAGCACGCTTCCGCCATTCTGCAAGTACTTGGCCACTGCGTCGAACGCAGCGCCAGTCCAATACTCGCTATGCGTGCTGATCACGACTGCGTAGTAGTTGGAGGTCGACAGCAGCCAGGGGCTGTCGTTGAGATCCACGTCCGCAACCATCTGGTAGGCGAACCCGTGTGCCTCCAACCACTGCAGGATTTCCACTTCGCCCCCGGCCAGATGTCCGGCTTGGAACATTGGGGTCGCGCCTGGATTCGGCCGAAGATAACTCACCTGGGTCGGATGCTTCGGTGAGTAGAAGCTTCCGTTTTGAGGCCAGTCGTTGTACGCGGCCCAAGTATTCGTCGAGGCCACGACCAGAAGTTGTCGCGCAGCCGGAGGCGTTCGCGGACGTACGACGAACGTGACATAGCTCGTGTCGTTCAGTGAAGCGCCCGATACGCCGATAGGAACGATCGTGTCCAGTCGAGCGGCGTACATGCCTGAGGGCCACGAGCAAGTGTCGGAGTAGGTTGCAGACGGCAACCAATTCGCGCCATCACGACTTGCATTTGCGGGAATGGCCTGAACGGTCCCATCAGTCTCCGCCAGGGTGGCCATGGTCTGCGGCTGCGCCTGACCGAATCGCTCAAAGTTGATCGTGTACTTCGGCGACATCGAGCTTATATGGAGGGAGAAGGTGGAGCACTGCTGAACGCTCAGCGGATCGATGTAGCCGGATATCCCTGACCCGGTCGCCAGCCATAGGTTTCCGTCAAGACTGCGGGCCAAAAGATCGACCCGGTCGCTTCCGTACCACTTGCCCGGCGTGAGGATGGCGTCGAAGGCTCCCCAACCACCACCGATTGGCACGCAGGACGTGTTCTGAAACCCGCCACGCCCATTTCCCCGAAACAGGCACAACGTCCCATCTGGGCTCCGCCCCACCAGATCGGGGAAGCCGTCGTTGTCCCAATCTCCGGGGGCGGCGAGTAATGAGTATTTGGCGAAACTGACCGATGTGATGTGGCTGCTGGTACCAGAGAATCCGCCATTGTCGTCGCCTTTGAAGAGAGTCAACGTGCCATCGGTGGCACTTCGCGCGATCACATCCGACCGATGAGTGCCGCTGAAGTTGGTGGTACCCAAGACGAGGTCATAGCCGCCCCATCCCGATCCGAGCGAGACGGGTTCTTCGAGGGTTCCGTTACCGAGGTTCGGAAACAAGATCAATGCCCCGTCGTTGCGGACGGCCAAAAGGTCAGGATGGCCATGGCCGGTGAACGTGCCGGCCGCGAACAGCTGCCTGTAAACGTTGAAGCCTGAGGCGATCTGGACTGGACGCGAATACCCGCCCAGGCCATTCCCTGCGAACAGCCACAAGGTCCCATTCGAAGTTTTCCGCGCAATGATGTCGGGCGCCCCGTTGGCCGCTCCGTTCCAGTTGCCCGGCGCCACGATCAGGTCGTACCCCTGCCATCCGGTCCCAAGCGAGCTGGCCGGATTGAGTTGAGGCGGTGGCACCGTGACCGTCGGGGCTCGTCTGGGCTGGCCACGCGTGGTGGCGACGACGGCTGCCAGGACCATCAAAGCGATAACCGCCACCACCGCGGCGGTTCGCGCCGCCAGCATCGTCTGCCGGCGCGTCACACGCACCACAAGTCCCCCACGCCTCCTAAGGTATGACGCCTACAGCAGCCATACATCAAAATCGAGAAACATTAACAGCGCATAAACGTCGCCAAGCAGTATTTCGTCACGCACGCTCCTCTAAGACTCGGGGTGACCAGGGTCACCCCGGTGACGGCGCACCATTGGGACGGAATTTGATCACCGCGCCTTAACCTGCTTGGGTGACTCGCACAAACAAATCGAACCCGCCCGTGCGTCACGCTCTCTTTGACAAATGAGCGATTTGATCAGAGCTATCGATGGACCGAACGTACGCGTGCCTCGTATCGCCGTCATCGCGCACGATGGGAAGAAGGCAGACCTGGTCGCCTTCGCGACATTCAACCGGGAGCGCTTGAAGCGCTGCCACATCACCGCCACGGGCACCACCGGCAGGTTGCTGGCGGATAAGGTGGGCCTCGCGGTGGAGCGTGTGGAGTCAGGACCTCACGGCGGCGACGTTCAGATTGCGAGCCGCATCGTTGAGGGCCTGGTCGACGCGGTGCTGTTCATCGTCGACCCACTGGACAAGCATCCGCACGACCCCGATATTCAGACGCTGATGCGCATATGCAATGTCAGGAATGTGGCTCTCGCGACCAACATTGCGACTGCCGACATCGTGATCTGCTCTGCGCTGCTTTGGAGAAGCACAGAAGGCGCCGCGGCGTGGCCCCAGAGCCCGGCGAGCTGAATCCGCTTGGGTCGGCGGCGCCACCTTTCCGGTCCGCGCGTACCTTGTCGCTGAGGGACAGCGACCGCTCGTGCGATCAATGACCATCCGGCCTATGCGTGACGGCGATCGCGAAACCATCCTGGCGATCATCAACAGCGCGGCCGCGGCCTACCGCGGCGTCATCCCCGCCGATCGATGGCACGAGCCCTACATGCCGGCGGACGAGCTCGAGCGCGAAATTGCCGCGGGCGTTGCGTTCTGGGGCTACGAAGCGGCAGGAGGGGTGGTCGGCGTCATGGGGATCCAGCCCGTCCGGGACGTCGAGCTCATCCGCCATGCCTACGTCGCACCTGACAGTCAGGGACGCGGCGTCGGCGGTGAGCTGCTTGAGCACCTGCGACGCCAGACCACTGGACGAGTTCTGGTTGGCACGTGGGCCGCCGCTGAGTGGGC
>DASXNH010000216.1:0-81270 GCA_036495195.1 Candidatus Dormiibacterota bacterium
GCCCGGCGTTCGGTGGGTTCCAGATGTAGCTGTTGGTGAGGTATAGAAACAGTCCTACAACCGAGAGAATGATCGCGGTCACCGCCAGGGCGCTCCAGATCCGACGATGCTGCTCCTGTGTCTGCACCAGGTTGAACAGGGTGATCGTCATCAGTAGATAGGCGACCATCGCGCCCGCCGTCCGCACCCCGGGCACTGAGCCGACGACCACGGCGCTGACCACGGCATATGCCGTGAGGAGCGCCAGCCCAATCGTGCTTGCGCTGAAGGGCAAGCGCAGCTCCCTGCGCTCGACCACCAGCTGCACCGCGAAGGCAGCCAGGCAGAGCACGAGCACGACCCGGCTGACCTCGAAGGCCTGGTTTGGGAAGTAGAGCTTGGTGAACTCGAACGGCAGGGTCAACACCCACGCCACCATCAGGACCTGAGGCACCCATCGCGCGATCGCCAGCCAGTGTGGAGACGCCTCGAGATGCGGGATTGGGAGGACGATTTGCAGGACGTTCAGCGACCTGGATCGTTTGCGTTGGCTAGTGTCGTTGAGGTTCAAGTCGTCGGGCGCCTCCACCGATCTGCTTGGGGCATGTTGCTATGTTTTCACCCTTGCCCGCACGATGAGCCCGCCTATCAAGATCTGCCTGATCGGGAACCCGGACAGCATCCACGTACAGCGATGGGCCCGTCATTTCTCAGAGAAGGGCTTCGCGGTAAGCCTGTTGAGCTACTACCAGCCAAGGGTGACATTCAACGGGAACCCCAGCGTGCACTTCATGCGCGCGCGCGGACCGGGTGGCCGCCGCGCAGGCGCTCGGTCGGTGGCCGCCATGAGTCGCTTTCCTGGCATGGTGAGGCTCGTCACCGCCGCACGGTTGGGAGCCGCCGGCTTCTACCGAGAGCTCAAACGGATCAACCCGGACGTGGTGCACGCCCATTACGTGTCTGATTACGGCTTCCTGGCAGCGATGTCGGGACGCCATCCGATGGTGGTCACCGCGTGGGGCTCCGACCTCTTGATCGATCCACGCCTGTCGATGATCACACGGAGACTCGTGAGATGGGTGCTCGCGCGCGCCGACCTTGTCACCTACAACGCGGAGCAGCTGGGGCAGGCGGCGCAGGCGATGGGCGCACGTCCCGAGCGCCTTCTGCAGGTGGTGATGGGTGTCGGCAACGAAATGCTCGACGCGCTGAGGAGCCATATGGTGGCGCCGGCGGACCGAGAGCCTGTAATCCTGAGCCAGCGATCCCTCGAGCGAAGTGTGTACAACGTGGACGTCCTGATCAAAGCCATGCCTGAGGTGCTGCGACGGGTGCCGGCCGCGCGCCTGGTGGTGGGTGGCGACGGCGCTCTCAGGGGACAGCTGGAGGACTTGTCGCGGCGCCTCGACATCGCGGGCGCCGTCGAGTTTGCAGGTACCGCGAGCTGGCCGGCGGGGCTTGGCGAGCGCCTAAGTCGTGCCGCCGTCTATGTGTCCGTACCCTCATCCGACGGCACCTCGGTGACGTTGCTCGAGGCGATGGCATCCGGGGCCTATCCAGTCGTCTCGGACCTCCCTTCCAATCGGGAATGGGTGACGCGGGAGGGCGGGACCGTGGTGCCCGTCAGGGCGGTCGCGCCACTCGCCGACGCCATCGTCTCGGCCCTCGAGGATCGTGCTCGCCGTTCATCGGCGGCGGCCCACAATCGTGAGGTGATCAACCAGCGCGGGCTATGGGAAGTCAACATGAAGCGCATGGAGAGCGCCTACCGCAACCTGGCCACACTCGCGCGCGGCGAGGACGGTGCCTGACCCAGTGCGTGCGCGCCAGGGTGTGAGCATTCACCCCACCGCTGAGGTTTCGGATGCGGCCGAGATTGGCGCCGGAACCAAGATCTGGAGCCACGTCCAGATCCGTGAAGGCGCGGCGATCGGCAGCGAATGTGTCCTGGGCAAGGATGCGTACGTCGATGTAGATGTCCGGATCGGCGATCGGTGCAAGCTCCAGAACGGAGTCTTCGTGTTTCACGGATTCAACCTCGAGGATGGCGTCTTCCTCGGTCCGGGCGTGATGCTGCTGAACGACAAACACCCCCGAGCGATCAACCCTGATGGCTCGCTCAAATCGGACAGCGACTGGAAGGTGAGCGAAGCAGTCGTCCGTCACGGTGCCGCGGTCGGCGGCGGCGCGGTGATCCTCCCAGGGGTGAACATCGGACGCTTCGCAATGGTCGGATCCGGGGCGGTCGTAACCCACGATGTTCCCGACCATGCAATCGTGGTGGGAAACCCGGCCCGGCTGAAGGGTTTCGCATGTGTTTGCGGGCAGGCGCTGAAGCCACAAGAGAGCAGGCCGGACGCGGTCCTGATGCACTGCTCTGCATGCGGCCGCGCGGCGTCGATTCCGCTCGACGTCTACGCACCATTGCGGGCGCGAGGCTGACCGGGAGGCATCGCCGTAGCCCTCGGCCGGGCGGCTAGGATACCCCCTGTGCAGGGCGGGTGCAGCGTGGGCGTGGTCTTGCCCGCATACAACGAGGAGCGTCAGATCGACAAGGTGTTGGAGACGATGCCGCGATACGTCGATCACATCGTCGTGGTTGACGATGGCAGCACCGACGCCACTCGGGAACGCTTGAGAGCGTGGGAGGAACGCATGGGTCCCCGCTTGACAGTGATCGCCCAACCCAAGAACCAGGGAGTGGGCAAAGCGGTTGCCGCCGGCTACAGGTGCTCGCTGGAACTTGGCGTCGACGTGATCGCTTTGATGGCCGGAGATGGCCAGACGGACCCCGACGACCTCGCCCTGATCATCGAGCCAGTTATCAGCGGGAAAGCCGACTACAGCAAAGGCAACCGGCTGTTCACTGGAGAGGCTTGGCGCAAGACACCGGCGGTCCGCTACCTGGGAAACGCCTTCCTGTCAATGCTGACCAAGATCGCCTCGGGCTACTGGCACGTCGCCGACTCTCAGTCCGGGTTCACCGCCATATCGCGGACGGCGCTCATGTCGCTCGATCTCAACCGAATCTACCCAAGCTACGGCTATCCGAACGACCTCCTGATACAGCTGAACGTTCGTAACATCCGCGTCGCGGACGTGCCGGTGCATCCACGCTATGGCGTCGGCGAGAAGTCTTCAATGAACGTTGGGAAGGTGATTCCCAGGGTGAGCTTCCTTTTGTGGCGCGGCTTCGTCAACCGCCTGTTCATCAAGTACGTGATCAAAGACTTCCACCCCCTCGTCTTCTTCTATTTCTTCGGCACCCTGTTTCTGATCGCTGGGACCGTCCTCGGCCTGGTGTACTCCGCTCTGAGACTGATAACCGGCGCCGGTATCCCGACGGCGACCATCGTGCTGGTGGCGATCCTGCTCAACGGCGGCTTGCAGTTCCTCCTCTTTGCCATGTGGTTCGACATGGAGTACAACAAGTCGCTCAAGTGACCCTCGTCGCGGCCACTGAGCCATGCTCCTTCCGGTGACGAACGCCTGGATCTCCGTTGTGGCGGCAGCCGTCCTGCTGCTGCCGGGCTGGGTCGTCTGGCGACTGATCGGCCCCCGAGGCATGGCGGCAGCGCTGCAGATCGCTCCGGCCTTCGCCCTCTCCATGGTGCTCATCTCATTGATCGGTTGGGGTGGCTACCTGGCGGGGATTGGATTCGGGGGCGTCAAGACGGTCTCGATCGCGCTGGTCGTGCTGTCAGCACTCGCATCCCCGATCGCCCTCTTGTATCGGCGGCCTGCGACCAAAGAGGCGGTGACGCCGGCGGCGACGTCATGGGTCGCGCTCGCCATCGCGGTTGGAGCCGCCCTTTCGGGCCTCTACTCGGGGCCCTGGCTCAGCGCCACCGCCGACTCCTTTTATCACCTGGCCGCGATTCGCTCCATCACCCAGCATCTCACTGCTCTGCCGCAGCAGGTTTTCTTCTCCACCAAGGTGCCGGCTCCCGATCCAACCAGCGGCACCTGGCACCTCGCCCTGGCTCTCGTCTCCAACCTGTCAGGCCAGGACCCCGTCGCCGTTTGGCGCGTCCTGACGGTGGCGCTCCCGCCACTGATCGTGCTCGCCTTTTTCACTCTCGCCCTGGCGATAACCCGAAGTGGGGTCGCGGCGTTGATCGGCACCGCTCTTTATATGGTGCTCGGGGTCAACTTCGACTTTCGCGATGCCGTCTACCCCAACCAGTTTGGGAACATCCTGGCCTGGCTCGCGCTTGCGTTCCTGCTTCGCTTCGTCGACAACGGGTCTCGCCGCGAGCTCATGCTGGCTGCGCTCATCGCATTTGCCGCGAGCGCGACCCATCCGCTCCTTGCCCCGTTCCTTCTGGCCGCCCTGGCCGGCGCGGTGGCTGCAGCGGTGCTGGTCCGTTCCCCTGCCTGGAAGCGGCTGGCAATTGCCGCGGCCGTCGTTGGCGCGGCGACCGTACCCCTATTGATCGCCGATACGCACACGGTTTACGCGCTGGCTCCTTACGCTCCGATGGCCAGCACCTCTCCCCTGCCGCTGCGCGTGATCCACCATCCATGGACCTGGGTCTGGCCGAGCAACTGGTATGACAATCCCGGGACCATCCTCGGGACCGCGTTCGCGGTCATGCTCGTGCGCCTCTGGCGTGCGGGCGAGGTCGGCGCCGGGCTGGTCATCGCGGTCGTGCTCGCCATCCCCGCCGCGGCCCTCACTCCGCTGTTCGCTACCACGTACAGCGGCCAGTACCTCCTCGCGAGGGTGTCTTATGTGCTGCACCCGCTGGCGTGGGTGGCCTGGGCGTGGGCGGTCGCGCTCGCCATCGGCGCGCTGCGGGGCCGGTGGAAGATGCCGGCGGCCGCGGTGCTCGTCATTTCCACGGTGGCGGCTGCCGGCACCTTCTACTTCGGACCTTTTGTTCTCTATCGCTCTCCCGCCAGTTCGCCGAAGAGCATCGCTTACAGCCGCTCAACCGACCTCACCGTCGCCTGGAGGGACCGGCTGGCGGCCATCGACAAGCTGCCCAGGTCTTCCGTACTCCTGGCCGAGCCAAGGATGGCTTATGAGGTGGCCGGTCTCACCGGCATCGAGGTGGTCGCGGTGCCCTATGCACATTTCCCCTCCCAGATGGCAGCGCTTGATGGCGCGGTCCGGCGAGTCGACGCCACAGATGCGGTGCAAGGGCGTCTTGATTCGTTCTCGCTGGCCGGCGTCCTTGAGCACTACGGGGTGACTGACGTGCTCGTGGACATGGACCGTACCGGCCCCGCCGCGTGGGACCAGCTGGCCAACGCCCAGATCCTTACAGTCGTCGCCTCGGGAGATCGTTGGCGGCTCTACAGCTACGACCCGCGCATGCTCGACCAATACCTGAATCTGCCCGCCAATCCGGGGCCGGGGCCGGAACTTGCACGCAGCGGATTGGGTCCGCAACAAGTACAGGCGGGCCGGGCCGTGTTCGCGCGCCTCGAGTGGAGTCAGGGCGCTTCAGGAAGTGCTCGCCTGCAAGCGGACGCTCTCGGCTCGACCGCCTCCTACAGCCGGACCATCGACGCCGGCAACACGAGCTCGACCGGGACGGTTGCCCTCCCCATACCTTCGGACGCCCCGATCGGTCAGTACCGGCTGAGCGTCGTGACGGCCGGGGGGCAGACCTTGGGCCTGGGCGAGTTCGAGGTCGGCCACTCGTACCAGGCCGAAGAGATGGGCGGTGTGACAGCGGACGGCACGGGCGGCTGGACCATCGTGGGCGGCCCCGCGTACCAGGCCGGAGCGGCCGCCTCGGCGATCAATCCGGGGTCGGCGACTCACCAGACCATCCGTCCGATAGATGCCGGCAGATTCTGCGTCGGTGCGCGGGTTTATGACGATGGGAGCGGCCGGTCCAACGTACTCCAGGTGACGGTGGGCGGCGCAGACGCCTCGCTGACCTGGTCGGGTTTGGCGGCCGGAGTGCGCTGGGTGCGCGCTCCGATCACGCTCGAGCGGGTCGGCGGGCAGCTGGGCACGCGGTTGATGGCGCGAAGCCAATCCGCGGCGGTCGTCGACGCATTGGAGATCTATCCGCTGGTCGAGGGGGCGTGCAGCTCCGGCTGAGCAGCCTTCACCCAGGCGGTCACGATCGAGCCGGGCTCAAGGCGATCAAGCGCCTCACAGTTGAGTCGAGCACGCGCCGATAACGGACGAAGTCCGAGGGCCGGACGACCAACGTCTCCAGCAATCTCGCCCCCGATTCACGCCTGAGTATCCAGACATAGGTTGCCGCCGTGAGCGTATAGACGATGCTGGACGCGACCGCGGCCCCGTTGATGCCAAAGCGGGGTATCAGGACCAGGTCCAGGATGACGGTTAGAACCACGGTGCCGGCACCGACGTACGTGCTGTAGGTCGGCTTGCCGATTCCGCTCAAGTAGCTGGAGATGACCTTTGCCGCCGTCAAGGTGACGATGCCGGGCAGAAGCAGCCAGAGTGGGTGAAGCGCGGGGGTCATGCCGGACCCAAAGACGGCCAGGATCAGCTGGCGGCTGACAGCGAACATCAACACAGCCCCGACCAGTGTCATGAAAACGGCATTGCGGCAGACCACCGGCGTGATGCGGTCAGCCTCTTTCCGCTCAAGCGATGAGACGTGCGGGAACAGGACAAGTGCCAAGGCGTTGGCCCCGTACCAGAGAGCTTCCGCCATTGCTGTGGCAATCGAGTAGTAGCCCACACTCACGATGCCCAACAGCCCGTTGACGATCAGCGCGTCGAGGCGATAGTTCATGAACTGCATGAGGTTGGCGATGTAGCCTCTGATGCCGAAGTTGAGGAAACTTCGCAGGATCTTCGAATCGAAACCGAGCCGGAGCGGTACCTCGCGGCCGACCAGCACCAGCCCCACGACTGCGCTGCCTGCGGCTCCGACTGCCAACGCAATCAGTGCTGACGTGGCCGTGAGCGAGCCCGCCAACGCGAGAATCCCCTGGAGCAGCAGAGCCACGCCAAACTGCAGCAGGCTGAGTCCGGCAAAGTGGAGAGGGCGATTCAACCCGAGCACGATCGACGAGGTCGTCGTGACCAGCTGGATAATTGCCGCGAGCACCAGCATGATCACCGCCTGCGTCAGGCTCACGTCGTGGAAGTAGGTGGACCGGAAGATGAAATAGGCCGCCGCAAGCCCCGCCACCGCAACGGCCCCTGCGGCCATCGATACCGTGAGCAACGTCGAAGCCACGTCCGCAAGGGGAAACCGGCGCTTTCCGATGTAATAGATGCCCGCCCAGCTGATCCCGAGCGCGGTGATCATGGCTGCCAAGTTCGCCAAGGCGTACACAAGCGTGTAGACGCCGCGGCCATGAGCGCCCGTGACGCGTGTAACCAGGATGGTGATAGCCACGATCGCCGCCAGCTGGAAAAGCTGAATGACGACGGTGAGCAGGCCCTTCCGAAGAATCATCGAAGGTCAGGCTATAGTACGGGCCGAGCTCGGGATCTCGAGTGGACGCCCGCCTTGACGGCGTGGCACGCGGGCCCAGCCTGTAGGATTTTCTAACTCCTTGGCGAAACAGACCACCCAGGCTCATCACCAGACGGAGTCGAGCTCCTCCCCGCTGATTCCCCTCTCTCGCCCCTGGATCGGGCCCGAGGAGAAGGCGGCAGTCATCGAGGTGCTCGAATCCGGCATGCTCGCGCAGGGTCCCCGCGTAGCGGCACTCGAGGAGGCTTTCACGAGCGTCACCGGCGCCCGCCACGCAATCGCGACGTCATCCGGCACCACCGGCCTGCACCTCGCCCTGCTCGCGCACGGCGTCGGGCCGGGCGATGAGGTCATCACCAGCCCCTTCACATTCATCGCGTCGGTGAACGCAATCCTCTTCACCGGCGCGAAGCCGGTCTTCGCCGACATCGATGAAGCGACCTTCAACATCGACCCGGCTCGGCTGGAGGCTGCTATCACGCCGCGAACTAAGGCGGTGATGCCCGTTCATATCTACGGACAGCCGTGCGACATGGACGAGATCTCCGCGATGGCGCAAAGGCGTGGTGTGATCCTTCTCGAAGACGCAGCGCAAGCTGTCGGTGCCACCTACCGAGGCCGGCATGTAGGGACATTTGGGACGGCGGTCTTCAGCCTCTACGCAACGAAGAACGTGATGACCGGCGAAGGCGGCATGATCACCACCGAATCCGACGAGGTTGCGGATCGGGCGAGGCTGCTTCGCAATCACGGCATGCGCAACCGCTACGAGTACGAGATGCTCGGTTACAACTTTCGCCTCACGGACCTCCTGGCCGCGATCGGCATCGTTCAGCTTGGAAGGTTGGAAGAGACGACTCGACGGCGTCGCTCAAACGCCGACTATCTCAACGCCCACCTCCGCGGAGTCCGCACTCCCGTGGTCAAGGAAGGGCGGGACCATGCATGGCACCAGTACACGGTGATGCTGCCGAAGGGGGTCGACCGTTCCGACGTGGTGCGACGGCTCAGTGCGGCCGGGATTGGGACAGGGGTGTTTTATCCCCTTGGCGCCCACCGCTTCCCGCACATTCAAGCCGAGACGGGCGACGTGGACCTGCCGGTGACCGACCGCGTGGCGGCCTCGGTTCTGTCATTGCCGGTGCACCCGCTGTTGGAACCGTCCGACCTGGAACGAATCACAGCCGCAGTCAACTCGCTATGACCCGTGTGGGCGTGGTCGGGACTGGGGTTATGGGCCGCAACCACGCCCGCGTGCTGCATGAGCTTCCCGACGTGGAGCTGGTCGGAGTTGCCGACTCGAACCTCGATGCGGCCTGTCAGGTCGCAGACTTCCACGCCATCCGTGGCTATGGCTCGCTCGAGGAGCTGCTGCAAAAAGAGAAGCCGGATGCGGTCACGATTGCGGTGCCGACGGAGAATCACCACCGGGCCGTCATGGAGGCGCTCGCCGCCGGGTGCCACGTCATGGTTGAGAAGCCCATTGCCGCGAGCCTCGCCGAAGCCGACGAGCTGATCGCTGCCGCCAAGTCTGCGAACCGAGTGCTCGCAGTCGGTCACATCGAGCGCTATAACCCCGCCGTGCTGGAGCTCAAACGGCGACTCGACGACGGTCAGCTCGGTAAGGCGTACGAGTTCGACGCCCAGCGGCTGGGACCGTTCCCGCAACGAATTCGCGATGTCGGGGTCGTGATCGACCTCGCCACTCACGACCTCGACTTGATGCGCTTCTTGACCGGCAGCGAGATCGTGCGCGTGTACGCGGAAACGCGGCGCAAAGTGCACACGACCCGGGAGGACATGGTCAGCGGGCTGCTGCGCCTGGCTGACGGCTCGGTCGGTCTACTGCAGATCAACTGGCTCACTCCCACCAAGATCCGCCAGATGACCGTCACCGGGGAGCGCGGAATGTTCCGGGCCGATTACCTCACACAGGACCTCTACTTTCACGAGAACGCCGAGGCAACCGCACACAGCTGGGAGCAGATCACGATGTTGCGTGGCGTCAGCGAGGGGTCGATGGTCAAATACGTCATCCACAAGCGCGAGCCGCTCCAATCGGAGCTCGAGGCTTTCATGAAAGCAGTCGCTGGTGAACCCGCGAGCGTAGTCAGCGGCGAGGATGGCACCGAGGCGCTGCGATTGGCGCTGGCCATGGTCGAGTCCGGGGACGATGGTCGAGTGGTGACCGTCGCTCGGAGATGACCACCACGCTGGCTGCGCTGCGGTCAGCGGTGGCAGACCGCAGCCTGGTCGTCGGCGTGATCGGACTTGGCTACGTTGGGCTGCCCGCAGCCTGCGTGCTGGCGGCCGCAGGTTTCAAAGTTCGCGGCGTGGACATTGATGCCGCGCGCATCGCGACGATCAACAGCGGTCGATCGCCCATCGAAGGCGACGAGCCGGGACTGGCCGAGCTGGTTGGCCAGGTGGTCGCCTCCGAGCAGCTGCTGACGGGAATTGCTTATTCGGACCTCGCAAACGCGGACGTGGTTTTGATCTGCGTCGACACGCCGGTCGATGCGGATCACCAGCCGCGCTTTGGCGCGCTCAAGTCCGTATGCGCTCAGCTGGGACCTGTCCTCAAAGAAGGCGCACTGGTGATCGTGGAATCCACAATCGCGCCCGGCACGATGGACACAGTGGTGCGTCCGGCGCTCGAAGCTTCGACCGGCCGCCACGAGGGGAGCTTTCATCTCGGCCACTGCCCAGAGAGGGTGATGCCCGGCAAGCTGCTCAGGAACATGCGCACCATGAACCGCGTCTGCGGCGGTTCGTCGCCAGAGGTGGCCGCGCTCATGGTCGCCATTTACTCGACCTTCGTCGAGGGCGACCTCGATGCCGCCGACTGTTTGACGGCCGAGCTCGTCAAGACCTCCGAGAACGCTTATCGCGACGTGGGGATCGCATTCGCGAACCAGCTCGCCCTGATCTGTGAGCAGGTGGGCGGCGACGCCTGGCGCGTGCGTCAATTGGTCAACAAGGTGCCCGGCCGCAACGTGTTGCTTCCGGGCGGAGGCGTCGGCGGCCACTGCATCCCCAAGGATTCGTGGTTGCTTGCGGCGCCGCTCGGAGGCGGGGCCGAGGATTCACTCCTCGGGGTCGCACGCCGGATCAACGATGCCATGCCCTCACACGTTGCCGACCTCGTGGGGGAGCTGATCGCGCCCCGAAAGCATGCTCGGGTGGTGGTCCTTGGTTTTGCATACCTCGAGAACAGCGACGACTCCAGGAACTCACCCAGTGCGGAGCTGGTTCGCCTCCTCTCGAATCGCGGATTCGATGTCGCCGTTCACGATCCGTTTGTGCGCGAGCATAAGGGCGACGTCATGGAGGTGCTGCGGAAGGCGGACTGTGCGGTGCTCATGGTCGCTCACACGAGCTACCGCGAGCTCGACCTGCGTTCCGCGGCCCGAGTGATGCGCGCGCCTGCGCTGGTCGATGCGCGTGGTTTCTTCGGAGCGGACGCCCTGCAGGAAGCTGGGTTCAAGTACAGGTTGATCGGCGTCGGAAGCAAGGCGGCGGCTCACACGGAGGCGGCCGAACCAAAGTAGGCCGTCTCGAGGAGATTCAGGTGCCGCGCGAAACCGTGGTTTCGCCGTACCCACTCCTTTCCCTCCCGAGACAGGCGGGCAAGCTCTTTCTCGTCATCCTTTAACTTCTCAACCGCGGCGGCGATGCCGTCCGCGTCATTCGCGGCGATCACCGGCGGCGGGTCCTCCGGGTAGAGGCTCCAGTCGATTCCCATGATGACCGGGCGGCCACCTGCCATCGCCTCGAGCTCAGAGAGGCCAAGGCTGCCCGCCTGCATCTGCCCGATGACGATGTCGAACCGCCTGAGAAACGATGGGACCTCGCGATGCGGGACGGGTTTCACAAATTGCACCAGGCCGCCGTAGCGCTCGGAGTATTCGTTCGCCAGCGGGCCCCAGTCCAACGCGGTCAGCTGTACGGTCCTGCGAAGCCGCTCCGCTCCCGCAAAGATTCGATCCACGCCTTTGACAGGGGCCAGCCTGGTGAATATCAGCGCCGTGGCGAGCCTCGTTGGCGGCGACTCGATGTTGTCATCCACCTCGACCGGATTCGGCAGATAACGAAGCTTCTCGCGGAAGCCGGGCGCGTACGGGGGCAGGTCCGGTGTGGCGTAGAAAACCGTCCGTGCCTTCTCGAGAACGGTCCGCGTCACCTGTCGCATCACCGAGTTGCGCATGTTGACGTGCAGGTCCGAGCCATGAGCCTGCGCGAAGAATGGCCGGCCGATGAGCAGGCCGACGATGCCCTGGCTCAGCCAATGGATATGGACGACGTCGTAATGGTTGCCCCTGAGCTTGGCGATCGCGGGAAGGTAAGCCGCCAGGCGCAGCGGGATCGCAAGTGCTTTCGCGGGCCACCTCCACGAGGCTCCCAGCTCCGACAACGGGATCTGGTCGACATCGTGGCCGGCTTCACGCAGGAGCCGCGCCTGGACTTGCGCGACACCGGCAACATCGTGCACCAGAGCGATTCGCGCCACGGGGTAATCTAGCCTGAATTTCCGCTTGACTCGCGTTGGGGCCCGTCGTCTAGACTGCACGCCCTGCCTGGTTTCAAGTCTCGCCCACGCCTTCTTACAGCCATACGAATCGGGTTGGCTCTGATGGTCCCCTTAGGGGCCATGCCTGTGGCTCCTGCCGCGGCCGCCTCTTTCGCCACCTCCGCTCCCCGGCTGTCAGAGTCGCCGGCCCCAGCGCCACCGAGTGGGCCGAATCAGGCGACTCCCGATCAGTCGCCTCTGCCGGCCATGGAGCCAAGCCCGGCAAATCCAGGACACCTCGGCCCCTTTGTCCCCACCCAGCCACTCCAGCCAAGGGTAGCCGCGGGGCCGACTCGGGAAGTGTTCGGTTTCGCCACTGCGGGCAGTCTTGGTGACGCGACGATCGGGTATCCGAGCTGGAACTTCGATCTGCTGACCACCGTTGCGTATTTCGCGCTCCACATCCAATACAACGGCACGCTAGTCGGGGATTCGAATTACGACATCTGGAACTCGAGCACCCTCACCGGCCTGGTCAACACGGCTCACGCACATGGCGTCAAGGTCGTCGTGACGATCGTCGGGCCGCACGTGACGGCGGATCAATGCGACGCCCTCTACAACCGCGCAACGACCATCACGCAAATCGTGAACCAGGTGACTTTGAAGGGAGTCGACGGCGTCAACATCGACTACGAGGGGCAGCTCGCGACGTGCAAAAACAACGACCCGACGCTGAACCAGTCGAACCAGTCTTTGATAACCGCCCTGGCGCGTGACTTTCGCGCCGGGCTCGACGCGGCGAAGCCGGGATATTACCTCTCCATCGATACGTACTCGGGCTCCGCGGCCGGCAACGACGGCTACTTCAACATCCCCGACCTCGCCGGCTACGTCGACTCGTTTTTCATCATGGCTTACGACATGGACTTTTCGGGCTACAAGCGCGCGGGATGTACCCGATACTGCATGAACCCGGTCTCGCCACTGAGCACGTATCCCTACAACGACACCACGGCCGTGAGCCAGTACGCCAAGGTGGCCGGTCCTGGCAAGACGATCCTCGGATTGCCCTACTACGGGCGCGTCGCATGCGTGGCCAGCCCCGTCGTGCATGCCTACCCAACCAAGTCATTTGGTGCAGCCACGTACACCGAGGCCGCCGCCGTGCGCCGGTCTCCCGACGTCAAAGCCGGCACCTTCAAGATTCACCGCGATCCCACCGACCCTGCCGGCCTCGAGCGATGGGACAGCTGGTACGACAACAAGCTCCAGTGCTGGAGGGAGATGTACTGGGACGACACCGCCTCCCTGAGCACGAGGTACAACCTGGTCAACAACACGAGAATCCGCGGCGTCGGGTTCTGGACCCTCAACTACGGGGGTGGATCGCCCGAGATCTGGGACCTCCTCTCCGCCTATTTCAAGGTCTGGTCGGCCGGTTACGACATGAGCCAGGCCCCGACCAGTTGGGTGGCGGGCCAGCCGCAAACCTTCAATGTCACGGTTACCAACAGCGGCACTTTCACCTGGCCGTCAGGAGCCACCAATCCTGTTTATCTGCACCTGCATTTCACGACGCGGGCCGGAGGTTCAGGGACGAGCTCGAGCTGGCTGAAGAGCTACTCATACGCGCTGCCGGCTGACGTGCCCCCGGGCGGGAGCGCCACGCTGACCGTCACCGTGGTCGCCCCGACGACGACGGGCTCCATGTATCTCGAGGCGGAGATGTACAAGAGCCACCAGTTCTGGTTCTCGCAGTGGCAGTCGATACCCGTGAACGTCGCCGCCCAGAGCTGGGTGGCCGGATACGACATGAGCCAGGCGCCAACGGGATGGCATGGCGGCCAGAGCCAGACGTTCACGGTTAGCGTCACCAACAAGGGAAACATGCCGTGGCCCTCCGGCGGCCCCAACCCGGTGAGGCTGGACCTCCATTTCGCCAGAGGCGGCGGTGGCTCGGCCAACCTGGCGAATTGGCTCACGAGCCAGGTTTACACCCTGCCGGGCGATGTGTTGCCTGGGCAGAGCACGACTCTCACGGTGACCGCGACAGCCCCTGCGACCAGCGGCTACCTCTATCTCGAAGCCGAGCTCTTCAAGAGCCAGCAGTTCTGGTTCAAGCAATGGCAGGCGGTGGTCGTCGCCCTGTACGGAGCGTGGGGAGCGAGCTATGACATGAGCCAGGTGCCCACGACATGGGCCGTGACCCAGTCCCAATCGTTTCAGGTCAGCTTTACCAACCAGGGGACCCAGGCCTGGCCGTCCGGCGGACCCAACCCGGTGATGGTCAACCTTCACTTCACGCACGTCCCAGGGGGCTCCGCCAAGATGTCCAGCTGGCTGTCAAGCCAGTCATTCGCGCTGACGTCGGACGTAGCGCCGGGCGCGAGCTTGACTCTCAGTGTCAGCGCGAAGGCACCCGCCGGCAGCGGCTCGATGTACATCGAGGCGCAGCTGTTCAAGAGCCGGCAGTTCTGGTTCCAGCAATGGAGTGGAATCAAGGTCACGGTCCTGCCGGCGTTCACCGCCGCTTACGACTCGTGCCAGGTGCCCACCGCATGGTCTTCGGGGCAAAGCCTGCCCGTGACTCTCACGTTGACCAACATCGGAAGCCAGACGTGGCCATCGGGCGGGACCAACCCGGTCCAGCTGGATCTGCATTTCACAACGACTCCAGGAGGTACGGCGGTCATCTCGAAGTGGCTTTCAAGTCAAGTCTTTTCTCTGACGTCCGACGTGGCGCCCGGAGGCAGCACATCGGTCACCGGGACCGCGACGGCTCCCACGACAGCAGGAACGCTGTACCTGGAAGCGCAAATGCTCAAGAGAAAGCAATTCTGGTTTCAGCAGTGGCAGGCGTCGACCGTGAGCGTGGGATCACCATCCTGGGGATCGAATTACGACGTATGCGCGGCTCCGCGAAGCTGGACTGCCGGGCAGAGCCAGACCTTCCAGGTGACGCTCGTCAACGCCGGCAGCCAGACCTGGCCCGCCGGCGGGACCAACCCGGTCGAGCTGAACGTGCACTTCACGAGCCGCCAGGGCGGTTCGGGGGCGATGTCGAGCTGGTTCAACAGCTACAACTTCCTGCTGCCCCTGGACGTGGCGCCAGGCCAGAGCACAACGATGAACGTGACCATCGTCGCGCCAACCACCGCCACCGGCCCGATGTACGTGGAAGCGCAACTATTCAAGAACCACCAGCTCTGGTTCCCCCAATGGAAAGGGGTGCCAGTCACCGTCGGCTAGCACGGAACCCATGACGACGGCTCGCCCAGCGGCTCGGTAACGTAAGGCGGCCATGGCAGACGCCATAGTCGTCACCTATCAATCGGCCACCTCGATCGGGGCGTGCCTCAATGCACTCCTCGGGGCTGACCTCCACGTGGTCGTCGTGGACAACGCCGCCACCGCGGAAGTTGTGCGCCAGAGCTTTCCGGGTGTCGAGCTGATCGCAAACGAGCAGAATGTCGGTTTCTCACGCGCCGTCAACCAGGGGCTCGCGCGCTGCAAGAGCGATGTCGTTCTTCTGGTGAACCCGGACTGCATCGTGCCGGCTGCGACTGCTGCCGCACTCGTCGGATACCTCCGCGAGCACCCTGACGTCGGCATCGTCGGGCCCCGCCTGCGCGAGGCCGACGGCTCCATCAACGTCTCCGCGCACCCGATCGCAACCTTCGGTTCGACACTCGCCAACCGCGCGCGTCGCTTCTTCCCTTTCCTGACGCCGCTGCTGGCTCGCCAGTCGCGCTTTGGAAGCTATGACGCGTGCCTGCACGCGACGGAGCCGACGGAGGTCGAGATGATGATTGCCGCCTGCGTTGCCGTGCGCGGCGACTTCCTACGTGATGAGCTGGGAGGTCTTGACGAAGGCTATTTCATGTATTGCGAGGATATGGAGTTGTGCCTGCAAGCCTGGGAGCGCGGGAAGCGTGTCGTCTACCTACCGAACGTGGAGGCGGTGCACGAGGGCGGCGGCTCTAGCGGGGACCGCTCCCACGTCTGGCCGCTGCACACGCGCTCGACGCTTCGCTTTCACGCGAAGCACCGGCCGCGCACGTTCCAGCTCATGCGGCTCGCGCTGCTTGGGCGCGCTGTGCTCGGTCTCGCCGACCCGCGCGCGCACCGGCGGCGCGCGTGGACGCGGGTGGCGCACGTCGTGCTGACGGTTCCGAAGCGCAGACTACTATCGTGAAACGTCGCCGGCACCTCAGTTGATGCGAACACTCAATTCGAGGCCGCCGTCGCACTCATTGCCGTGGCGGCTCAGGCGGGTGCTGACCTGGAGCCGTATGCGGAAGATCGTATTGCAGCGTTCGGCAAACGCCCGCCACGTTCTCGGCCTGGGTTCAGCGCCGGCATCGCCGGCAACTCCGGGGGCAGTGTTTGCATACGCGGACGACAACCTCGGCATAGGGCAGATACCGAGTGAGGTTCACGAGTTTCACGATTTCTTGCGCGAGAGGTCGCCACGTGTGGTGTGCGAGATTGGCACCTATTCCGGGGGCCACTTCTACATGCTGAGCCGCTTGCTTCCGACGGTTCAGACTCTGATCGGCATCGATCTGAACGTGCGCAACAAAGCACTGCTCCGGCGGCTGGCTCCCGATCAGGTCGAGATCCATCTCATCGATGGCGACTCAGGCAGCGCTGCCGTCCACAGTGCCGTGGAGAGCGCTGCGGGTGGCCGGCCTATAGACGTCCTGTTCATTGATGGCGATCACACTTACGACGGAGTCCGCAGCGATTACCTGAAGTACCGCGACCTGGTCCGCGACGGCGGAGTGATCGCATTCCACGACATAGTTGAAGACCATTCGACTCGGTTTGGGCGGACGACAATCGCCTGGGCCGGCGATGTGCCCGTGTTCTGGAGCCGGCTCAAGCCACACGTCCAGACCTTCGAGTTTGTCGCGGACGAGGAGCAGGATGGACGCGGGATAGGAGTGGTCATTCATTCGAAGGCAATGCCAATTCCACCAGAGCTGTAGAGCTGAAGGCGACCCGACTCACACGCAATACAACGACTCTTTAAGGAGCTCGCCCTTCTGATGCGCATCCTCCATGTCATGACCGCGTTTCCGCGCTCGAAGGACGACGTGATAGTGCCCTGGCTGGTGGAGCTGCTCAAGAAGCAGCAGGCGGCCGGATACGAGGTCGAGGTCTTGACCTCGGCGTACAAGGGAGGCGGAGGCGACTCGTACGAAGGCATCCCCGTGCATCGCTTCCGGTACTTCCCCGCGCGCTGGGAAGATCTCACGCACGACGAGGCGGCTTCCGACCGCATGCGGCGGTCGCTGCTTCACCGCGTGTTACCGCTGTTCTATGTCGCGGGCGGCATGTGGGCCGGCCGGCGATTGGCGCGCCGCCGCAGCTTTGACATCGTTCATGTCCATTGGCCGGTGCCCCATGCTCTTTTGGGGTGGATCGCCCGACGGGCGAGCCGAGGGCCAGCCCGCCTTGTTTCGAGCTGGTACGGCGTTGAGGTGCGTCTGGTCCAGAGCTCCTTGCCGTGGCTTCGCGGCTTTGTTCGCTGGGCACTGCGCACCTCCGATGTAGTCGTCGCGATCTCCTCGTTCACGGCGAATGAGCTCGGCCGCTTCGCCGAGGTGCCGGTTCGCGTGATTCCCTACACGATCGGCTTTCCTGAAGCCCAGGCCTCGCGCTCTTTCGGCGGGGACGGCTCATTTCGGATTCTGTTCGTGGGGCGCCTTGTCCAGCGGAAGGGCGTCACCCACCTCATCGAGGCCATACGGCGGCTGCCGACCGATCTGCATGCCCACCTGGTCGTGATCGGCGACGGTCCCGAGCGCGAAAACCTGGCAGAGCAGGTGCGCACCAATGGGCTCGAGGGCGGGGTCGACATTCGCGGCCGGGTGCCCGAGAGCGCTTTGCTGGAGGCGTATGCGGCTTCGAGCGTGTTCGTGCTCCCGGCCATCGTCGACGAGCGCGGCGAAACAGAAGGCCTGGGTGTGGTTTTGCTCGAGGCGATGAGCTATGGAATTCCGGTTGTCGGCAGCGACATCGGCGGGATAACCGACATCGTCGAAAACGAGCAAAGCGGCTTGCTGGTCGCGCCGGCAGACGCCGAGCAGCTCGCGCGCGCCCTGGAGCGGCTGGCTCGCGATCCGGCGCTGGCCGCACGCCTCGGCGCCGCCGGGATGCGCAGGTTACAGGCCGAGTTCGGCTGGCCCGAGATCATGCGGAAATGGGCAGAGTGTTACGGTGCGGCGGCAGCGAAAACGACCAGAGCAGGCGGAGCGGTGACAGCCCCTGAGCCGCCCCAGCCGAGGAGCCGGTAACCGGCAGCCGCGACCCGCGAAACCCTAGACTCTTGCCGTGCCGCGAAGGGCGCTGATCACCGGAATCACAGGGCAGGACGGCTCGTATCTCGCCGAGCTCCTACTGGACAAGGGCTACGAGGTGCATGGCGTCGTGCGGAGATCTTCCACCATGAATCGCGGGCGGATCGACCATCTTCAGCATGCAAATCCGAGCCACGCAGAAGGCTCCCGCTTCGTTCTCCATTACGGTGACATGACGGACTCGGGCGGGCTCAACCGCCTGGTCAAGACTGTTCGACCAGAGGAGATCTACAACCTCGCAGCGCAAAGCCATGTGCAGGTCTCTTTCGACCAACCCGAGTACACCGGAGACACCGACGGTGTCGGGACAACGCGTCTCCTCGAGGCGGTCAGGACTCTCGGGTTGCCCGTCCGGTTCTATCAAGCCTCGACGTCCGAGATGTTCGGACTCTCCGCCCCGCCCCAGAGCGAGACGACGCCGTTTCGGCCGCGCAGCCCGTATGCCATCGCCAAGCTCTACGCGCACTGGATGACCGTCAACTACCGCGAAGCCCATCACATCTTCGCGTGCAGCGGAATTCTTTTCAATCACGAGTCGCCTCGGAGAGGCGAGAACTTCGTGACCCGGAAGGTTACTCGCGGCGTGGCTCAAATCCTGGCGGGAAAGCTCGAGAAGCTGAGGATGGGCAACCTGGAAGCCAAGCGCGACTGGGGCCACGCCCGCGACTATGTCCAGGCGATGTGGTTGATGCTCCAGCAGGACGAGCCAGACGACTACGTGATCGCGACCAACACCACTCGATCAGTCAGGGAGTTCGTCGAGGCGGCGTTCGGCTTCGTTGGACTGGACTGGCAGAAATACGTCCAGATCGATAACGCCTACATGCGGCCTGCCGACGTGGAGGTGTTACGCGGCGATCCGAGCAAAGCTGTCGCCAAGCTCGGCTGGGCGCCGACGATCACGTTCGACGAGCTCGTTCACGAAATGCTCGAGAACGACCTGAAGCTCGAGGGTGTCGACCCGACCAAACACCTGCGCAAGCCGCCGGCGCGAGTCGGGCCGTAACTGCGTCAGGCTGCGGCGCTCAGGCCGACCGCCGCAGTGCCTTTCCGGCATCCCATGGGTCCAGGGCATCTGTCTAGACTGTCGGGCGAATGAACGCAACTGAAGGCGTCCTCTCGGTGATGATGCCCGTCTACAACGAGGAGCGGACGCTGGAGACCATCCTCGGGCACGTCCTGGCGCGGCCAGAGGTCGGTGAGCTCATCGCTGTCGACGATGCGTCGAGCGATGGGTCTTGGGAGATCCTGAACCAAGTCGCCGCCCGCGATCCACGGGTTCGTCCATTTCGATTGGAAGTGAATCAGGGCAAGGGAGCGGCGCTTCGGCGCGCCGTCTCCGAGCTCCGCATGCCATTTGCCCTGGTCCAGGATGCCGACCTCGAGTACGACCCCAGGGATTATCCGGTGCTGCTGGAACCGCTCGTCGAGGAGCGCGCGGACGCCGTCTTCGGAACCCGGGGCTTCGCCGGCCAGACCGCGTTCAGCTTCTGGTTTGTGATGGGAAACAAGGGCGTGACACTGGCGTGCAACCTGCTGTTCGACTGTTACATCTCCGACCTGGAGACGGGTTACAAGGCGCTCAGGTCAGACCTTTGGAAGCGGTTGAATCTTCGAGGCACCCGGTTCGACATCGAGCCTGATATCACCGCGCGAGTCCTCCTTCTGGGTTACCGCATACACGAAGTTCCAATCAGCTACTACGCAAGGTCCAGGGACGAGGGTAAGAAGCTGACCTGGAAAGACGGCCTCCAGGCGTTGGGTGCGCTGTTGAGGCTCCGCGTGGCATCGCCGGCGGAGTTGTTCGGCGATGAGTGGGGCACGGAGTATCACCGCTCGCGCCAGCAGGCGCTGGCCAGCCGGCATCCTCTTCGGGACGACCGCCCGTAAGGTCACGTCAGCTGGCTCTGTCAGCTTCATTCTCGCTGCCAAACCAGCGGACGAAGACGGCGACGGCGGCAATGGCGATGGTGGCCTTGCCGAAGATCATGAGGACGGCGCCGGCGACAGTCTGGTCGACGATGGGCGTGAGCGAAGCCACCAATCGAGGCGCGTGCACGTAGTACTGATAGAAAGGGACGCGCGAAAAGATCAGCGCGAGCGCGACGCCATCCTGGGGCAGGGTGGCGACGAGCATGTACACGAGCTTCGCGGCGGGAGACAACCGCCAGCGTGCGTAGGCGGACGTGGCGTCGAGCATCGGCCAGTACAGCAGAAGTCCGGCCACCACGAACGTGATGTGCTCCGCGACGTGGAGAGACTCGGAGTAGAGCGTGGCGTCATACAGGACCGGTATGTGCCAGCCGATCATCACGATGGCGGCGATCAACTGCGCGGGTATGGGTTCGGTGACGGCCCGGACGCCGGGGACGCGCAAGACCCTGGCGATCATGCCTGGCGAGAGGCCGAGAAGCATCACAGGCGGGGCGACGAATCCAAGCAGCACGTGCTGAAGCATGTGGACGCTGTCGAGGTAATGGTCGGCGATCGTGTCGATGGGAGATTCGAGCGCCACCCAGATCGTGAGCAGGCCCAGCCCGAAGTACAGGGAATGCTTACGTTCGAAGTCGGGCACGTCGCGGGCCAACCACGCATGGCCCAGATAAAGAAGGACGAGGCCAAGGTAGACGGTGGGGTCAAAGGGCCAGCTCATCGATGCACCAATATCCTCCGCCGCCGAGGTTCCCTACTCTTCTCCGTATGCACCCAGTGCTTGCGCTGTTTCGCCGAAATGCCTGGGCCACCGACCGCCTGCTCGAGCTTTGTGCAGGCCGGCCCGAGACGGCTATGCCCGCAGACACCGACGTCTACGGCAGCATCGATGCGCTGTTCAACCACGTCGTGAGCGCAGAAGCAGGTTACCTCCGCCTCGTGACTGGCAAGATTCCCAGCGACCGAGTCCTGCATAGCGAACCTCAGCCGCTGAGCGATCTTCGGACGCCTGCCGAGTCGCTATCAAAGCACTGGGCGGAGACGTTGCAAACGGACAGGGACCCGGAGGTTGTCCTTCCCTATCAGCGCGGACGCGATGTTGAGGTCATGCCGGACTGGCTTCCGCTGGTGCAGACCGTTCATCATGGCGACGACCACCGGACCCAGGTCGCGACATTGCTGAGCCGGCATGGCATCGAACCGCCCGACCTCGACGGGTGGAGCTTCGCTGCGACGGCGCCTCAAGCGGCCGAAGACCCGCCACGCGAGTGGTGGACCCCGTTGCTTCGGCGCTTTCTGGGCCACCACCTTTGGGCGACGGAGCGCCTGCTCGAGCATTGCCGCTCGCTGTCGCCTCAGCAGCTGGCGCTTACCGCGCCGGGTACCTATGGGTCAATCGTCGACACCCTCGACCACCTGGTGTCATCCGACCGGTCATATCTGTCAGGGGTCACCGGCCGCGGCCGGACCCCGGCACTGGATGCGGGTGGCCCTGGGCCACTGCTCGAGCACGTGTCCCGACAGCGCGACGGTTGGCTAGCCTACCTGGATTCAGCACCCGACCTCGACGCGTTGGTGCAGCGCAGGAGCGGGGCGTACCCCGCATGGGTCGTCGTCCTGCAGGCGATCCACCATGGCAACGATCACCGAACCCACGTGGGCACTGTGCTGCTGAGCCACGGGCTCGAGGCGCCTGAGATCGATGTTTGGGCCTACGGCATCGCGGAGGACAAGCTGCAGTTTCCACCAGGCCCGCTGCCGCAAGCGCCCTGGGGGACCACCCCGTAACCACGCCGGTGAGGTGACTGGCCAGCGGCCAGTAATGGTGTCCACCGCGGCGGCGTGGCTTACAGGCACCCACATCAATGCTGACCCCACAAGGATCTATATCAGCCGCCTGCCGACCTCAACCAGTCCGAATTGAACTGCGACCCGTACGCCGCGACGGCGTGCGGGTCCTGCGTTTCTATATCGAGCTCGTGGTTCACGCCCAGCCCGCTCAACGTCCAGTTCGCCGACCCGAGCACCAGCACCCCATCGAACAGCCCGATCTTCGCGTGCAGCAAGGCTCCTTTTGGAATCGGATACCAACGGACCTCGACACCGCTCGCCTTCAAGACGTTGTAGCCGCGCCGGTTGTACGGCTGATTCGGGTCGAGCAGAACTCGCACGTCGACCCCACGCGCGTGCGCTGCGGCAAGCTCGGCGATGATCTCTGGATCGGTCAGCGTGAAGACCTCGGCCAGAACGTGCCGGCTGGCCGCCCTCAACGCCGATTCGAGCATGGCGCGAATCTCCTCGCCCGGCGTGGTCTGGGCCACCGCGCTCCGGGCGCGCGGCAGCGGCGCGGGTCGGCCGCCCGCCAAAGCCCAGTCTTGCTCGAAGATGCGAACGAGCCGCTCGATCTCGTCAGGGACATGCGTCTCGAGCACGTAGTCGTGGTTGCGGTCGCTGTGGGCGCCCCAGTTCATGCCCCCGACGACCGCCGCGCCGTCGGCGATCAGGAGCTTGACGTGGTCGATCTGGTGGCGCCCATCATCGACGGGATACCGGCGCACGGCCACTCCCAGTCGGTCAAGCCACTCGGCCGCGCGCCGGCTGGCGGCAACCGTGGGGTCGGTGATGACGCGCACGTCCACGCCGGCCGTCTGGCGCGAGCCGAGTGACACGATCAACCCGGCGCGCCCCAGCTCGTAGACCTCCACCAGGATGCGGCGATGCGAGGACGCGATCAGGCTTCCGATCAAGGAGAAGATGCTGGCGTCCTGCCATAGCTGCACGGGCTCGGGGCGCCCCGAGCCCGCGGCCACCTGTGCGGCAGGTGCTGGCGTCCGGGGTAGCGGGCCCGAGCACGCCAAAAGGCACACGGCAAGCAACAGGACAACGAAACGGTGCACGACGCGGGCCACGGTAGGTCGAATGACGCCGAGCGCAAACCCAGCCTGTTAAGACGCGCCTACATCAGCTCGATCGCCATCCCGGCGCGCGCGCCGAGAAACCTGTCAGCCCTTGCCTCACGGATGCCGACCTCGAGGTAGCCCATGCTCCCGACGTACACAAACGGCTCGTTGGGCCGCGCTTCCGCATATGTGTTCGCCGACGCGGTGATGTCGTGGTTATGGATGCGCATCCGACGCACTGGCGCTTTCAGGTTGGTGACGAGGTTGCCGAACCCATCGATCCACAGCACGCGCGGCTTGTGGTCGAGCATCATTGGCGGATCGGTCGGATGGCCGAGAGATTCCAGCGGCACCCCGGCCGCGAGCGCCGCCGCCGCTGGAGCGAACACGTCGCGTCCTTCGAAAGTAGGCGCGCCACCCGACCGCGGCGCGAGCTCGACGGCTTTCTGCAGTCCGACTTCCTCGATGACGATCGAGAACAAACCGTTGTCGGGGCCGACGTAAAAGAGGCCGCCGGCCCGCAGTGCGAGCCGCCTGCGCGCGCTTCCAACCCCAGGATCAACCACCACCAGGTGAACAGACCCGGCCGTGAAATGGCGCGTTCCCGCGAACAGCATGAAGGCGCCGGCAAAGACGTCGAACCGCGGCACCTCGTGGCTGACGTCGACCAGCACCGCGTGTGGACAGCCCGCCAGGACCACTCCCTTCATCGCCGCAACGAGGGGCGAGCCCGAGCCAAAGTCGCTGGTGAAAGTAACGACGGGGGGTCCCGCTAGTGTGCCGTGACTACCAGTACCTGGTCTCTTTGAAAGGGTCTGCCTCATCGTGATATCCGCGCTGCTCCCAGAATCCGAGCCGGTTGCGATCCATGAACTCTAGCCCGCGGAGCCATTTGGCCGACTTCCAGAAATACTTCGAGGGCACGAAGAGTCGCAGCGGCCAACCATGGTCAGGCGTCAAGTCGGCGCCATTCCACGCGTAACAGAGGAGGTTCTGCTCCTGGTCCAGCACGTCGAGCGGAACCGAGGTCGTATAGCCGTGCTCGCTGTGCGCCATCACGTACTTCGCCTCTGGTTTCGGCTTGACACGCTCGAGGATCTCCTGGATCGGGACGCCGGTCCACCGATCCCCGAGACGGCTCCAGCCGGTGACGCAGTGGATGTCGGCGAGCACCTCTTTCGAGGGCAGCGCCCGCAGCTCGCCGTAGTCCATGGTGATCGGGTTCTCGACAGCTCCAAACACCTTGAAATCCCACTTCGCGATGTCAGTCTTGGGAACCGGGCCGAAATGCAAGAGCGGCCACTTGTCCGGCGCCGTGAGGGTCTGGCCAGGCGGGATGCGGGCGGCGTCGACGCCCTCGGGCAGCTTCTTACCCTTGAAGAGAAAGGCCATGGCGCGAGTATAGGAACGCGGTGCGGCGCGACCTTGTTCCCGGCCCAGACCCCGAATTGAGCGCAGCTATACTGGCCCTTCCGCCCAATCACGTGTGGGTCCGTAGCTCAGTTGGGAGAGCGCGTGAATCGCACTCACGAGGTCAGGGGTTCGAATCCCCTCGGATCCACCAAATCGCCCGGCGGCGCGATTTTACGTGCGGGCCTCCTGCTCGAATCGGCTGGCGTACCGTCCCAGCGGCACCCAGCCCATCGGCAGCTGCCAGATCCATGTTTAGCTCCTCGGCGAGCGTGGTAGGTGAACGCTCGAGAAGCGGTTCCTCGCCAAATTTCAAACAGGAGGTGAAATTTGAGATGGCAATGAATCGCTGGAGTCCAATGGGAGAGCTGGCCGGCCTGCACACCGCGATGGACAGGTTGTTCAGCGACTTTTTCGGTACGCCGCTGCTGGAGAGCAGCGAAGCCCCGTCTCGGACGTGGTACCTGCCGGTCGACATCGTCGACCAGGGCAACGGCTACCAGATCAAGGCGGCGGTGCCCGGATTCGCCCCCGAAGACGTCGAGGTCACCTACTCCGATGGCGTGCTGAACATCTCAGCCCAGCACAAGCAGGAGCTGACCTCCGAGAACGGGAGCTACCTGCGCCGCGAGCTCAGCTTCGGCAACTACGCCCGCAGCGTCCAGCTTCCGGGCGACGTCACGGCGAGCGAGATCAAGGCGAGCTTCGACAACGGCATCCTGACGGTTGAAGTCCCCAAGGTGCCGGCGGCGAAGCCGATCAAGATCCAGGTCACCGGCAAGTCGCAGAAGCAGTTAGTGGGGGCCGGCTCGCAAAAGTAAGCGCCTGAGTGGGAGGGCCGCGGCAACGCGGCCCTCCTGTGGATCCCGTCGCGAATCGAACTACGCCGCCCTCGCCGTCGGGTGGCGCCCGCAGACGCCCCTTGAGCGACTATGGTCCCGTGACCACTCCGAAAGGCCGAGACTTGATTGGGCTTGGTGATGGGCACGCCTATGCCGGGTTCTGGATCCGGCTGGTGGCCCGTCTCATCGACTTTCTCATCCTCGGCGTCCCCATCGGGATCAGCCTTGGGCTTCAGAGCTGGTTGCTCTCCGGCGCGCAATCCTTGAATGACGACGTGGTCACAGCCCTTATCGTGCTGGCGGACCTGCCCATAATTGTCGGCCCAGCCTTATACCTGACCCTGCTCTGGTCGAAGCGCGGGGCAACCGTGGGGCAGCGTCTGTTCGGACTGCGCGTCGTCGACGCGATGACCGGGGGCCCGATCACGCTGTACCAGGCCTGGATCCGCTGGCTGGGGCAAATCGTCGACATCATGTTGTTGGGCCTTCCCATCGGCTATGTCCTGGCCGCCTTCGATAAGCACAAGCAGGCCTGGCACGACAAGATCGCCGGCACCGTCGTGCTGCGGCCGGGACATCGAGGGACCTATTTTCCGGTGGTCTCCATGACCGGTCAGCGCTCTGAGCTGATCGCGGAAGGCGCCGACGTGGATTGGCAGGCGCCACCGGGGGGCTCGGTGAGACAGAGGTTGATGGGCCCGCTGCCGGCCGGTCTGGTCCTGGTGGTCACGGTCGGCGTAATCGCCGTGATGATGTTCATATGCTGGCCGGCGGGCGCCATCATCGTGTGGTTGCAGCCCTGGTTGTCGCGGCGAACGAAGCTGATCGTCATCCTGATCTGCCTCGCCTTCGACGTCGCTGTCCTAGGACCGCAGATGATTCGCGATTGTCATTTCGAGGGCGGCAACATCTGGTGCCAGTCCCTTCCTTAGCACGTACGCCAGGAGCCCGACGACAACCGCGACCGGGTCACTGCGCGTAAGGGAAGGCTTCGTCTGCCCGGCACAGGTTCACTCAATTCGCTCCTCCAACTTGGGACACGCTGCCCATGATCAATGAGGCCGACTTTCGGCCCGGCCGGGTTTCACAAGCCGTCTCACCCTGGTTTCAAAAAGGCCTGGGGGAGCCGGCAGCGTCAACCGCGCTGGTCGAGAGCCCTCGACAGGTAGCCGTCGTGCCACAGCTCGAACGCGAAGAGCGTCCACAGCTGCTTGCGATTGTCGCGCCGCCCCACCAGGTGATCGCGCACCAGAGCGCCGACCGCGGCCGGCTCGAAGAAGCCCTCGCGCGCCATCCGCTCCGGCGAGAGGACGGAGAGCATCTGCTCCCGCAGCGGTCCCCGGAACCATTCGGCGACCGGGATCCCGAACCCCTTCTTCGGCCGGCGAAGAATCGCCTCGGGCAGCAACCCTCGAAGCGCCCTCTTGAACAGGAACTTCGAGCGCAGACCCCTCAGCTTCAGATCAAGCGGCAGCGCCGTCGCGTACTCCACGAAATCGTTGTTGAGCAGCGGCACCCGCCCCTCGAGCGATGCCATCATCGACGCCCGGTCCAGCTTGACCAGGATGTCGTTCTCCAGGTACCCACGCATGTCCATCAGGAGCACTCGGTTGAGCGGATTTTGCGGCGCCGGACCCACCGCACCTGAAGCATCGGCCGGATCATGCCGCGAGCGCGCCACCTCCTCCAGCACGCCTGGCGTCAACAGGGCGCTTCGCTCCTGCGCTCCGAACGACCCCATCCACCGCTCATGGCGCTCGGCCATGGGGAAATCCACCCCGCTCACGAATCGCTTCGCCCGATAGTCGAAGCTGAGGTTGCTCCGAGACACCGGCAGCCGCCGCACCACAGGTTCCACCAATCCCCTTCGCACCGCGGCCGGCACCAGGCCGTAATACCCCATCAACCGGTGCGCCTGGAGCGTGGGGTAGCCGGCGAACAGCTCGTCGCCCCCATCCCCACCCAGCGCCACCTTCACATGCCGCCGCGTGAACTCGGACAGCAAATACGTGGGGATTATCGAGGCGTCCCCCAGCGGCTCGTCCAGCAATGAAGACAGCCGCGGCACAAGGCCCAGCAGCATCTCCGGCTCAAGGACGAGCTCGCGGTGCTCGGTGCCGAGGTGCTGCGCCACCTGCCGCGCGTACGCAGACTCGTCGAACGACCGGTCCGCGAACCCCACTGAGAAGCTCCTGACCTCGCTGCCGAGCTGAGTCATCATCGCGGCGACGGCGCTCGAGTCGATGCCCCCGGACAGGAACACCCCGAGGGGCACATCGCTGATCAGCTCCTTCCGCACTGATTCGCGCAGCACGCCGAGCAGCTCGCCACACTGCGAGTCCAGGCTGCGCGCAGCGCGCACCGGGTCGGAATGCCCGCCCAGCGACGGCGCCCAGTATCGCCGCACCTTGTGAGTCCCCTCAGCGACCGACCACGTCAGCGTGTGGGCGGGCGGCAGCTTGCTCACCCCCCTCACCATCGACAGCGGCGAGGGTACGAACTCCAGGGCCAGATACCGGTCCAGCGCCACAGGGTCCACCCCACGTCGCAAAGCGGGATCCACCAGCAGCGCCTTCAGCTCCGACGCGAATACCAGGCGCGAACCGTCGATCGCGTAGTGCAACGGCTTGATCCCCATCCGATCGCGCGCCAGCAATATCACGCCACGCTGCCGGTCAAAAAGCGCGAACGCAAACATCCCATTAAGCCGGGAGACAAAGTCAGATCCCCACTCCTCGTAGCCATGCACGAGCACCTCGGTGTCCGACCGCGACGAGAACACGTGGCCCGCCGCCACCAGCTCCGCTCGCAGCTCGAGGTGGTTGTAGATCTCCCCGTTCGCCACGACCCAGATCCGCGAGTCCTCGTTGTGCATCGGCTGGTGGCCGCCCTCCAGGTCGATGATCGAAAGCCGCCGCATCCCGAGCGTCACCTCATCGAGCTGAACGCTCCCCTCGTCGTCCGGCCCGCGATGCGCCAGCGCCGAGCACATGCGCGCGACCAGCTCGCGACCCTCAGGCGGCGAGCCGCCGGCCACCCCGCAGATCCCGCACATCTAGCCGTGCAAGCGAGCCCGGACCGATGGCCTCCCATTCGCCGCCCTCTGCACAGCAGGGGCCATCTCGATCACCTCGCGCACCACGTACGTCGTCTTCCCCTGCGACTCGTGATAAGTGCGGATTGACAGCTCCGCCAGCAGCCCCATCAGGATGAACTGCACGCCGACGATGCCGAGAAAAACGGCAAGCAGCAGCAGCGGATTGTTGTGGGCAAAGGGATATGGCGGCAGCAACCTCTGGATGATCACGATGGCGGCAAACACGAGCGCAAGCGCCCACAAGCCAAACGCTGCGAACCCGAAGAAGTAGATCGGCTTGGTCGAGTAGCTGCCCAGGAGCTTGACCGTCATGAGGTCGAGCATCACGCGCGAGGTGCGCGACAGCGAGTACTTGGACTGCCCGAAAGCACGCGCGCGGTGGTTGACGGGCAGCTCCACGATCCGCGCTCCCACCCACGACGCGTACACCGGGATGAACCTGTGCATCTCCCCGTACAGCTTCACGTCGCGGATGACATCGCGGTGATACGCCTTGAGGGTGCACCCAAAATCGTGCAGGGGGACGCCGGTGACACGGGCGATGATCCAGTTCGCGATGCGTGAAGGCAGCACGCGCGAGGCCTCGTCCTGCCGGTCCTTGCGCCACCCGCTGACCACCTCGTACCCCGCATCCATGCTCTGAAGCAGGCGCGGAATGTCGTGCGGATCGTTCTGCATGTCCCCGTCCATGAAGACGAGGATCTCCCCGCGTGCGTTGTCGATCCCGGCCTGAACCGCGGCCGTCTGTCCGAAGTTCCGGCGAAAGCTGACGACGCGAATGTGCGGATCGTTGAGCGTGAGCTGCGCCAGCCGTTGCGTGCTGCCATCCCGGCTCCCGTCGTCCACATACACGACCTCATAGCTGACGCCGATCGACTGGAGCACCCCGATCAGCTCCTCGTGCAATGGAGCGATGCTCTCAGCCTCGTTGTAGACCAGCACCACCACCGACAACCTGGGCGGCGGCGGGTTGGCCCTGATACGAGTCGCCATGGGCCGATTGTAGGCCGCACCCCGGCGTGCCCAATCGGCGCGCGACCATACCTTAAGCTCCCTCGAATATGGGCGCCGACATGATCAGGATTCATGGCACCAAGGCTGGCGACAGCGCGAGCCAACTCTCATGGATCGCGCCGGCTCTCACCCTGGTGGCGGCGGCGACTGCCTTCGCTTGGACGCTCCACGCGGACCTGCAGCGCCTTTACGGCATGACCAGCTCAGCGTGGGATCTCGCCTACGACCAGCAGGTCATCTGGAATGTGTCGGTGGGCGAGGGTTTTTACAGCAGCTTCGCGCGCGCCAACTTCCTGGGCATCCACTTCGAGCTCATCTTCGTCGCGCTGGCGGCGGTGGAAAAGTTCTGGGCGAGCCCAGTGGTCCTACTGATCTTTTCATCAGCCGGCCTGGCGGCCACTGCGCCGGCCGGATACCTCTTCCTCAAAGCGATCCTCCCCGCCAACCGCTCGGAGTCACAGTGGCTCGCCCTGGCCATGGCGCTGCCGATCCCTTTCTGGGCCTCGATCCAGGAGGCAGCGCGAGACTTCTTCCACCCGGAGAACATGGCCCTCGCGCTGGCGCTGCTCGCGTCGTGGGCGGGCATCCGGGGCCACCGCGTCGCCATGTGGGTCCTTTGCGTGCTCGTCCTCACCTGCAAGGAGGACCAGGTCTACACGGTCGGCGTGATCGGCCTGCTGATGGCGGCGCATGGCGCACCAGAAATCAAGCAGCACTGGCGGTTCATCGTTTACCTCGCGGGCTTCTGGTTCCTTATCGGCACCGGAATCGTCCAGCAACATTTTCGCAACGGCGGTTACACCGACTTTGTTTATTACGGATGGCTGGTTCTGCATCCCTCGACGGCATCCGTGCTGTCCGCGATCTTCAACCCCCGAGCCCTGCTCGTCGTGGCCGGGATCATCGCCAGCATGGGCGGCCTGCCCCTCCTCGCCCCGCGCTGGCTCCTGCTGGTCATCCCTCCATACCTGGCGGATGTTCTGAGCAGCCACAGCCCGCAGAACGTCCTCGATCTCCATTACGCCCTGTTGCTGCTGTTCCCACTGATCGTGGCGGGCGGGATCGGGGCGCGGAAGCTCGTCGAGCGCCGCTCGTTCAGGCCGGCCTACGCCCTGGTGCTGATCGCGCCCGCCCTCCTGCTCGCCTGGGGGACCGGCCGCCTCCCTCCGGCCCTGGATGCCAACCCCGCCCTGTATTCGCCTCCAGACACGCTCGCCGAGCTGCGGACGGCGACTGAGATGATCCCCGCCAACGCTCCGGTCTCGGCGGATGACGGCCTTGCGGTGTGGCTCGCCAACCGCCACACGATCAACGACTTTCCCGACAAGCTCGACCCGACCTGTTACGTGGTGCTAGACCATCAGCCGTACATCAGCGGCCCTACCAACCCGGCGCAACGCCTGGCCGCCATCGACCAGCTCGCCAGTGGCGGCCGCCATGTTCTGTTCGACGACGGCCGATTCCAGGTCTGGAGCCCTGCCGGAGCCTGATCAAGCGAGCCTTTGTACTCTTAAGGGTCCAATGGCGGTGAAGGTGTCAGTCCACGAGCGCCTCGATCGGCTGTTCAAGCAGCGGATCGTGATCTTCGACGGCTCCATGGGCGTGATGCTCCAGAAGCGCGGGCTGTCTGACGCCGAGTTTCGCGGCGAGCGCTTCAAGGACCACTCCAAGCCGCTGCGCAACAACAGCGACATCCTCAACCTGTCCCAGCCAGACATGGTGATCAAGGTCCACCTCGACTACCTCGAGGCAGGCGCCGACATCATAACGACCAACACATTCACCTCAACCTCCATCTCCCAGGCCGACTACGGCCTGTCCGACCTCGCGTACGAGATGAACCTCGAGGGCGCGCGGCTGGCGCGCAAGGCCGCCGACACTTACAAGAACCGCTTCGTCGCCGGCTCGCTGGGGCCGACCAACGTCACCCTGTCCCTCTCGCCCAAGGTCGACGACCCCTCCTACCGCGACGTCACCTTCGACCAGCTGAGGCGCGGCTACGCTGAGGCGGCGGCCGCGCTGAAAGAAGGCGGCGCCGACCTGCTCTTGGTCGAGACCATCTTCGACACACTCAATGGCAAGGCCGCGATCGCCGCTGTCAAAGAGGTGGCGCCCGAGCTGCCGCTCTTTGTATCCGTCACCGTCGTCGACAGGAGCGGGCGCAACCTCTCGGGCCAGACCGTCGAGGCGTTCTGGACGTCGGTCGAGCACGCCGAGCCGTTCGCCGCAGGAGTCAATTGCTCGCTGGGCGCCACCGAGATGCGCCCGTACATCGCCGACCTGTCGCGCGTCGCGCCGGTCTATGTCATCTGCTACCCGAACGCAGGTCTGCCGAACGCCTTCGGCGGCTACGACGAGCAACCGCCGACCACCAGCGGTCTCCTCAAGGAATTCGCGGAGAGCGGCTTGCTGAACGCCGCCGGTGGCTGCTGCGGCACCGGGCCCGAACACATCAGGCAGATCCGCGACGCGATGGAAAGCATCAAGCCAAGGCACGTGCCCAGGCGGCCGTCGCGCACTAGGTTCAGCGGCCTCGAACCCTTCGAGATCGGGCCCGACACAAACTTCGTGCTGGTTGGCGAGCGCACCAACGTCACCGGCTCGGCGCGCTTCCGACGCCTTATCGAGTCGGGCGATTACACCGGCGCGGTCGCGGTGGCGCTCGACCAGGTCCGAGGTGGCGCCAACCTCATCGACGTCAACATGGACGCTGACCTCCTCGACTCAGAGGAGGCGATGACCAAATTCCTGAACCTCATCGCCACCGAGCCCGAGATCGCACGCGTCCCGATCATGGTCGACAGCTCCAAGTGGACGGTCCTCGAGGCCGGCCTGAAGTGCGTCCAGGGCAAGGGCGTATGCAACTCGATCAGCCTCAAGGGTGGCGAGGAGACATTCCTCGCACAGGCGCGCCAGGTGCGCGTGTACGGAGCGGCAGCGGTGGTGATGGCCTTCGACGAGGCTGGCCAGGCCGACACCCTCGAGCGCAAGGTCGAGATCTCAAGCCGCGCCTACAAGCTGCTGACCGAGAAGGCTGGCTTCCACGCCGAGGACATCATCTTCGACCCCAACATCCTGCCGATCGCGACCGGCATCGAGGAGCACGCGGGCTACGCAAAAGCGTTCATCGACGCCACGCGAGAGATCAAGAAGCGCTTCCCGGGAGTGCGCGTCTCGGGCGGAGTCTCCAACCTATCCTTCTCCTTCCGCGGCAACGACCGCGTGCGGGAGGCAATTCACTCGGCCTTCCTTTACCACGCGATCGAGGCGGGCCTCGACATGGGTATCGTCAACGCAGGCCAGCTCGCGGTCTATGAAGACATCCCGAAGGACCTGCTCGAGCTCGTCGAGGACATCATCTTCGACCGGCGCCCCGACGCCACCGAGCGCCTCGTCGAGTTCGCCAAGAACGTGTCGGGCGCCGGCGCTAAGCGAGAGGTCGACCTGACATGGCGCGAGGGTGCTGTCGAGCAGCGCCTCGCGCACGCGGTGCTGCACGGCGAGGTCGAGTTCATCGAGGCCGACGCCGAAGAGGCGCGCCAGAAGCTTGGAGCCGGCTTGCTGGTGATCGAGGGCCCGCTCATGGACGGGATGAAGGTGGTGGGCGACCTGTTCGGCGCCGGCAAGATGTTCCTTCCCCAGGTGGTGAAGAGCGCGCGAGCGATGAAGCGCGCTGTCGCGTACCTCGAACCGTTCATGCAGGCTGAGAAAAAGGCGTCGGGCAGCGTGAGCGTGCGCGGCAAGCTGGTGACCGCCACGGTCAAGGGGGACGTCCACGACATCGGCAAGAACATCGTCGGCGTGGTGCTCGGCTGCAACAACTACGAGGTCTTCGACCTCGGCGTCATGGTGCCCGCGGACAAGATCCTCGACACCGCGATCGAGCTCGGTGCCGACGCCATCGGCCTGTCGGGTCTCATCACACCGTCGCTCGACGAGATGGTCGACGTCGCCAAGGAGATGACGCGTCGCGGTTTCACGATGCCGCTGCTGATCGGTGGAGCGACCACCTCCAAGCAGCACACCGCGGTGCGCATCGCGCCCGCATACACGGGCCCCACGGTCCACGTGCTGGATGCTTCGCGCGTGATCGGAGTCGTGTCCGATCTGTTCGACATCGACCGCCGACCCGTCTTCGACAAGGCCAATCGCACGCTGCAGGACAAGCTGCGCGCGCAGCACACCACCAGCAAGCGCGCGCTGCTGCCGCTGGACGAGGCGCGCGATAAGAAGTTGGCACTCGGCTTTGACGACCTGCCAACCCCACCTTTCACCGGCACGCGAGTCATCGAGCCGAAGCTTTCCGAACTGCGCGAGTTCATCGACTGGACCTTTTTCTTTCACGCGTGGGAGTTGAAAGGAAAATTCCCGGCGATCCTCGAGAGCCCGTCATATGGCGCCGCAGCGCGCGAGCTTTTTGGCCACGCCAAGGAGCTGCTGGAGGAAATCGAGACGAACGGCTGGCTGCGCGCGAAGGGGGTTTACGGTTTCTGGGGCGCGCACGCGGAAGGCGACGACATCGTCCTCGACAACGGCGGGCGCCTGCCGATGCTCCGGCAGCAGGTGGACCACGGCGACGACAAGCCGTACCTGTCGCTGGCCGACTTCGTCGCCGATGGCGGCGACCACATCGGAGCCTTTGCGGTCACCGCCGGCCTTGGTGCGGATGAGCTGTCCGCGCGCTTCGCCGCCGAGCATGACGACTACCGCTCGATCATGGCCAAGGCCCTGGCCGACCGCCTGGCCGAAGCGTTCGCGGAGTATCTGCACCACGTCGTGAGGCGCGGCTGGTACGAGACCGGTCCCGTGCTGTCGCGCGAGGACATCATCGGGGAGAAGTACAGGGGCATCAGGCCGGCGTACGGCTACCCCGCATGCCCGGACCACTCGGAGAAGTTCAAGCTCTTCGACCTGCTCGACGCGCGGTCGATTGGCATGGAGCTGACCGAATCAGGGGCGATGACCCCGACCGCGGCGGTTGCGGGCCTGTACTTCGCGCACCCGAAATCGAGGTACTTCATGGTCGGCAAGGTGGGCAAGGACCAGGTCGAGGACTACGCGAAGCGCAAGGTGATGCCGCTCACCGAGGTGGAGCGCTGGCTACGCCCGATCCTCGGTTACGAGGAAAGCTGAGGCTCCCCTTAGTCGTGCCATAACCGCCGCATTACCGGCCGCGCCTACCTTTGGAACCTTGGGCTACCAGATGGAGGTGTTGGCGGAATTCAACGGCCTCATCCGAAACCTGCACGGCATCCTGGCCTCCAGCGAAGCCAGCGAGGTGATGGAGTTCGTCGAAGCACGGGAGCTCGTGCTGGCGGTCGAATCGCTCTGCGGAATCCTTCTCGACGAGAACAAGCGCATCACGCCGGACCTGTTCAGGAGAGTGCACAGCCTGGTGAGGCAGATCGATGGGGTTGACGCGTACCTCATCGAAAGGGTGAGGACGCGCGTCCGGGCGGAGTAGTCGACCAGCGCCCAGCGATATGCGGACGGCACTCCCTGGTCCCGCCTCTGCGCCGGCGGGCCTGCTGAACGCCCTCAGCCGACCCGCTGCGCCGCCGTGATCGCCTCCCACACCCTCATCGGATGCAGCGGCATGTCGATGTGCCGCACCCCGAGATATGACACGGCATCGATCACGGCGTTGTGCACCGCGGGAGTCGAGCCGATCGTCCCCGACTCCCCGATCCCTTTGGCCCCGAGCGGGTTGAGGGGTGTCGGAGTCTCCATCTTCACAGTCTCGACCTGCGGGATCTCGCCGATCGACGGGATCACGTAGTCGATGAGGCTCGTGGTCAGCGGGTTGCCCGCGGCGTCGTAGGCGAACTCCTCGTACAGCGCCTGCGCCACCCCCTGGGCCACGCCGCCGTGGATCTGCCCCTCGACCAGCATCTGATTGAGCACCGTCCCGCAGTCGTCGACAGCGATGTGGCGAACGAGCTGCGCATGCCCCGTCTCGACGTCCACCTCGACCACGGCCACATGGCATCCAAAAGGAAACGTCTGGTCGTCCTGCTCGAAGTCGACCTGAGCGACCAGGGTCCCCTCGGCCGCGAGGTCCGCCCAGCTCAGGGCCGTGGCGGGCGCCCCGGTGACGCCGAAACGCCCATCGGGCATGCGCACGATGTCCTCTGCGCTCGCCTCCAACCGCCGCGCCGCCTCCTCTTTCGCCTTCGCGATGAGGGCGACGCTCGCGCCGCGCACCGCGCTGCCGCCAAGCTGCAGCGACCGCGAACCTGACGTGCCTGAGCCCCTGGCCACCGCTCCGGTGTCTGACTGCACGATTCGCACGCTGTCCATCGGCAACCCGAGCACCTGCGAAGCCAATTGCGCGTAGGCGGTTTCGTGGCCCTGCCCGCTCGCGGTGGTGCCAACGGCGATGACGATCGAACCGTCAGGTTCGGCTCGAGCTTCGCCGAACTCGGTCGTGTTGAGCACCGCAGTCATCTCCACGTACGAGCACAACCCGATGCCGAGCTGCACCCTATCGCCGCGCTCGCGCCGCCGGCGCTGCTCGCGTCGCAGCTCCTCATAGCCCGCGGCCTCGAGCGCCAGGTCGAGCGCCTTCGCGTAGTCGCCGGTGTCGTAGGTGAGCCCCGTGACCGTTGTATATGGGAACGGGCCGCGGATCAGGTTGCGGCGCCGCAGCTCGGCCGGGTCCATGGCGAGCTCGGCGGCCAGCATGTCCATGGCCCTCTCGATCATCGCGATCGCCTCGGGCCGGCCCGCTCCACGGTAGGCGGACACCACTGTGGTGTTCGTGTACACGCAGGTGCCACGCCATCGAATCCGCGGGATTGCATAAACGCTCGAAGCCAGCAGCGCGGTGAGCACGAGCTGAGGGGGCGCGAGTCCCGCGTAAGCGCCGGCATCCGCGATCACGTCGGCCTCGAAGCCAACAAGCGAGCCCTCGGAGGTGGCGCCCAGCGCAACGTTCTGCACGTGGCCGCGCCCATGGGTCATCGCCACCATGTTTTCCGCTCGGTACTCGAACCAGCGCACCGGTCGATCCAGCTGCTTCGCGATGGCCGCGATCACGCTCTGCTCGGGATAGGTCATCAGCTTCGCCCCGAAAGCGCCGCCCACGTCGCCGGCGATCAGGCGCACGCTCGCCTCGGTCAGGCCGAGCGAATCGGCGACGGCCCGGCGCACACCAAACGGCACCTGGGTCGAGGTCCACATTCGGATCCCTCCCTCTCCGTCCGGTTCGGCCACCACGCTGTTCGCCTCGATTGGAACCGCGGCAAGGCGCTGGTTGATGAATCGCGAACGCACCACGACGTCCGCACCCTCGAGCGCCCCATCCTCGCCCAGGTCGAACTCGAAGGCGATGTTGTCGCCCTTGTCGGGATGCACGAGCATCGCGCCTGGCTCCAGCGCCAGGGTTGGATCGACCAGGGCCGGCAGGATCTCGTAGTCGACAACGACCGCCGAGGCCGCATCGACCGCCGCGTCCCGCGTCTCGGCCACGGCCACGGCAACCGCGTCCCCGACGAACTTCACCTCGTCGGCGCACAGGCGCGGGCGCGGCGTCTCCGACTCAAACGCGAGGTCGGATGCTTGCAGCACAGCGACCACTCCGGGTAGCGAAAGCGCGCCGCTTACCTCGACGGAATTGATCCGGGCATGAGCGTGCGGCGAGCGCACAAACACCGCGTGCAGGCAGCCGGCGGGCTGGACGTCGTCGGTGTACCTCCCGGCGCCGGTGACCAGGCGCGGGTCTTCGCGCCGCCTGACCACCCCGTGCAGCGCGGAGCTCATCGCCATGGCGCGAAATATAGGGTGCCCCTGATACTTGAGCCGATGAGCGGGCGCGGAGAGAGGTGGGGAGTGCTGCCGTCGTACTGGAGCTGGCAGGGGCAGCTCCACGAAACGCCGCCCGAAACCGAGGCTGCCATCCTCCGGGCGATGGATGCCTCGGCTGAGAACCCGCCTCGCACGCGCCGCCTCAAGCTGCCGGCCGACCCGTGCGCAGTCGCGCCAGACCGTGCCTGGGGCTGGGCCGTCCAGCTGTATGCAGCGCGTTCACGTGATAGCTGGGGCATCGGCGACATGGCCGACCTGCGGCGACTTGCCAGGTGGTCGAGAAAGCAGGGTGCCGAGGTGCTGCTGCTCAATCCGCTCGGCGCGCAGACTCCGATCCTCCCTTACGAGGCGTCCCCTTACTACGCCTCGTCGCGTCGCTTTCGGAACACGATGTACATCCGCATCGAGGAGGTCGAGGGCGCAGAACAGGTGGCGGTCGAGCTCGAGCCCCTGCGCTCGGCAGCCCACAGGTTGAATGACGAGCGCCTCATCAACTACGACGAGGTCTTCCGTTTGAAGTCCAAGGCCCTCGAGGCGATCTTCAACGTGGCGCCCGACCCGCCCCGCCTGGGGCCATGGGCGCACAGCAAGGGACAGGCGCTCCGCGACTTCGCCACGTACAACGCGCTCGCCGAGGAGCACGGTCCGGCGTGGCGGAGCTGGCCCGCCGAGCTGCGCCACCCAAAAGGAGATGGCGTCGATGCCGCGAGGCGACGCCTCAGCCGGCGCGTCGCGTTCCACATCTGGCAGCAGTTCCACGTCGACCGTCAGATGGCAAGCGCAGCGCGCGAGATCGGCCTGATCACGGACGTGCCTGTCGGCTTCGCGTCTGACGGATTCGACGCGTGGCGGTGGCAGGACCTTCTCGCGCCCGACATGCGCGTCGGCGTGCCACCTGACGAGTTCTTCCGCGACGGCCAGGATTGGGGCCAGCCCCCATTCGACCCGTGGAAGCTGCGCCGCGCGCACTACGAGCCCTTCGTCGAGGCCATCAGGAGCGCGGCCACCCACGCGGCCGGCATTCGCCTCGACCATGTGATGGGGCTGTTCCGTCTTTTCTGGATCCCGACGGGGGTCGGCGCCGCGGGCGGCGCATACGTCAGCTACCCCGCCTCCGACCTGCTCGCGCTGCTCGCGCATGAGAGCCGCCGCGCCAAAGCGTTCGTGATCGGCGAGGACCTGGGCCTGGTCGAGCCCACGGTGCGAAAGCGGCTGAGCCGGCGCGGCGCCCTGTCGTATCGCCTGCTCTGGTTCGAAGGCCCGATGCCAGGCGAATGGCCGAAGAATTCGGTGGCGGCCGTCGGCACCCACGACCTCCCCACGCTCGCCGGCACCTGGAAGCTGACCGAGCCTGACCAACGCCAGCACCGGCTGCGCCACAGACTCTGGGAGATGACGCAGGCGCCCGATGACACGGCGCCCATCGAGGTCGCTTCAACCGTCTACGGGGCGATGGCTACGTCCCGATCGTGCATCGTGCTGGCGTCGATGGAGGACGCCCTCAGCGTCGAAGAGAGGCCGAATGTGCCGGGGACGACCACCGAGTTTCCGAACTGGCGTCTCGCCCTGCCGCAGTCGCTGGAGGCGATCGAGACGGCTGAGGGTCCGCTGCGCATCTCGCGAGTTCTGCAGGAAGGCAGGTCGCGCAAGCGGCCCTAGTACGATGAATCGGTGATCGCGTCACGGTCTCGACTCAAAGGCACCGAGCTTGATTTCTATCCGCTGACCGCGCTCACCAAGGCTGGCCTGCCCGACGCGTCGGGATTGCCGATGACCGTCAAGGTCCTGCTCGAAGGGCTGCTTCGTCTCAGTGAGGCCGGCACCACGGACGAAGCGAACCTCAAGGCCCTCGCCGCGTGGCCCAAGCCACCGCCCAAGGATTCCGAGCTGCCATTCCTGCCCGCTCGTGTGCTCATGCAGGACTTCACGGGGGTGCCCGCCGTCGTCGATCTGGCCGCGATGCGCTCGGCGATGCAACGCGCGGGCAGGGATGCGGGCAAGGTCGATCCGCTGGTTCCCGTCGATCTCGTCATCGATCACTCGGTCCAGGTCGATTCCTTCGGCCTGCGCGACTCGTACACGCGAAACATCGAGCGCGAGATCGAGCGCAACCACGAGCGCTATGCGCTGCTGCGCTGGGCGCAGCAAGCTTTCAACAACTTCTCGCTGGTGCCGCCAGGCATGGGCATCTGCCACCAGGTCAACCTCGAATACATAGCCAAGGTGGTCCAGGTCCGCGATCTGAACGGCCACAAGGTCGCGATCCCCGACACCCTCATGGGCACCGACTCTCACACGACGATGGTCAACGGGCTGGGCGTGCTGGGTTGGGGAGTCGGCGGCATCGAGGCCGAGGCCGCAATGCTGGGCCAGCCCGCTTACCTGCCGACCCCGATCGTGGTCGGCGTCCGCTTCAGCGGCGCGCTGCCCGCCGGATCCACCGCAACCGACCTCGTGCTCACCCTCACCGAGATGCTTCGTAAGCACGGAGTCGTCGAGAAGTTCGTCGAGTTCTGTGGTGACGGTCTCTCCAGCCTGTCGGTGCCCGACCGCGCCACGCTCAGCAATATGTGCCCCGAGTACGGCGCCACGTCGGCCCTTTTTCCAGTCGACGGGCAGACGCTGCGCTACCTCGACGTCACGGGTCGCAGCCGCGAACAAATCGAGCTGGTCGAGAGATACACGAAGGAACAGGGCCTCTTCCGAGCCGACGGTGACAAAACTCCAAGGTTCAGCGAGCTCCTCGAGCTGGACCTGAGCCAGGTCGAGCCAAGCCTCGCCGGACCGAAGCGTCCCCAGGACCGAGCGCCACTCCCCAGGGTTTGGGAGAGCTTCACAACGGCGTTCGGCAACGGGCCCAAGCCAAGCCCCGGGGCGATCTCGCGCCTCACCGATGAGGGCGGACCTATCAATGGGCGCGCCTCCGTCGCGGTCGCAGCCAAACCCACCGCAAAGCTCGAAAACGGATGCGTGGTCATCGCCGCGATCACCAGCTGCACCAACACCTCCAACCCATCCGTGATGGTCGCTGCCGGTCTCCTCGCCAGGAAGGCGGTTGAGATCGGCCTTGAGGTGAGTCCCTACGTAAAGACGAGCCTCGCGCCCGGTTCGCGTGTGGTGACCGATTACCTCGAAACCGCCGGGCTGATGAAGCCGCTGGAGAAGCTCGGCTTCTTCCTGGTGGGTTATGGGTGCACCACCTGCATCGGCAACTCGGGCCCGCTCGCCAGCCCAGAGGTCGAGGCCGCGGTGACGGCAGAGGACCTGAGCGTCGTCGCCGTGCTATCGGGCAACCGCAACTTCGAGTCCCGCATCCACCCACTGGTCAAGGCGAGCTACCTCGGCTCGCCGCCGCTCGTCGTGGCGTACGCGCTCGCGGGCACCGTCAACATCGACCTCACCAAGGACCCGCTGGGGACCACGCGCGACGGTAAGCCCGTGATGCTCTCCGAGCTGTGGCCGTCGCAGGACGAGGTCAACGAGGTCGTGCAGCGCTGCGTGCAGCAGGATATGTTCAAGCGCGAGTACTCACGCATCTTCGAGGGCGACGAGCACTGGAAGACGATGGAGGCGCCGAGCGGACCCATCTTCAAGTGGGACGAGAAATCCACGTACGTCCACGAGCCGCCCTACTTCGAGGACTTCGGGCCCGACCCGAAACCTCTCACCGACGTCGAGGGAGCGCGCGCGCTCGCGGTGCTTGGCGACTCGGTGACCACCGACCACATCTCACCCGCGGGCGCGATTCCTCCAGACAGCCCCGCCGGCAAGTACCTCATCGAGCACGGCGTCGAGCGCAAGGACTTCAACAGCTTCGGCGCGCGACGTGGCAACCACGAGGTGATGGTGCGCGGCACCTTCGGCAACATCCGGCTGCGCAACAAGCTGGTCGAGCGGGAGGGCTACTGGACGACCCACCTCCCCGACGGCAAGGAGACAACCATCTACGACGCGTCGGTGCAGTACCGCTCGGAGGGCGTGCCGCTCGTCGTGATCGCGGGCAAGGAGTACGGGTCAGGTTCTTCGCGAGACTGGGCGGCAAAGGGTCCGCTTCTGCAAGGTGTGCGCGCGGTCATCGCGGAGAGCCTGGAGAGGATCCACCGCTCCAACCTGGTCGGCATGGGCATCCTGCCCCTGGAGTTCGCGCACGGCGAGAACCTGCAGTCGCTCGGGCTTACCGGGAAAGAGCGCTTCACGATCCGCGGTCTCGACGGGCTGAAGCCCGGCCAGACCATCGAGGTCGAAGCCGAGTCGGACGATGGCAAGAAGATCGTCTTCAAGACTCGCTCGCGCGTCGACAACGACACCGAGGTCGGGTACATGCATCACGGCGGCGTGCTGCCGCTAGTGCTGCGAGAGCTCATCGCGCGAGCCTGATGGCACGCCGAGCTCTCGCGGCATGGCCACCACACCAGAAGGCGAGTCAAGGATTCTTGAGGGCGCTCAACCACAACGCCCAACTGAGCACCTGATCGGCGAACGCAGGTCAGAGCTAGGCAGCTTCTCCGCTGCGGATTGGAAAGCGCCTCTCGTGCCCGCACTCGGGACACTCGTAGAGGCCGACCACGGTGTCCGGCTGCGCCGAGTCCGAGTGCATGGTGCGCAGCTTCATCTGCACCACCCCCTCGTGCCGGTCGCAGGCCGGGGCTTCTTCGTAGGTCATGGCTCGAGATTACGAGCTGCGTCGTAACCCGCCTAGTGCCCACCGCACAACGCGCTAAGCGAGTTGCTTGTCCCCCGCCCACACACTAAGCTCCACATATGACCGCCCGCAAGGTCCTGCCCGACGCCCTGGCCGAGCCAAAGCCCACTGTGCGCGAGGCCATGCGCTTCCACCCGTTCACGAGCGCCAAGCTGGTGGCGGGAGCCAACGGCCTGGACCGCGCGATCGAGTGGGTCCGCGCCATGGAGACGCCTGAGGTCCAGCCCAGGGCCGGGGACCTCATCTTCACCACCGGTTTTCCGATCAAGGACGACCCGCAGGGCCAGATCCGCCTGATCGCCAAGATCGCCGAGTCCGAGGGCGCCGGCCTCGTGGTCAGGCCCCACCCTTACATGCGCAAGCTGCCGCCGGAGATGTTGAACGAGGCCGACCGCCTGAATGTCCCTCTCTTCACGGTGGCGCAGGACGTCCAGATGGTCGACCTGATGGCGCCCCTCCTCGAGCGAATCATCAACGCCGAGCACTGGCGCCTCAAGCGGTCGATTGACATCCACCGCCGCTTCACCGAGCTAGTGCTGGACGGCAAGGGCGTGAAGGAGATCTGCGCCACGCTCGCCGAGCTGCTCGAGAGCGCGGTCGTGATCGAGGACGCGAGCTTCCACCTCCTCGCCCACGCCGGCGGCGCCGGCGACCCGCACCGCAAGGAGACCATCCAGCGCCAGGGCACCCCGCAACGGGTTCTCTTCGACCCTCAGGTCCAGCGCATGCTGCGCGAGGTCGAAGCCAGGCGCGGGCCCGTGAAGGTGCCCGCCTTCCCGCACGTCGGCATGTCTCGAGAGCGCCTCATTGCCCCGATCCTGGCCGCCAACCAGGTGCTGGGATACATCTCGGTTCTCGACCACCCGCCCCACAACGAGGAGCTGGCCTTCATGGCCATCGAACAGGCCGCCCTCGTGCTGGCCCTGGCGGTCGCCAAGGAGCGCGAGCTGTCAGAGGTGGAGGGGCGAGTGCGTGGAGAGTTCCTCGAGGACCTGCTGCAGGGCACTTACGGCGAGGAGGCCGCGGCCCAGCGCCGCGCCCGCCACCTGGGGTACCCGCTGCACGGCCATCACATCGTGATGCTCGTCGACATCGACGACTTCCGCGGCTTCATCGGTTCCCGCCAGGTTTCGGAAGACGCCATCCAGGCGCTGAAACGTGAGTTCCTGCGCCGCGTCACGGGCGTCGTGCGAGCGAGCTACGGGAGGGCTCTGGTCCAGGGCCGCTCAGACAGCGTTGCTGCGCTGCTCCCAGTGGGAACGGAGTCCGGCGACTACCAGGCGCGAGGCCACGCCCTCGGCCTGCAGATCCGCGAAAACATCTCGGAGTGGAAACCGGGCTTCACGGTGTCGGTCGGCTTCAGCGGACCGGCCGAGGCGCCAGCAGGCCTGGCCGCCGCCCAGCGCGAGGTCATCTCGGTGATGGATTCCCTCGCCAGGTTCAAGCGCTGGAGCCAGGTCGTGGCCGTGCCCGAGCTTGGGCTCACCGGCCTCCTGGCCGCGGTGACCGACGAGCGCCTTGTCGACTACACGCGCCGGCATTTGGGCTCGCTGGTCGAGCACGACGCCGCCCGCAAAGGCAGCCTCGTCCAGACGCTGCGCGCCTACCTCGAGACCGGCGAGCAGCAGCAGGCGGCGAAGCGGCTGCGCGTCCACCCGAACACGCTGCGCTATCGCCTGGATCGCATCCGCGAGATCGGCGGCGTCGACCTCGAGGACCCGGAGACGCGCCTGAACATGGCAGTCGCGCTCCGCGTTCAGGCCCTTCTCGGCGGCTGATCGATGTGTGCCCTCAATAACGTTTCCCGCAGGGTTTTGTCAGTAGCTCACTAGCTCGCCGCCCCGCTTACCGGTAACTTCACACCAGTGCCCCCAGCGGTTCGCCGATCGCGCCTTGCCTGGCCGGGGGACCTACCCGCGGCCCGGGCAGCCTGTGGAATGGGCTTTGTGGCCACCCCAGACCTTGGCCATGAAGCGGTGTCGCTCGGCGCCCAGGCGCTCGCCCGCCTGGCCCATCGCGGCGGCCTCGACGCGGACGGCAAGAGTGGAGACGGCGCGGGCCTGCTGATCCAGGTGCCGCACCGGCTGCTCGGCGGCGAGGTTGCCGTCGCCGTGCTGTTCGAGTGGGACAAGCGCGCGCGCCGAGTTGTCGCCGACGCGGTTGCCGACGCCGGTCTGGAGCTGGCCTCGTGGCGGGCGGTACCGGTCGACCTTCGCAGCCTGGGGGAGCGAGCGCTTGGCACTCGGCCCAGCATCTGGCACGGGCTGATCGCCAAGCCCGACCTCGACCCCGAGGAGTGGGAACGCCGGCTTTACCTGGCCCGGCGTCGGGCCGAGGCGCGAGCCCAAGCAGAGGGCGTATCGATGTATCTGCCGTCGTGCTCGAGCAGAACGGTCGTCTACAAGGGCTTGATGGCAGGCACCCGCCTCGCGGATTTCTACCTCGACCTGAGCGACCCGGACACCGAAAGCAGGCTCTCGGTTTTCCATCAGCGCTACTCGACCAACACGATGCCGGACTGGCGCCTGGCGCAGCCGTTTCGGATGCTGGCGCACAACGGCGAGATCAACACTGTCACCGGAAACCGCGCGTGGATGAGGGCTCGCGAAGCCGAGCTGGAACCCGATATGCGCGGCGTCGTGTGGCCGGAGGGCTCCGACTCGGCATCGCTCGACAACGTTCTCGAGCTGCTGGTGCGCAGGGGCTGGGAGGTTTCCGAAGCGTTGATGAGCCTGGTCCCCGACGCGTGGGAAGGTCGGGGTGACCTTGCTGCAAGCGTCCGCGACTTCTACCGCTACCAGTCGATCCGGTTCGAGCCATGGGATGGGCCTGCGGCGCTCGCGTTCAGCGACGGCATCGTCGTCGGCGCGGCACTCGACCGCAACGGCCTGCGCCCGCTGCGCTGGCAGCGCACCCGGGCCGGCCTCGTCGCCGCGGCCTCAGAGGCCGGTGTCGTGACGATGGCGCCGGGCGATGTCGTCGAGCGAGGGCGGCTTGGTCCTGGTCAGATGCTGCTGGTCGACACGCGCGATGGATCGCTTCTGCGAGACGCCGACGCGAAGGAGCGCGCTGCCGCGCGGCACGATTACGGCCTGCTCGCCGACCGCACGCTCGTCCCAGTGGTGAGACACCACATCGAGGTCGAGGCGCCGGATGACATCCCCGCCCAGCACCGGCTTCACGGCTGGGGTTTGGAGGACGTGAAGTTCGTGGTCGCCGCCATGGCCGAGACCGGCGCGGAACCCGTCTACTCGATGGGAGACGACATCCCGATCGCATCGCTCGGCCGCACGCCCCGCCGTATCTACGGCTACCTGCGTCAGCGCTTCGCCCAGGTGACGAACCCCGCGATCGATCCGCTGCGTGAGAAGGCGGTGATGTCCCTCCGCGTGTTGGTCGGCGCGCGGCGCGACACGCTCGATCCGGAGGGCGGGGCCGAGCTCGAGCTGCGACGGCGCCACCACCCCGCCGTGCCCGGCTCCAAGACGCTGCTCGAGCTGGAGTCGCCTGTGCTTGGTGCCGGAGAGCTGGCCCGCATCCTGGAGGACGCAACAGTTCTCGATGCGACTTGCGCCCCACGCGAGACGCTGGGGGAGGCGCTGAGCAGGCTGTGTCGCGATGCCGACGAGGTAGCCGGGGTGATCGCGCTCAGCGACCGGCGCGCCGGACCGCAGCGGCTCCCCATCCCGATGGCGCTGGCGGTCGGTGCCATTCATGAGCACCTGCTTGTGCGCGGCGAGCGCAACATCAAAGATCTGGTCGCGATCGCCGGCGATGTGGTCGACGTCCACGATGTCGCATGCCTCATCACGATCGGAGCCACGGCCGTCCATCCCTACCTTGCCCTCGCCACCGCGGGCGCCGCGGCGGAGCCCGGTGGGCCGGACAACGATGGGGAGGTTCGTTACCGCAAGGCGCTCGACGCGGGTCTTCTCAAGGTGATGGCGAAGATGGGCATCTCGTGCGTCGCCAGCTACCGAGGGGCGCAGGTGCTCGAGGCCCTGGGCCTGGGCGCCGAGGTGATGGAGCGCTGCTTCCCCACCGTGCCGTCACGCATCGGGGGGGCCGACCTGGCAGACATCGAGCAGCTTGCGCGTGCCCGCGTGCCTGCCGCTCCGGAGGCACTTCCCGATCACGGCCGGGTCCGATTCCGCAAGGCAGGAGAGCACCATGCTTACAACCCACTGGCGGTGCGTGCGGCGCAGAAGGCGGCTCAGACTCGAGACCCCGACGCATACCGCGAGTGGCGGCGCCTATCGAGCGCTGAGCATCCTCAATCGCTCAGGGAGCTGCTCCGCATCAACGAATCGGGCACACCTGTGCCACTGGAAGATGTCGAGCCCGCGTCGGCGATAGTCAAGCGGTTTGTCAGCACCGCGATGTCGCTCGGCGCGCTTTCGCCGGAGGCGCACGAGGCGCTCGCGATCGCGATGAACCAGATCGGGGCGCGGTCTAACTCCGGCGAGGGCGGCGAGGACCCGGCGACCTACGACGACAGCGATGGCGCCCGGCGCGACAACCGGGTGAAGCAGGTGGCGTCCGCGCGGTTCGGTGTGACTCCGCGCTACTTGAAGCGGGCGGACGAGCTGGAGATAAAGATCGCGCAGGGCTCCAAGCCGGGCGAGGGCGGGCAGCTGCCTGGTGTCAAGGTGACCAGCCTCATCGCGCGCCTGCGCCACGCGCAACCCGGCATGCAGCTCATCTCGCCGCCGCCGCACCACGACATCTATTCGATCGAAGACCTGGCGCAGCTGATCCACGATCTCAAGACCGTCAACCCACGTGCGCGCGTCGGCGTGAAGCTTGTCTCCGAGGCGGGCGTCGGCACGATCGCCGCGGGGGTGGCAAAAGCGCGGGCCGACTACATCCTCATCTCCGGCCACGATGGAGGCACCGGGGCGTCGCCGCTGTCGTCCATCAAGAACGCCGGCGCGCCATGGGAGCTGGGCCTTGCGGAGACCCAGCGTGTTCTGGTCGCAAACCGGCTTCGCGAACGTGTGAGCCTGCGCACCGACGGCGGCCTGCGCAATGGACGCGACATTGTGATCGCGGCGATGCTCGGCGCGGAGGAGTTCGGATTCGGCACCGGACTTCTCGTGGCGCTTGGGTGCGACATGGCGCGCCAGTGCCACCTCAACACGTGTCCCACGGGAATCGCAACGCAGCGCGAGGACCTGCGCGCCAAGTTCGAGGGCAGGCCCGAGCACGTCGTGAACTATCTGTTCCTGATCGCCGAAGAGGCGCGCGAACACCTTGCGCGCGTCGGGGCGCGATCGATCGATGATGTGGTCGGTCGCTCGGAGCTGCTCGAAGCTGTCCCGGACGCCACTCTCGACCTGTCTTTTATCCACCACGGAGCCGACGCTGCCCTGCCGCGACGAAAGCAGTGGGCGCGCAACGGCGACCCCATTGCGCCAGCACCAGCCAGCGGCCGCATCGACAACTCGAACCGGACTGTCGGCGCGGCGTTCAGCCCAGGCGAGAGGCGAAACTACGTCGGCAGCGCCGGACAGAGCTTTGGCGCCTTCCTGGATGACGGCGTCGAGCTGGGGCTCGAGGGCGAGGCCCAGGATTATGTCGGCAAAGGGATGGGCGGCGGAGTCATCGCCATACGGCCGCACGCGGATGACTCGAGCGACGACCCTGTGCTGGCAGGAAACACGATCGCCTACGGCGCCACGGGCGGGCGGCTGTTCGTGGCCGGCCGCGTGGGCGAGCGGTTCTGCGTGCGCAACTCGGGCGCGACAGCCGTGGTGGAGGGCGCCGGCGACCACTTCTGCGAGTACATGACCGGCGGAGTCGCAGTCGCTCTGGGTCCGGTGGGGTGGAACGCCGGCGCGGGCATGACAGGCGGAGTCGCTTACGTGACCGAGTGGCGCCAGCTCAACGCTGACAGCGTGGTCGCGCGGGAGGTGCCGGCGGAGGATGCCGCCGAGCTGCACACCCTGGTGCAGGAGCACGAGCGCCGCACCGGCAGCGTGCTGGCGGCCGCGATGCTGGCCGATTGGCAGGGCGCGCTGCGAAAGTTCCGCCAGCTGGTCCCAGTCGCCGCGGTCCAGGCGCAAGCAGCGCCTGAACCGGCAGCGACGGAAAGTCGAGAGGAAGCGCCGAAAGCCGTCTAAGCCGCGATCTGCTTGAGCAGACGTGGGCTTGCGCGCTCGAGACGTCGCGCGGTGCGCACCTCCTGCTCGCGATTCTTCTCCAGGAGCGGAACCGCCTGTCGCAGCTTGAGCAAGGTGGCGGCCTCGATCAGGTCCGCGTAGCTGACCATCTCGTAGTGCTCGGCCTTGGTCGCGCCGCCGGCAATGATGCTGTCGGCCATCTCAGGCGATCCGGCCTCAGCGATGGCCTTCTTGCCTTCGCTGACGATTCCCTCGGCGCCGTCGCAGTGCTGGCGCTTGGGCTCCTCGCCAAGAATTCCAAACACGCGCTCGAGATTCTTGACCTGCTGCTCGCTCTCGGCAATGTGCTCCTTGATCATCATCCTGAGCTTCAGATCCTTCGCCTTCGCGTGCATCATGTGCTGCGCTTCCAGGAACTGATGCTCGGCATCGTATAGATCGGCGAGCTCATGGACGAACATCTCCCGAGTGCTCTTCATCGGCATACGCGTTCACCTCCACGGAATTTGGACGGAATAGAAACCGCCTCGATAAGTGCAACGCGACGAATCGGCCCGATACGCACAGGACCAAGGACTAAGCCGCCCAGCGCATCCCCGGAGCGCGCGCTCTCCGAAGCACCACCCGATCCGGCTGACGCGCTCCCGCACGACCGGATGCGCTCGACCGCCCGCAGGCCAAGCTCGAGGCCGCGGCGCCAACCCCCTTTCCCAGCCCGTCCATACGCGCTTCCAGCGGCCGCGACCGGCGCCTCCTGGACTCCCCGCTCAGCGAGCGACCGCGGCCGCCTCGGCAATCCGATCGAGCACCCTCATGTTCGCCACCGAATCCGACACCGGTAGAGCCACGGAGTAGCCACCTAACGCGCTCTGCGCGAACGACTCCACCATCAACCGATACGGGTCGGGCTCCATGGCGCTGAACGGCCTCTCCAACCGCTCCCGCCCCCGCTTCGTCACCACGGTCAGGTCCTGCTCCTCCGGACCCTCGAAGCTAGCCCAAACGGAGGCAGTGGCCCCACCGGAAAATCGCAACCAACCACTCATGGTCATGTCAACCCCGTCGGGCCCCTCGGCCACGTGTGCCGCCGCGGCCACGCCTACGGGGTCCCCCAGGATCCATCGCGCCACGCTCACCGTGTAGCAGCCCACGTCGAGCAGCGCCCCACCCCCCAAGTGCCTCTTCATCCGATAGTTCTCGGGCTCATTCAAGGTGAACCCAAACGTCGCGTTCACGTACATCGGGTCACGAAGCCCGGCGACAAAATCCTGGGCCCTCGGATGAAAGCGATACATGAACGCCTCCATGAGCAGCACGCCGGCCCGCTGCGCGGCCGCGCCCATCTCCTCCGCCTCTGCCGCATTCATCCCCAACGGCTTCTCACACAGCACATGCTTACCCGCTGCGACAGCGCGCAACGTCCACTCCTTGTGCACGCTGTTGTGCAATGGGATGTAGACAGCGTCGACCCCAGGATCTGCAAGCAACGCCTCGTACGAGGGACTGACGTTCGGCACCGAATGCCGCGAGGCCATCGCGCGCGCGCGCGCCGGATCGCGACTCGCTATGGCCACCAACCGCCCATTGCTCGACTCGCGAATTGCCGGCACCACGGCACGATCAGCAATGTCCGCGGCGCCCAGCACCCCCCACCCCAAACGCCGAGGCGAGGCTATATGTCGACCTCTACCTGCCGGCCCCCGCGCGCGATCGAATGCGAGGCCGCCTCCATCACCGCCACCGTACGGCGGGCCTCCTCAGGTGGCACCGTCAGCGGCTCGTCCCACACAAGATGGTCGGCAAGGTTGCGATAGAACGCGTTCTCGTCGCGCCGTGGGAGCACCAGCATCTCTTCGTGCGACCCACCGTCATCGGCGGGCCTCATCACCTTGACGCGGGCGGGCGACTCCGAAGGCGCAAGGCGCTCCTCGACCAGATCGCCACTGGCCGAGCGCGAGGTCACCGTCTCCTCGCGCCACTCCCCGACCACCGCGCCACGCGTGCCGAGTAGATACCACTTCGGCTTTATCGCCGCGGCGATATCGGACTGAAGGAACGTGGCCTGTGCCCCACCCTCGAACGTGAGGTCGACGCGCACCTGGTCCGAGTTGGTGACGTCGTGCCACACCCGCTTGTGCCCGACCGCCGAAACCGTCTTGACGGCGTCGGGAAAGAGCTGCAGCACCCAGTCGAAGTAGTGAGACCCCCAGTCATAGATGGTGCCGCCGGATACCGGCTCATGGCTGTGCCAGAAGTCGCACGGGTGCGAGTAACCGCCGATGAACGACTCCATGTAGAACAGATCGCCGATCCTCCCGGACCGCACGACCTCGCGCATGGCGACGTAGTCGGGGTCCCATCGCCGGCTCTGGTACACGGTCAGGACTCGATCCCGCGAAGCGGCCGAGTCGATCATCCAATCCACCTCTTGCACCCGCAGCGCGAACGGCTTCTCACACACCACGTGCTTGCCGGCGGCCAGAGCGGCGAGCACGGCGTCCGCATGCGAGCTGGGCGGCGTGCCGACGATCACAAGCTCGACGTCCGGATCGTCGTACAGCTCCTGTGCGCTCGAGTGCGTGGGCACGCGCCATTCGCGGGAGGCGAGCTCGCGGCGCTCGGATGACAGGTCGCAGATTCCGCGCAGGCGAAGCCCCGACGTGGCGCTGATGGCAGTGGCGTGCGCGGCAGCGATGGCACCGTAACCGATGAGCCCCACGCCCACGGGAGCCATCGCTTCCCGGCCCGCCGCAAACAGCAGGGTGCGGTGCAGCAGCTTCTGGAATGACGCGTCCTCATACGTCGACGCTTGATGCCCGAGGCCGATATGCACGAAGCGCCCCGCGCCGACGGCTCGCTCGTAAGCGACCACCTGCTCGGTGAAATGCCAGCTGGTGCGCAGCAGGACCGCCGCATCGGAGGGCGGACCTTCGGACAGATAGAGCTCGTCGGTGAACTTCAGCTCCGGCCCCAGGCGCTGGGTCAATGTGTGCGAGGGGTCAGCGTGCACCACCAGCTCCGTCACGGGCGCGGGCCCCGTCGGCGCCCACCCCGCGAGCGCTGCCATGGCGCCGCTCTCGGCCCACTTCGCAAGAGTGCCGTGAAGCACGACCACACCGCCGCCGCCGCGGACGAACTCGGTGATCAGCTCCGCCTGTCCCGATTGAAGATGATGGTCGCTCGCGACCATGAGGACCTGCCTGCCTTCAACCGCGAGGCGGTCCGGCTCGGTCGCCACATCGATATTGAAGTGCTGCGTGTATTCGAGCGCGCGCAACAGCGGCCGGGCCATCCGGAGGTAGTCGTGATCGCCGCCTGCGAGGAGGGCGAGCACGGAAACACGAATGGGGCTGGGCATCTACGAGATCGTACGACCAGCCGGTGCCGTGGCTCCTGGCGCCACGATGCGGCGCAGGACGTCGCGCGTCGCGGAAGCCGAACGCTCCCACGTGAACTGTGCTGCCCTCTCCCTGCCGGCCGCGCTCAGAGTCTCGCGAAGCCGTGCGTCCGAGAGGAGCCTCTCGATGCCCGCCGCAATCGACCGAACGTCTTCGGAATCGACCACGATCGCCGCGCCATCGGCCAGCTCGGGCAGCGAGCCCGCATTGCCGACCACCGCCGGGAGCCCGTGCGCCATGGCCTCGAGCAGCGGCAGCCCGAAGCCTTCGTACAGGCTGGGAAACGCCAGCATCGAGGCCGACCTGTACAGGGCGCTCAACGTCGCGTCGTCGACATGCCCAAGGTAGCGGACTCCCCGTTCCGCCTTGATCTTCACCAGGGTGTCCCCGTAAGCCCAGCCCGGCCTGCCCGCGATGACGAGCTCAGGCACGCCGGGGCGGTCGCCCACGAGCAGCGGCACGGACTCGCGGCGCAGGTGCCGATAAGCCGAGATGAGGCGAGGGTAGTTCTTGCGCGGCTCGATGGTGCCCACAGCGAGGATGAATCCGGGCTCGAGGCGGGAAGGCAGGGGCCCCGGCGGCGCCTCGGGCGACACGCCTTCCGCGACGACCGAGATCTTCGACCTCAAACCGGTGATCGGATAGCTGGCGAGCAGGTCGCGACGCGTCGCTTCCGATGGAACCAGCACTGCGGCGGCATTGCGCAAAGAGCGGCCCAGGACGGCACCCACGTACAGGCGCTGCTGCCAGGGCACCTCGCCCGGCCTGAGCTTGAACGCGAGGTCGTGGACGAATATCGCCGCGGGAGGCGCGTGCAGCCGGCGCAGGGGTGGGCTCGGCCAGTAGGGATAGAGGATGGCGTCGCAATCCAGCTGCGCCTCGACGGCCGGCAGCCAGCGTGTCTTCAGCGCCAGCTCGTGCCGGTAGGGCGACAGCACCGCCTCGCAGTCGAGGCCGGCCAGCGCAGGAGGGCGCTCGCGGCTGCAGAGGAGGATGTACTCATCATCGCCGCGGGCGGCGACCAGCGCCCGGGTCAGCTCGACCGCGACAGTAAGCATGCCGACGCGCTGCGGGCGCCAGCATGCGGTGACGTCGATGGCGAACCTGGCCACGAATTGACTGTACTAAGAACCGTCACAGCGGATGTTCTGGTGCAGCCCCTCTCCCAGCGTCCGCCCGAAGTGGGAGGTTCCTCACCACGAAAGTCAGAAGGTCCTCCACCTTTCGGTGGAGGACCCTCAGAAAGGAGGGAGGGCGATTGAGGCCGGTCGGCCTTCGCACCGGTTAATCCAGAACTTAACGACCGCGGCATTGCAACCCGCTTGCAGAGAAGTCGTCGGAAAGGTGCCCGGGCTAGCTCTCGACGGACCGGATCGCGAAGACGCAGTCGAAAGTGCCCGTCACGCACCCGCACTCAACCTCTTCGACGTACCAGTCGTTGGCAAGGCCCGCCCAACGCAGGATCGTCTCGATCGAGGCGGTCCACATCGTGCACGACTTGACCGCCTTGATCCGCCCGAGGCCGAACATATTGGAAAAGTTCACCAGCCAGAACTGGTGCGCGTCGACCTGCAACCACGCGTGTGTGTGCTCGCCGCGCACCTGGTCCATCGCCTCGGTGAACGACTTGACGACGCTCGCCAGCTTGCGCTGCCGCCCTGGCACCAACCGCCGCGCTCCGCCCATCCCGTGCCGGCCATCAGCCAGCCACCGCTCAGTCGCGCGCCGCCCCCATGCACGAATGACGTCCTCGGCCTCGTGTCCGTAAACGCGCTCGAATGCCTCGTTGAGGCTGCTCAGATATTCAACCGGCGTCGCCAGCTGCTCGTCGTGCGGCGGGTCCTCCTCCAGGTATTGCGCCAACCCGGCCGAGTAGGCGATCTCGGGCCACCTGTCGGCGGTGACGTCACGCGCGACGTGGACCAGGTTGGCGACGTGCGAGTTGAGGATGAACCGACCTCGGGCGCGCGACGGCTTGACCCCCATCATCTCGAGCGTCCTCAGCGCCGACGCCGAACCGGAGCCGGAGCCCGAGCTGGGCGCCGCGGGAGGAGGCGACCCATGAATGGCAGGAGGTGGCGCGGAAACGATCCGCATCGCCGCAGTCTCTGCCGGCTGCGCGGCTGCTGGGCGCGCGAACGGGACGGCCGGCGGTGCCGCCGGCGCCTGCCGGCGCTGGGGCAGTTTCGCCATCAGCGCGAGCAGCTCCTTCACCGACTGCGGTCGCTGCGACGGATCCTTGGCCAGCACCTTGGCCAGCAAGGCGTCGAGCTCGTCGGGCAGCGCGTTGTTCAGCTTGGCTGCAGAGGGGACCGGCGCGTTGACAGTGGCGTAAGCCACCTCCATCCGGTTGGAGCCGATGAACGGCAGGCGGCCCGTGAGCATCTCAAAGGTCAGGACGCCCATCGCGTAGATATCGCAGCGGCGATCGACCTCGTGGCCCATCACCTGCTCTGGCGCCATATAGCCAGGCGTGCCGATCGCGAGCCCGATGGTGGTCAGGTGTGTCGGCTGACCCGCGCCGCGGGCGAGGCCGAAGTCGGCGAGCATGGCGCGGCCGTCGGAGTGGATGAGCACGTTCGTGGGCTTGAGGTCGCGATGCACGATCCCCGCATCGTGGGCATGCTGGAGGCCGTCCCCGATCTCCCGCAGATAGCGCCACGCGGTGAGGGTGTCGAGCGCGCCGCGATTGAGGATGTCGCGAAGCGTGCCGCCGCGAATCAGCGGCATGGTCAGGAAGGTCACGCCTTCGGTGACCTCGAAGTCGTAGATCGGCAGGATGTTCGGGTGGTCGAGCTTGGCGAGCGTCTTCGCCTCGGTCTCGAATCTCTTGACGAAACCGTCGTCCTGGAACAGCTCGGGTGACAGAGCCTTGAGGGCCACCTCCCGACCGAGGGGCTGCTGCACTGCGCGATAGACCACGGCCATGCCGCCGCCACCGAGGCGCTCGACGATCTCGTACTGGCCGACTCGTGTCCCGGTGAGGTCCTTCATATGCCGGCCGTCAGCTTGGCGACGATGGCGACCAGGTCCGCGAGCCGGAAGGGCTTGCTGAGGATGTCGTCGGCCCCCGCGGCAAGGAACCGCTCCCTATCGCTCGCCATCGAATGAGCGCTGGCGATGACGATCGGCTGGTTTGGGATCTGTTCCTTGATGCGCTTCATCGCCTCGATGCCGTCGATGCCCGGCATCGCGACGTCCATGAGGATCATCGCCGGGCGCTGGCTCATGGCGACCTCGACCGCCTGCAGGCCATCCGCCGCGATCAGGACGCTGTAGCCGGCCTTCTCGAGCACGCGCCGGCAAAGGCGTTGGGCGACGTCGTTGTCATCGGCCACCAGCACTGTGATCAGCCCTTTGGCGCTCGGCGCGGCCGGATCACCCATGCCGACGTTGCAATGGCGCGGCGTTCTCCGCCGCCAGCGGGACGGTGAAGTGAAACGCCGACCCGTGCCCGACGGCGCTCTCAACCCAGATCTTTCCCCCATGCATCTCCACGATCTGCTTAACGATCGTGAGGCCCAGCCCAGTCCCCGGAATCGATTGCGCCGCTCCGCTCCGCACCCGGCGGAAACGCTCGAACACATGGGCGATCTCGTCCGGGGGTATGCCGACTCCGGTGTCAGTGACGCTGACCAGCGCGAATCCGCCTTCGCCGCGGCTCGAGAGGGTGACGGTCCCGCCATCCGGCGAGTACTTGACCGCGTTGTTGACAAGGTTGCTCACGACCTGGATCAGGCGGTCCCGGTCGCCGACCACAATCGGCAGGCGCGGATCGAGGTCAGCCTTGAACTCGACCGAGGGTGACGAACCCGCACGGGCGATCGCATCGCTCAAAACCTCGTTGATGTCCACGTCCGTGGTCCGGATGCTCATCCGCCCGGACTCCATTCGGTCGAGGTCGAGCATGTCGCCGATCAGGCGGTTGACCCGATCCGCGTCGTTGAATATGTAGCCGCCGTAGGCGCGCACCTCGTCGGGCTCAAGGCCACCATCGCGAATCAGCTCGCTGAACCCCTGGATGCCTGTCAGCGCGGTCCGGAACTCGTGGCTGACGATCGACAGGAACTCGGTCTTTGTGTGATCGAGCTTCTCGAGCGTCGCGTTCGCGCTGCGCTGCGATTCGAGGGCTTCACCCAATCTGTCCTGCGCCTCCCGCACCACCGTCACGTCCTCAACCATGACCAGCACGTGCTCCGGCCTGCCGCTGGCATCCGGGATCGCGGTCGCGCTGAGCTGGAGCCACAGCCAATTGCCGCTGCCGGTGCCGGCCCGAAGCTGGACGGTCTTGCCTTCGCTGATCCCTGCCAGCAGAGGTGAGAACCGCGCCCTGGCTGCGGCCTGGTCATAGGCACGCAACAGGTCGGGCCAGGAGCGCGATCGCATGACCTGGAAGTCGTGCTCGAGCATCGTCAGCAGCGCAGGGTTGGCCTCGAGCAGCTCGCCCTCGCTGCTGATGCGCGCGATGCCGATGGGAGACCGCTCGAAGATCGCGCGATGGTCGGCCTCGCTGCGGCGCAGGGCCTGAGCGGTCTCGGCGCGGCGGATGAAGTTGCCGATCTCGCCGCCGGCGGTTGACAGCATGGTCACCAGGTCGTGCTCGATCACGCGCGGCTCGTGGGTCAGCATCTCGATGACGCCGATGACCGAACCACCCGTGATCACCGGGAACGCGACAGCCGATCGCAAGCCGGCCTGCAGCGCCACGGCCACGCGGTCGTAGTCGGTCGCAACTGACATATCCTCCTGGGCCGCCGGGATGCCGGACTGCCACACCCGACCGAGCAGCCCGTCGCCTGAGGCAATCGACAGGCGCCGGCTCTGGTTGTGAAACTCTTCGAACGCGGCGCCGTCCCGATGCCAGGCCTGGCGCAACCGCAGCGCTTGGAGGTCGGTGTCGACTGCCCAGTACTGCGCCAGATCCCAGTCAAGATGCGCGCAAAGGGCGCCCAACAGCTGGGGTGCCGCCTGCTCCCATGTCGTGGCGCTGACGATGGTGTGACGCACCGCGACCAGACCGTCGCGCAACCCCTCGACGCGCTTGCGCGCCGACACGTCGGTCTCCTGCACGAGCATCACCGGCTCGTCGCCGGGACGGTCGGTCACGGCAGCGATGGTGATCTCGACAGGAACGCGGCCACCGTCGCCCCTAACCTGGTGGAGCTCGGCCTCCCAACGGAGGATGTCGCCCGACCGGAGCGTCGACAGCGCTTCCGTGACGGCGGCCAGGTCGTGCTCTGAGGTCACGTCCCCGAGCGTCAGGTGCAAAAGCTCGGCGCGGCTGCGGCCGAGGATCCCGCACAACCGCTCGTTGACGAGTAGCCAGGCGCCGTCAGCGCCGACCAGCGCCAGGCCGACCTGCGCGGCCTCGACAGTGATCCGAAGCTTCTCCTCGCGAACCTGGAGATCCTCGGCCTTTCGCTCCGCGTCGACGGCTTCATCGCGAATGCGCCCGACCACCTCGCGCACCGCGACGGCTACCAGCAGAAGGACGGCGGCCAGCAGAAACGTGACGGCAAGGTCATTCGAGCCACCACTGCCGAGGATCGAGGGTGCTGCCAGGCCGAGGGCGGCGAGCACCGCACAGGCGAGCGAGTCCAGCCAGCCCGAGTAGACGGCGACCAGAAGGACGATCAGGAGGTATAGGGGAAAGACCAGCACCGGGGCCAGGCCGAGACCGGCCTGCACGCCGATGACCGCGGCGAGGGCAAGGATGGGCGTGGCGCGACGAACCAGGCCTCGGATCCGATTCGGCTTCCATTCGGGCCTCGGACGAAGTGCTGGCAACACCTTCCTTCCCTCACCCCCCTTGGCTGGGCTTGAGGTGCGCAGGCTGCCAAGTGTAAAGCGCGGTTGTCAGATCACACCCCACTTAAACGCGGTACCTGTGACGTAAGCTGACCGCCCGTCCCATGAATACACCTCTACGAGCAGCTGGACTGTCGCGGCGCGCCTATCCATTCATCGGGCTGGCCATCGTCGGTCTTGTCAGCCTGCACGGCTACTCCGAGCTCACCGCCTCGCCGGCTCTGATCGCGGCAATGGTGGTCGGCATGCTGCTCACGCTGGGGCCACTGGCCCCGATCAGATTCCCCGCGGTCCCCCAGCCGATCGCCGCCATCCCTGTAGTGGTCGGCCTCGGGCTCGCGCTTTACCCACTCTGGAAGATGGGAACCGCCTTCGGAATCCTCGCGTCGGGGGTGCTCGTCGCTCTTGCCGGCGCGCTCGTGCTGCTGCCATGGGAACGCATCCCGCGATTCCTTCACGCGATCTCACCAATCGGTGGCCTGGCGGCCACCTTCGCGCTCGAGGTCCAGTTCGGGCTGAGCGTCATTCGCGCGTTCCCTTTCGTTCTGCTGCTGCTGATGTTCCTCGCGCTGTACTACACGACCGCCGAGTTCGCGATTGGTGCGGCGCTCGGCGCGGCCGACCTGATCCTGGTCACCGGCGTGAACCCGGTCACCGGCGACCCGGCGGCGGCGCTCCTCGAAGGTCTCCTCCTCGTCTCATTGGGAATTCTTGTACGGCGTGTCGTGCAGGAGCAGGAGACGCACCGCATAGCGGCCGCGGCCGCTGAGGCCGAGCGATCGGAACTGATGAGCGACCTGGCCCAGCGGAACCAGGAGCTGCAAGAGCTGACCCGGATGAAATCCGAATTCCTGGCCACCATGAGCCACGAGATCCGCACACCGATGAACGGGGTGATCGGAATGACCGGCCTCCTCATGGAGACCGACCTCACGCCTGAGCAGCGGGACTACGTGGAGACCGTTCGCGCCTCCGGCGACACCCTGCTCGAGATCATCAACGACATCCTCGATTTCTCGAAGATCGAGGCGGGTCGCGTGCGCATGGAGAGGATCGACTTCAGCCCCAAGCACGTGACCGAAGAGGCCGTCGAGCTGTTCGCCGAGCCCGCCGCCAACAAGGGGATCGAGCTCGTCCTCGACGTCGAGCCGGACGTCCCTCAGAACGCAATTGGCGACCCCGGCCGCTTGAGGCAGGTGCTCATCAACCTGCTGGGCAACGCAATCAAATTCACCGACGCGGGCGAGGTTGTAGTGCGAGTGCGCCGCAAGGAGTCCGCAGGCCCGGGGCTGCAGCTGCACTTCGAGATCGCGGATACCGGAATCGGGTTGACAGAGGAGGAGCAGGCTCGTGTCTTCTCCACCTATTCGCAGGTCGACAGCTCGACCACGCGTAAGCACGGCGGCACCGGTCTGGGGCTCGCCACCTCCCGAATGCTCGTCCAGCTCATGGGTGGCGAGCTCGGGGTCGAGAGTGAGAAGGGCGCCGGCAGCCGGTTCTGGTTCACAGCACTGTTCCGCGAAGGCGAGCGGAAGGCGCCTGTTCTCCCGCCGACGGCCAGCCTCAGCGGGACCTCCATCGCCATCGTCGACGACAACAAGACGAACCGCACGATCCTCGAGCGCTACCTCGGGTCTTGGGGTATGCGCGACAAAGCGTTCGAGTCAGGGCATCAGGCAATGGAAGAGCTGCGCGCGGCCGCACGCGCAGAGGATCCCTTTGAGGTCGCGATCGTCGACATGATGATGCCGGGCATGGACGGCGCGGCTGTCGCCGCCGAGATTCGGTCCGACCCCACGTTGAAGGACATGGTGGTGATCCTCCTCACCTCGGCGGGCCATTCCGAGCAGCCTGTGACGGGGATCGACGTGGAGCTCGTGAAGCCGGTGCGTCCTTCGCTTCTCTTCGACGTCCTCCATTCGCTGCTGGCGGCGAAGTCCGCGCACACGAATCGCCGCGTGGCTGACGAGAACACACCAACCGACCAGGCATCTCACCGTTGGGCGAGACTCCTCGTGGTCGAGGACAACGTCGCCAACCTCAAGGTCGCTGTGCGCATGGTCGAGAAGCTCGGCTATCGCGCAGACGTCGCCAACAACGGGGCCGAGGCGGTCAGGGTTCTGAGCGAGATGCGCTACGACGCGGTGTTGATGGACTGCCACATGCCGGAGATGGATGGCTTTGACGCGACGCGAGAGATAAGGAAGAACGAGGGTGAAGCAAGGCACACGCCGGTGATCGCGATGACCGCGAGCGCCCTCTCGGGCGATCGCGAGCGATGTCTCGCGGCCGGGATGGACGACTACATCTCAAAACCCATCAAGATGCATGTGGTCGCAGCCGTCCTTGAAAGGTGGCTGGGCCCGAGTGACAAGCAGCCGCTTAAACCGTCCTCCACTCTTGCCGGGGACGTGGCCCAAAGCGCAGCCGGAGAGGTCGATTGACACTTTCGATCACGACCTGCGCAACGCCAGCACCGTGACGTCGTCGGGCAGGTCGCGATCCCGCGAGCCTGTGGCAAGGATGTCCACGATCCCCTGAGCGCTGGGTGCTCGGCGCGCGGCCAATGGCAGCGGCACATCCTTGGTCGCCAGGTCGGGCCGCAGATCGAGAAGGCCGTCGGAGAAGACCACCAGCGTGTCACCGCTATTGAGGACGACCTTTCCAGGCGACAACGTGCTCTCGGGCAGCAGACCGATCGGCGCCCCTCGCTGGGACAGGAGCTCATGTCCTCCGCTTCTTCGCACAAGGCGCGCGTGCCCGTGGCCGGCATCGATGTACTGCACCTCGCCGCTCGAGGCGTCGAAGATCGCGTGAAACAGCGTCACGTACGCCTGGTTGACCTCGAGCGCAGCCGCCATCACGCCGGCGGCCTGCTCAACGCCCTCGTTCACCGACGCCGCGTGCGCCGAAGCTGAGCGCAATGCCGCCCGAACTGTGGCCATGAGGATCGCCGCGGGCAAGCCCTTGCCCATCACGTCGCCAAGCGTCAATGCCAATCGTCCACGATCGAGGGGATACCAGTCGTAGAAGTCGCCGCTGATCTCGCGAGCAGGCGCAAAATGCGCCGCCACCTCGAATCCTTCTCCGAGCAGCGGCGACACCGGCAGCAAGGCCGCCTGCACCTTTGCGGCCCTGTCGATCTGCTCGGTTCGCTCGGCCACGAGCGATTCGAGGCGCTGCAAGTTGACCCTGTAAGCAATCTCCATGCTCCGTCTGCGGAATGCATTTACCACCGCGAGATAAAGCTCCGTGGCTCCGACCGGCTTGACGAAGTACGCGTATGCGCCGTGCTCCACCGCCGCCTTCCCGAGCTCGGGGTCGTCGACGCCCGAGATCATCACCACCGCCGTGTCTGGATGCTTGGCTTTGAGCTCTTCGAGCAACCCGTAGCCAGATTCGTCGGGAAGCCTCACGTCGAGCAAGGCCAACCCGTACTCCTTGCTGTCGATGAGCTCGCGCGCGGCCGCACCTGAGAAGGCGATGTCGGACTCGAAGCCCCGGCTGCGCAGCGTGCGCTGCATAACCTTGGCCAACGCCTCCTCGTCGTCGACAATGAGGGTCCTGAGCGAACTGTCGGCGGCGGACATCCACCGAAGTGTAGGGATCGGGGACTGAGCTCCTCGAAGCTAATAGGGAACTACTTTCGCCATCTCGCTGTAGGCTTGCCACCTATGAGCCTCGAAGTCCCGGCACGGCAGACCGACGCGGGCGTGACCGTTCTCGCGCCCTCTGGACGCCTCGACGTGGCGGGCGCGCCATTTTTGAAAGAGGCTGTCAGCGAAGCCGTCAAGAACGACGGCCCGCCAAAGGTCGTGATCGACCTTGAAGGCGTGAGCTTCGTCGACAGCACCGGGCTGGGCTCCGTGATCGCGGCCCTGAAGCTGGTCCGCAGCTCCAAAGGCGACCTGAGGCTGGCTGCCCCCAATCAACAGGTGCGGGTGGTCCTCGAGCTGACCACCCTGGACAGGGTGTTTCCCTACTTCGCCACTGTCGAGGAAGCCCTCACTGACTTCTGACTCCGACCAAATCCCTTTAGCCACGCCGCCTTTTGAGTTCCATGCAACGCTCACCCGACTCGAGGACGGCCTGGACACCCTTCACCGCTCGGTGGACATGCTGCGCGAGCGCTGTGGCAGAGGCGCCGATGACCGCAACCTGATCCTGTTCGAAACCGCCCTCGCCGAGATCGGATCGAACGTGCTGATCTACACCGGCAAGCACGGCACCGGCGGAACGCCTGTCGAGTACGACTTGAGGCTCGAGGCGGGCACCGCGACCGCGTCTTTTGCCGATCAGGGACCTCCCCTTCATAATCAATTGCCTCGCGCCATGCCGGCGCCGACCAGCGAAGCAGGCCGAGGCCTCGCGATCGCACGCAAGGTGCTCGATGAGCTGGGATACAAACGCGATGGCGAGGTGAACTATTGGCGACTGGTGAAGCGGCTGTAAGCGCAGGAGGCGAACACTCGGAGGAAGGAAACCGAGTCCTCATCCACGACTTTCGCAATCTCCTGGCAGTGATCGTGAACTACTGCGAGCTGATCGCTGAGGAAACCGGCGATCCCGAATCTGTCAAAACAGACATCCAGGAGATCAAAATCGCCGCCGAGCGCGCGATCGCGCTGACCGACAAGCTCAGGCGCCCGCCGGCTCCCGCTCCCGATTCCGAGTCCACGGCGGGCGGGCTATGACCGTGACCCGCAGACCGGGTGCGGCCAGAACCGCGGCGGGCGGCGATGGCCAGGCTGCGGCTCGCGAGCTCGTGCTGGTGGTCGACGACGACGACCAGATGCTGCGCCTGGTCAAGCGAGTGCTCGAGCGGGCGGGCTTCGAGTGCGTCACGGTCGGCGATGGCGAGATCGCGCACGAGTCGGCGGTCGACTGGCGCCCCGACATCATCCTGCTGGACCTGATGCTCGGTTCGACGACCGGCGATCAGATCCTGGCCGACATCCGCAAGGATTTTCGGACCCGCCTGATCCCTGTGGTCTTCCTCACAGTGCGCAGCTCGCTGAAAGACAAGGTCGAGCATCTGCTCGCCGGCGCCGACGACTACGTCACGAAACCGTTCATCGCGGAGGAGCTCGTCGCTCGATTGAGAGCTGTGATCAGCCGGTCAACCAACACGCGCGACCTCAACCCGCTGACCGGGATGAGTGGAAACACCGACATCCTTCGCGAGATCAACCTACGTCTCAAGGAGAACGAGCGCTTCGCGGTCCTGTACCCCGACATCGACACCTTCAAGAGCTACAACGACCACTACGGCTTCCTGCGCGGAGACGACGTGATCAAGACCCTGGGCACGATCATCCTCGAGGTGCTCGAGGCGCAGTACTCGCCTAATCACTTCGGCGGCCACGTCGGAGGCGATGATTTCGTCATCCTCACCGAGCCGGCCCTGGCCGAGTCGGTTGCAGCTGAGATCACCAAGCGCTTCGACGAAGCCGTGCCCGACCTCTACGACGAGGCCGACAGGGAACGCGGCTGGATCGAGTACGAGGATCGCAGCGGCGGCATGCTCAAAACCGGCCTCGTCTCAGTGTCGATCGGCATTGTCCTGGCCGAGCCTGGCAGCTACGAGAGCGCGGCCGCCCTCGCCTCCCGAGCGGCCGAGGTCAAGGGCGTCGCGAAGCGGATGCCGGGATCTCGGTGGGTCGTCGACCGCCGCCGCCCGCCCGAAGCTCGCGGGGGCCGCTCGCGTTGATGAAAACCGCATTGGTTAACGAGGAGAAGGTCCGGGTCGCCGATGCTAGCATCGATCAAATCCACCAACGGGTGATTGCCAATGAGTGACCCCGAGCCAACCTCATCCATGAGTCCGCAAGTTCTGGCCGGTGACGCGCCTGCGATGACAGCCGCTCGCACGCCTGAGCCAACCGCCTTGAAGGTCGGTCGCCGCCAGGTCTCGGTGCACCGCCTCGACGGCGGACTCGAGCGAGGCGAGTCTGATGCGCGGTCCCTCAGCCCCGACGGATTCCCGATCTACACACCGCCTGACCTGGATCGCGCGCGCTGGATCCCCGTTCGCGACATCAAGTACGTGGTCTTCGGCTCCGTCGAGGACCCTGACCTCGAGGCCGATCCAGGCGAGAAGAGCCAGGCCCGCAAGGCGATCCTTCGCTTCCGCGACGGCGAGTGGATCCCCGCGTATATGGATGCTGACCAGCCGCGGGACAGCGCTGGAGTCGCGATCAAGATCCGCCTGACCGAGCGCCAGCGCGTGATTCCCGCCATCGCCGCGAACGCGGCGCTGCTGGAGATGCAGTTCGTCGACCTGTGGGCATCCACCACCGACGCAGCGCAGCCACACCGCCGCCGATCCGACATCGTCGAGGCGGCCGCGCGGCAGGGTCGCGACCTCACGAAGCTCGCCAATGATTTCCGCGACCGGCTGGCGCTGATCCGTGATGTCGGCTTGACGACCGGCGACACTCTGGCGTTCTCGCGCGCGGTGCGGACCCACCTCGACCGCTTCCTCGCGGAGGACGGCATCAACCTGAACTCGGTCGAAAAGTCGGCGCTCGCGGACATCATCCTGCGCGCAGCGGTCGGCTACGGGCCGCTCGACAGCCTGCTTCACGACCGCTCGGTCAGCGAAATCATGGTCAACGGGCCCGACCAGGTCTTTATCGAGCGGCGCGGTGTCCTGACCAAGGCCGACATCCGATTCGAGGATGAGAATCAGCTGCTGGAGACGATCCGCCGCATGGTGGCGACCACCGGCCGCCACATCGACGGCCTGAACCCGATGGTGGACGCTCGCCTCCCTGACGGCAGCCGTGTGAACGCGATCATCCGACCCGCAGCCATCCACGGCGCGGCGCTCACGATCAGAAAGTTCAAGGACGCCGTGCTCGGCATCGACGACCTGACGCGCGAAGGAAGCCTCAGCCCAGCGATGGCCGAGTTCCTCAAGGCCGCTGTGCTCGGCCGCATGAACGTGCTGGTCTCCGGTGGCACCGGTTCCGGCAAGACCACGACCCTCAACGTCATCGCGCGGTTCATCCCTCATAACCAGCGCGTGATCACGATCGAGGACGCGGCCGAGCTTCAGATCGATCACCCCCATGTCATCGCGCTCGAGCACCGTCCGGCCAACGTCGAAGGTAAGGGCGAACTGACCATCCGCCAGCTGCTGCGCAACAGCCTTCGAATGAGGCCTGACCGCATCCTGGTCGGTGAGGTGCGCGGCGCCGAAGCGCTCGACATGCTCCAGGCCATGAACACCGGCCACGACGGAAGCATGTCGACCATCCACTCGAACTCAGCCCGAGACGCGCTGTCCCGTCTGGAAACCATGGTGATGATGGCCTCGATCGACATTCCATTCGAGGCTGTCCGCGCGCAGATCGCGTCAGCCGTCAACCTCATCGTCCACCAGGCCCGCATGCCGGACGGACGCCGCAAGGTGGCGCAGATTGCAGAAGTCGTCGGCTACGACTCCAACGGGGCGATCCTTCGCGACATCTTCCTGCTCGGCATGGGCACAGACCTGCGCCTCGAATACAACGCGACCGGGTACATCCCGACCTCCTTGGACAAGGCAGCCTTCTACGGAGTGCAGGTCGACCAGGACCTGTTCGATCCGGTGAAGTCGCGCTTCGTTCCGGCGGGCTCGGACAGCATGATGCCGGTCGTCAAGGACCCGCTCATGAGCGGGCAGCGTGGTGGCGGCGAGAACGTGGTGCGCCAGGTGGTGGTCGTACCGTTCAGCTCAGACCGCCCCGGCGACCGCGACTCGCGGCAGCAGTCGCACACGGTGCAGTCGATGCCAACCAGCCAGGCAAGCACGATGGCCTCCACGCCTGAGATGCAGGAGGAGATGCGCAAGCTGATCGACGCAGCGAGGTCAGCCGTGGCCGACCTCCAGGCGGCGGCTCCGCAGACAGGCCAGGCATCGCCTCCTTCCCAGCCACCGCCAGAGTTCGCGGCGCCCGCCGCGCCTGCACTTACAGGCGATGTCGCCCACGCCGCTCCTCAGCAGGCACCGGCTCCGCTGTTTGTCGCACCGCCTCAGCAGGGCCAGCAGGCGCCCGCACCGCCACCTCGATGGAGCCAGGGCGAGTCCGAGGCGCAGGCCAACCAGGCGCTGCAAGCCGCCACGGCGATGGCGCGCGCAACCACCGCCCTAGGTCAGATGGCGGCTGCCGCGGGTGGTTTTGTCCACGCGGGCATCCTGCCGACGATCCAGGGCGAAGGTACGTTGCCCCAGGGGGCGACGCGACGAATCGGGGCTGTGATCGAGAGTCTCATCACCCGCAAGGGGTTGAACCTCCGGCTGGCGCCGGCCGTGACTCAGGCATTCGAGGGCGCGGAGCTCAAAGCGAGCGACTACGCGGGACCCAACCACATCAGCAAGGAGTCGGCAGGCCGCGAGCTGCGCCAGGCGGTTGAGGCCGGCGTGCTGCAGGTCGTCAGGTATCCGCAGGGTGAGGCGGGATTCCGTGCCGGCCCTGACCTGCTGCGGTTGGTCGCCGAAGGCCTCGGCCAGCCGGTGAACTCGGCCCAGCCACTCACACCCGAGACGATCATCGGCAGCCTCTCCGTGGGGCAGACCGAAGGCACGGTCACGATCATGTTCACTGACATGGAGGGGTCCACCAACCTCCTCTCCACGCGCGGATTCACGGAATCCCACGAGATCATGAAGGCTTACGAAACGATCATCGACGAGAAGGTCGCCGAGCACGCCGGCCGCCGGATCAAAGGCCTTGGCGACGGTTTGATGGTCAGCTTCGGGTCGAGCCGCCACGGCGTCGAATGCGCGCTCGAGATCCAGAAGGCGATCGCCGAGTACAGCAAGCAGAACCCTGAACGCAAGATCCGGATCCGCATCGGCATCAACACCGGCGAGGTGGTCGAGGAGGCCGGTGACATCTTCGGCGCGGCCGTCAACGTCGCGGCTCGCGTTGCCGGTAAGGCCAAGGGTGGCGAGATCCTCGTCTCAGACGTCGTGCGCTCGCTGGTGGGGCCCGTGGCCGAGATCAAGTTCGACTTCAAGGGCGCGTACAAGCTCAAGGGGTTTCCTGACCGGTGGCGCATCCACAAGGTCACACCGGGCGAGTCGACCACCCTGGTCACGGTGCTTCCGACCGGCGACGGTTTCGTCGGCCGTGACCAGGAGCGCCTTGACCTTCGGATGGTGCTGGATCGCGCGGCTACGGGATCCGGCGGCATGGTGTTCATCGCCGGCGCTCCAGGCATCGGCGCGTCGCGGCTCGCCGCTGAGGTCGCGGGCGACGCTGCTCGCAAGGGATGGGTCGTCCTGAGCGGGCGCTGCGTTGAGCAGGCCGCGAATCCTCTGTCGCCGTTCCGCGAGGTGCTCAACGCCGCGGTCGCGAGCGCCGGGGCAAAGACGCTGCAGGATGCGATCGGAGAGAACGGCCAGCTCTTGGCTCAGCTCGTGCCGGCGTTGCGGCAAAAGGTTCGCGGGCTGGCGGCAACCCCTGAGGTCACTGCAGACAAGCTGCGCGAGCAGCTGTTCCACGCGATCTTCGACTTCCTGGTCGTGTATCAAGGCGCCAAGCCCATGTTGGTTGTGATCGACGACCTCCAGTGGGCGGATGACGCGTCGATCCTGCTGCTACGCGATCTGGCAGAGCGCCTGGGTGGCAGCCGCATCGTCCTGGCCGCAACCTATTGGGAATCCGAGCTCGACTCGGGACGGCCGTTCACGCCGGTGGTTTCGCGGTTGCTGCGCCGGCGCCGCGCGCAGCGTATCGGTATCGGACGGCTGTCGGACCGCGAGGTCGAGAAGATGGTGGCGGCGATGGCGGCAGATACGCCGGTGACGCCCCTCCAGCTCCTGGGCATTCAGGCGGCAACCGACGGCAACCCGCTATTCGTCGAGCACTCCTACCTCTACATGGCTGCCTCGGACAGCATGCTCGGCGGCAGCTCCCGCGTTCAGGCGAGCTTCACCGAGGAGGATCTGGAGCTCGCGCAAAGCGTGCGTGGCCTCATCGGGCGCCGGCTGGAGCGGCTGAGCGAGCCGGCGCAGCGGATGCTGGTGGCCGCGGCTGTCGTCGGTCGCGACTTTGACATCGCGCTGCTGGAAGCCTTTGGTGAGCTTTCAGGGCACGAGCTGCGCGAGGCCCTCGACGAAGCGACGCGCGGACACTTCCTCACGAGCGCATCGGCCGACAGATATCGCTTCGGACACGACCTCATCCGCCAGCGCGTCCTGGCCGTCCTGCCGCTGCCTCGCCTCCAGGCCTATCACCTGGCTGTGGCCGACACACTGGAGCGGGTCTACGGCAAGTCAGCCAACGAACGTGCCGGCGAGATCGGCTTCCACCTCTATCAGGCCGGCACCGCCGCCGACCCGGTGCGAACTGCGTCCTATCTGTCGCAAGCGGCAAGGAATGCGCTCGCTGTGGGCGCCTTCGAGGAGGTGCTGCGACTGGTCGAGACAACTCTTACACTGCTCCCCGGCGACCGGATTCGCGAGCGCGCCGAGGCGCTCATGATGCGCGGCCAGGCATTCTGGGGGCTCGGCCGGTTTGACGATGCCAAGGCGGCGCTCAATGGTGCGGCCCAACGATTCGATGAGCAGGGCGACGCGAAGGGAGCGGCCGCGATCCGCGAGTGGATCGAGCAGCTCGACCACCGCGAGGACGTCGGGGCGCCTGAGGCGGCCGAGGTCGTCGATGAGGAAGCCGAGGCCCCAGAACCCGTTCCCTCGTAGCCCGAGACCCGGGGTCCGTCGTTTAGCTGACAAGGCGTGCCGCAGGTGGCACCGGCATGAAGTCCGAGATGCCAGTCATGGTCGGCAGCGTTCCGGTGAAGGTGATGGTGTCAGCGATGACCCCGCCTGTCGCGTCAGTTCTGAAACCGACGCTGGTCGGAATGTTCAGGGAGGCGGCCGGCATGTAGACGAGCCCGATGTACGCCGAGGCGGTTGAAGCGCCCATGACGTTGGCGCAGGTGTTGGCAGTCTCGGCTGCGTAGATGCCGGGTTCATAGACCGCCATCCAGTTGAACTGGTACCCGCTGAAGACGTAGTTGTCGCCGCCATTCGGATCGCTGAGGCAGCTGCCGCTGGGGACGTAATACGCAACCGCGCCGGGCGTGATCTTGCCGGGACACGTGGCCGGCGCTCCGGCCAGCGTGGCGCATTGGTTCTCGTTGGCCCGGTCGCCCGCGGGCGGGGCCGCCCGGTCGGGGACCTGGTTGGGCAGGCCACCGGCGAGCGGGGCAATCTCCGAGTCGGGGGGATAGGAGCCGATGACTCCCGGGGCCGCGGCACCGTTGGGCGTGAACAGCGGCCCCAGAACCGCGCCGGTGAACAGGGCGTCCTCGCCGCCAAGGGTGCACCTGTCGCCGTTGTTGCCGTTGCCGTTGCCATGGCCGTTGTTGCTGCTGTTGCCAAAGGGGCAGCTGCTGGTGTCGTCGTTCTGGACCGCGCTCGCGACCTGGATGGTGCCTGCAAGGCCGAACGGGCCGGCACACGAGCCCGGCGGCGGATCGACGTAGACGCGATAGGACGTCGCTCCGGGCACGTTGCTCACCTGGACCTGAAGAACTTCGCCGGGATCGATCCTCTGCGTCTGGCAGCGGGAAGGAGCGCTCTCGCGAATGTAGCTGACACCGTTGTAGGTGTCGGTTCTCACGGAGGTGATCTCGACGCCCCATGTCCCCCTGGGAATCCCATTTCCATTTATCGAGTTGAGCCGGAACGCCCCGGCGCAGTTGACGCCATCGAGGTTCCAGAACTGATTGTTGGATAGGACCGTGTTGTTGGCGGGGTCTGGTTCATCCGGTGGCTTGAGCTCGTTGCTGACCAGCCCACCGTTGTTCGCGTAGCCTGCCTGCCACTTGTAGACGCCGCCGCCGAGGAAGTAGCACTTCTTGCTGCCGAAGGTGGGATTGGCGCTGTAGGTGCCGGGGTACAGCACGACATCCCTTCCAGGTTTGGCCTGGCTGCCGCCCGCCACCGGCGGGGGCGGATAGTTGGGGTCGCCGAATGCATAGCCGGACTTCGTGAGCCCCGCCACGCTTGGGAAGGTGCACGGTGGAGCCGACCCGCTCGGATAGCACGTCGTCGTCACCGAGCCGGGCACGACCGCCTGGCACCTGGCGTAGATGTCGCCGGCCACCTTGAGATTGGATCCGTTGGGGACGCTGATGGCCCCTGACGAGACGATGGTTCCGAACACCGTGAGAGTGCCGCTGCCCGAGACCGACATCGCGACCCCCGGCTTGCCTCCGCAGCCGGCCTGGTTGAGCGCGGCCAGGGTCGGCGTGTACAGGAGGTTGTTCACTCCCCCGGCCGCCGACGCGGTGATGCTCGGCGACACCCCGTTGGTGAGGATGCGGCCGAACTGGAGGCTGAGAGACCGGGTCGCGGTGAGCGTGAACCGGCTTCCCGCGGCTCCCAATGCGAGCACCGTCTGCGTCAGGGCGGTGCCGTCCGAGTACGTGCAGGTGACAACGTAGGAGGCCGCTCCCGGCGAGCCATACCCGGGCGCGCATCCCGGGGCGGCATACAGCCTCAGATTCTTGCCAAAGCTGGCGGTGGCTGCCTGCTCTGCCTGGGTGTAGCTGCCGGTCTGCTGAAAGGTGTCGCCAGCCGCGAGGGCGGCAGCGTCCACAGAGTCCTGCAGGTCGCGACGCAACGAGTACGCGCGAGCGCCGTCGATGGCGAGGGCCGCCATGCCGATGAGGACCGCCAGCATCACCGCGATCAACACGATGGCCTGGCCGCGCTGACTCTGCCTCTTTGCGATCAATACTCGGTCCGGTAGATGGCGGCCGCGGTGATCAATATGCGGTTGGCGGTGGCCTGCGCCACCACGGGCGTGATCAAGATCAGGTTGAAGCGCAACGTCACCTGCAGCGGTGCGTTGCGAGTGGCCGGCACCACCGCGCTGCAGCCGCCGCTCGCCGCTGCCGGATACTCACCCCCGGGCGCGTTCATCGGAGGTGTTGTCTCGACCGTCGCCGGGGGATTGGGCTCGGTCACGTACATCCATGCGGCGTTGGGGGGCGGGGTCGCGCTGGTGATCGGACCTTGCGCGCATGGCTCGGTCACCGGCGCCCCGATCAGCTGGGTCGAGACGGCGGCGAGGACGCTGGCATTCGTCGGCAGCGTGAAGGGTGCCTTCACGGCCGCCCGCGCGCCTTCACGAGCGGCGTGATTCAACGTGTCGTAGTAGAAGACCGCCCGGCCGATGTCGATGGTGCCGAACAGAAGCAGCAGCAGGACGGGCGAGATGAGGGCGAACTCGATCAACGCTTGCGACGATTGGCCCCGGCGAGTCCCCAAGCTCAAGAGCCGCCCACCGTCACGTGCGTGTTGGCCGCCAGGTGGAAGGCTCCGAGCTGGGCTGACACCAGAGGGGTCAGCGGACCGTAGGTGAAGAGCACTATCACGTTGACGTCCTGCAGGCTCTGGCCGGAGGCGGGCGCGCTCGTGAAGTCGAGGCCTGGGTTGTTCTGGTAACAGATGTAGAGCCAGGTCTGATTGGCTGTCGGCGGGTAGGCGGAGCTCGCGTATGGGGGATTGTGGAAAGCGTTGCCGTCGGTCGGGTTGGGGCAGGTCGTGCCGGGGTTCTTCAAAGCCGACGCCGGGAGCGAGGCGGCGGCCAGCTCGGCGTCGACGCTGGCCTTGATCTGGGCGTCGTAAAGGTAGGGGTGCGTCAGCGTGGGCGCCTGGAAGTAGGCCCCGTGCCGTGCGCCCTCGCGGGCGGCGTTGGAGATCACCTCTGTGACATAGATCGCACGGCCGATGTCGACCAGGCCCCCGACGAGAAGGAGGAGGACCACCGACGAGAGCGCGAACTCGACCAGGGACTGACCTGATTGGGCTCTCATGCCCGATCTTCGGATCGAGTTAGGGGGGCGCGACACCGGACTATCTTGCCTATGATGGGTCGGAATTGCGCACTACTATGGGCGGCCTCACCTCGCGTAGGCCGTTCACGCTCCTAGGCATTGTCCTCGCCCTGCTCGTAATCGCCGCCTTCGTCCTCGTAGCAATCAACGCATCGACGGGGTCGACCGGTCCATCGGCAAATGTGGTGGTGGCCACCAAGGACCTGGCCCCGCGGATTCCGATCGATGCTGGGTCCCTGGCGATCAAGAACATCCAGACCTCCGGCTATCCCAGCAACCTACTGTTCTCCAAGATTTCCGACGTTGCGGGAACGGTTCCCCTGGTTTCAATCCTGACCGGCGAGGCGATCACAGCCAACCTGGTGGCCAAGTCAGGGCAGTCGCTCGGAGCGCAGTCCGCCTACCTGCCGATCCCGTCCGGCTATGTCGGGCTGACGATCCCCACCAGCGAGCAGCAGGGGGTTGCGGGCTACATCCAGCCTGGTGACTACATCTCGGTGATCGCCACGGTGGCCTCGGGCGCCAAGATCGCCAGCAAGACCGTGTTCATCAATCTGCACGTGATCCGGGTCGGCACAGAGTCGACCGGCGCCGGCTCGAGCGCGACGGCCACCAGCCTCACCATCGTGGTGACCCCATGCCAGGCGGAGTTCATCACATGGTTTTTGACCTACGCCTCGCTCAAGTACGAGCTCTCCTCGTATCAGGACTACGGGACTCCGAATACGGCAAAGGATCCAAACTGCCAAAGCGTCACCGACGCGAGAGGCGTAACCCTGCCATTGGTGCAGAAGACCTACCCCTCGCTCTTCTAAGTCATGAACCTGCCGGCCTCGGTCCTGACGCTGATAATCGCCCTGCCGATGGGCGCGGCGATCGCCGTCTTCTTCTGGAGCCTGGACCGTATCCGAAGAGAGCGCAAGGTTCCACTGGAAAACGAAACGGCGCCCAGGGCGACGCCGCGCGAGCTGGTCGAGCGCCTGCTCAGGCCGGCTGCCGACAACCTGAGCCAGCGGCGAAGCGTCCGCGGCCGCCCGACCCTTACCGAGGACCTGGCGCGGGCCGGCCTCAACATCACTCCGTCCGAATATCTGCTGATCCGCATTGGAGCCGTGGCCTTGGGAGCGCTGATCGGGCTGTTCCGCTTCGGCTTCACGGCGGGCCCGGTCATCCTCGGGGTGGTCGGATTCATCGTTCCGCCGCTGGTGGTCGCGTACTTGCAGCGGCGCCGTCAGAACCTGTTCAACGAGCAGCTCGCCGCAATGCTGCAGCTGCTGTCAAATTCGCTGAAGACTGGCTACGCGATCGACCGTGCGCTGGAGACCGTGGCGGCGAAGTCTCGACCGCCAGTTTCCACTGAGTTCGAGCGCGTGACCACAGAGGTAACGCTGGGCACGTCGGTTGAGGACGCGCTGAGCGCGCTGCTGCTGCGAATCAACAGTCCGGACCTGGAGTTCATCGTGACCGCGATCCTCCTCCATATCCGCGTCGGCGGAAACCTGGCTGAGGTCCTGGATACCATCTCCGACACTCTGCGCGATCGGCTCCAAACGAAGCGCGACATGAGCGTTCTCACCGCGCAGTCGCGCGCATCGGCCACCATCATCACGGGCCTGCCGATCCTCCTCGCCCTCGGCCTTTACGTGTTCGTGCCGGGCTATTTCGCGCCGATGACCTCGACTTTCGCCGGCTACATCCTCCTCGGCATTGCCGGGTTGCTCATCCTGATCGGCAACGTGCTGATCAATCGCATGACTGCGTTGCAGGCTTAGCTCCAATGCTGGCCATCGCCCTGACGGCGGGAATCATCTGCGGCGTCGTCGTGGTCGCGTTCTTCGTGGCACTGGACCGCAACCAGGCGGCTGCGGCGACGAATGGCGCAGGCTGGACGGCGCCTCCGGCCGGTACGCCCTTCTTGAAGCGCCTCGAGGGGTTGGCGCGGCCGCTGGCGAACCGGCTGCCCGCCTTGGCGGCGGGCGAGCTGCGCCAGAAGCTGAGCCGTGCTGGCGACCCAGGCAGCCTGACACCTGCGGGGTTCCAGGCGGTGCGCTATGGGCTGGCTGCGCTGCTCGCCATCGCCGGCCTTGCGATTGGGCTCCTGCTGCCCTTCCGGTTCCCGCCCATCTTGAATGCGATTGGGAGCGGTGTGGCGTTGGCGGTGCTGGGTTACTTCCTCCCTCTGCTCTGGCTGAATCAGCGGATCTCCGCGCGCCGCACGCAGATCCAGCGATCCCTGGCCGAGGCCACCGACCTGCTGACGCTGGTGGTGGAGTCAGGCATGAGCCTTGATGAGGGCTTGCTGAGCATCACTGAGCGGTTCCACAACGCGCTGGGGGACGAGATCGGCAAGGTGCTGCGAGAGATCAGGCTGGGGCGTCCCCGCATGGCGGCGCTGGAGCACATGGCGGATTCGTGCGGCGTGGCGGACCTTCATCACCTGGTCGAGTCGATCGTGCAGTCGGACCAGATGGGTGTGCCGATCGCCCGGCTGCTTCGGGTACAGGCCACGGAGATGAGGAGGCGGCAGCGGCAGACGGCGCAGGAGCGCGCCGCGCAGGCGTCCTCGCGCATGGTGTTTCCGATGGTTGGGTGCATCTTTCCCGTGCTGTGGATCGTGCTGCTGGGACCCGCGATCATCCAGATCCTGAGCACCGTTCGCTAACGCATGAGCGGCCGCACGACCCCTCGGGGTCTGCAACAGTCGTTCAGCGATCTCGACAAACCCCTCTACACGATCAGCGTCGCAGCCGAGATCCTGGAGACGCACCCGCGCACGCTGATGCTTTACGAGGACGCGCAGCTGCTGGAGCCGCACCGGACGGTGACGAACCGGCGGCGGTACTCGCAACGGGACATCAGCAAAGTGCAGGTGATCCAGTATTTGACGAGGGAGAAGGGGGTCACGCTGGCGGGTGTGCGCCACATCCTGAGCCTGTTCGACGTGATGAAGAAGCACAAGGTGGAGCCGCCGGCCAACCTGAGAGAGATCTTCGACCGGTACTCGCAGATTAACTAGCTCCCCTTCACCTCACGGAAGCCACATCAGCTCCACCATCGGAGCGGCAAGGGACCGCGCGGGTACGCACCGCTTCGAGCCATCAGCAGGGCCCAAGCCCGGCACTCCATGACCGGCTGGAGCTAGCCCGCCGCCTCTTTTCGTCTCTTCGCCACCGGCGCCCACAGGCTCTCCAGGTCGTAGTACGACCGCTCGCCTGGTAGGAACACGTGCGCCAGGACTGAGTCGAAGTCCAGCAGGATCCACGTCGCGTCCTCATATCCGTCGACCGCCAGCGGTTTGAGGTCTTTCTCTTTCGCCGCGTCGACCATGCCGTCGGCGATTGCCTTGACCTGGCGATCGGTTTCGCCCTCGCACACCACGAAGTAGTCAGCGATCGTGGTCTTGTCCCGCACATCGATGACGACCGGCTTCCACGCCTTTTTGTCGGTCGCGGCACCCTTCAGCAGCTTCGCGAGCTGCAGGGGAGTCGTGCGGGCTGCCTTCAACTTCTCGATTATCCCGCGTACAGCCGGTGCTCGGCGATGTACCTCTCCACCGCCTTCGAAACTTTGCCGGTGATCGGCTCGCCGGCGGCCACCGCCCTACGGATCTCGCTGGCCGAAACATCTGGGGTGGTCGTGAGGCAGAGGACAACCTTTGCCTCGTCCAGGCCAACTCCCTTCAAGTCCTCCTCGCGCGGCGCCGCCCCACCGGGCCGGGCCACGACGACTATCGTCGCCAGCTCGCGTACCTTCTCGGGCTCGTGCCATGTCGAGAACAGGCGCGCTGCATCCCAGCCCAGGATCAGGAACAGCTCTTCCTCAGAATGCTGGCGCTGCAGCTCCCGGAGCGTTTCCACGGTGTATGACGGTCCTTCGCGCCTCATCTCCATGTCGGAGACCTCAAAGCGCGGCTCGCCCTCGATCCCGAGCCGGCACATCTCGAGTCGCTGCTCCGCGGATGCAAATGCGGGTGGCCGGTGGGGTGGCTGCGCCGCGGGAATGAACACCACGCGGTCGAGCTCCGCGCAATCGACCGCCGCGTCAGCTGCGGCCAGATGCCCGAAGTGGAACGGGTCGAAAGTGCCGCCCAGTAGTCCGATCCTGCTCACGGTTGGTACTCGAACTCCACTTCACCGATTCTCACAGTGTCGCCTGGCTGCACGCCAGCCGCTTCCAGCGCCGCGTTGACTCCGATCTTGTCGAGTTCCGTCTGGAATCTTGCCAGGCCTCCGGACGAGTCGAGGTCGGTCCGCTCCACCAAGCGCTCCACCCGGTCTCCTTGGACCACAAACCCCCACCCCGTTTTTTCGACGGCCAGCTCCGAGCGCCCTGCGACCAGAAGCCTCTTGAGGCGGACTGGTCCCTGCGGCTTCACCTCCGGAGCGGTTGCCAATGTGGCGACCATCGAGTCGATCAGCTCCTCCAGGCCCTCTCCCGAAAGCGCGGAGACGAAATGGATCGGGCCCCTGCGTCGCGACCGCGTCCGAAGCTTTCGAGCCTCGTCCATGTCGACCTTGTTGATGGCCACGATGTATGGTCGCTTCGCGAGCTCCGGCGAGAACTGCTCGACCTCCGCCTGCACCATCGAGAGGTCCTGCCACGGGTCCGGGGACGTGCCGTCAATTACGTAAACGAGGATCTTGGTGCGCTCGACGTGGCGCAGAAACCGCAGACCCAACCCGACGCCAAGGGACGCGCCTTCGATGAGGCCGGGGATGTCCGCGATCACGATTCGTCCACCACGCGACTCCGCAACGCCAAGCTGCGGATCGAGGGTCGTGAACGGATACGCCGCCACCTTCGGCTTGGCTGCGGTCAACGAGGCCAGCAGCGACGACTTGCCCGCATTCGGCGGCCCGACCAGCCCGACCTCCGCGATGAGCTTCAGGTCCAGCGTGACCGCCAGCTCCTCGCCCTTCAGCCCCGGCTCTGCGTAGTCTGGCGCGTGCCGCGTCGAGGTCTTGAAGTGCACGTTGCCGCGCCCTCCACTGCCACCGCGTGCGATCACCGCCCTGGCGCCCGGGTGCTCGAGATCCGCGATCACCGCGCCATCGGGATCCAGGGCGACGGTGCCGACGGGGACTTCGAGGGTTATGTCCTTGCCGTTACGGCCCGTCTTGCGGCCACCCGCTCCGTTCACACCCGGCTCGGCCTGCCACCGCAACTTCTGCTTGTAGCGAGATAGATCCGAGACGCTGGTGGTCGCCTTCATCCACACCGAGCCACCCCGACCGCCGTCGCCCCCATCGGGGCCGCCACGTGGAGTGAATGGCTCTCGGCGAAAGGATGCGGAGCCGCGTCCGCCCTGACCGGCCCGAATGTTTACGCGGGCCGAGTCGACAAACGTGCGCGAACGACCTCTATTCGGCGACGATGTTGACCCGCCGGCCGTCCTTGCCCACGCGCACGTACTTGACTTCGCCTGGAGCGAGCGCGAACAGGGTGTGGTCGCGTCCGATACCGACACCGTCGCCCGGCGTGATCTTGCTCCCGCGCTGGCGAACCAGGATGGTGCCGGCGTTCACGGTCTGGCCCGCGTAGATCTTCACGCCAAGCATCTTCGGCTTGGAGTCGCGCCCGTTGCGGGACGACCCACCGCCCTTCTTGTGCGCCATTACTTGGTCTCCTTGTCTGTCTTCGGCTTCCTGGGCGCGCGCTTGGCGGGCGCCTCGGCCTTACCGGTGACCGTCTCATCGTTCTCGCTCGTGGCCGCCGTTTCGGCTGATGCCTTCGCCGGCTTGGTCTTCTTGGTCTCCGTCTTCGGCTTCGCCTCGGCCTTGGGCTCGTCCTTCGAGCCTGTCGCTTTGGTCAGTCCGCCGACCGACAGGATCTCGATCGCCGTGAGGTCGGCGCGCCCGCCGCGATGTACGCGAACCCGCTTCTTCGATTTGTAGCGGAGGGTTTCGATCCTTGGCCCGCGCCGGTGGGCCAGGATTTTGACGTCGATGTCGATCCCCTCGATGCCGGGGTTACCCACCTTGATGTCCGGCCCATCGCGCATGAGGAGGACCCGATCCAGCTTGATCGACGAGCCGGGCTCACCGGCCAGGCGATCGACCAGAATCTGGTCGCCTGGGGCCACGCGGTACTGCTTTCCGCCGCTGACGACGACAGCCGACAGCGAACCATCCGATTTGGGCACGAACGGGATTCTACCAAGGTCTACCTCATCAGGAAGGAGGTGAGTACGACCAGCGCCAGCACCAGCAGCGCGTAAGGGGCGACCACCCGCTGGTACCAGCCTCGGGCTGTTTCGACGCCCCGACGGAGCATCAGAGCACCCGCGCCGATGCCCAGGGCAGCCACCGCCAGCGTGATGCCGAAGAAGCGCAGAAGCCCCAGCGCGTCGTCCGCGGACGGCGGGAAGAACAGGGTGGCGAAAAGGCCGCAGTAGGGAAACCAGCACAGCGCACGCGCCGCGTCGAACCGGGGGCGGGCGCGCCGGTCGCCGGGAGGCGCGAGCGGCCACAGCCCGAGCAGGGCCGGCAGGCAGAGCAGGTAGAGGAACCCGCTGGCGAGCTTGACGGGAAGCAGCGATGAGACCAGGACGTTGCCGAGCACCTGGGGCCGCAGGCTCTCCGGCTGTACCGCCGGCCCCAACACCGCGAGCAGCCAGCAGAACTGGATCACCAGAAGGAGGCCCGGCGCCCGGACGAACTCGACCGTCAGCGCGAGCTCTGCCCACACCGTGAATCCGAGCACCATCGCGGCGACGATCACGTTGCGTTCCTCCGACGTCACCGGGTTGAAGGGCGCCGCGAGCTGGACCGCGGCGAGCATCGTGAACAGCGCCACCGTCGCGACCACGGGCGAGCGCAGCTCCCGGACGGTCGGTGGCAGGAGCCACTGGCGCTGGGCGACGCGCGTCCATAACACCTCCGCCCCGAACCCGACGATCGCGATCGTCAGCAGTCCTGGATAGAGGGCGAGCGCGACAGTATGGGTCGCCAGCGCCGAAAGGATCTGTGTCATAAGCCCGCCAGCGCCAGGAAAGGTTGCGGATACAGCCCGATGACGACGTTGATGGCGAGGGCGATCCCCACTCCCCAGGCTTGACGCCCTCGAGGCAGGCCAAGACTGCGGCCGAGCCGAAGCGACGGTGGCAGCCACAGGAGCAGGCCGAGCCCGATCGCCAGCGCGAGCGGCCAGTACAGCTGCGTCGCGCCGCGCAGAAGCAGCACGCGGGCGGCAAACCCGGCGAAGGGCGCTGCCCCGGCCAGCATCGCAGCCGCGAGCAGGTTGATGGGCCTGTCGTTGGGCCGCTTCTCACGCAGCGACTGGCGCGACCACAGATACAGAGGCAGGCGGCTGAGCACGATTCCGTACAGCAGGAGGATCGCCGCGCGTTGCCCGTCGGCGATCGCGAGCCCCAGGCCGCACAGCACCAGCCCCCAATCCGCCATGAACGAGTAGTGCCACGCCGCGGCTCCGTTTTCAGTGCGCCAGGACGCAACGCTGCCCCAGACGGAGTTGATGAGCCCCAGGCCGATCATCAACGCGCCGAGGACGCCGCCTTCGGATGGGAGCAGCTCGCGCGCCTGAGCGAGGACGGCAAGGGCCAACACCGGCCCGATGAGTGCGATCCACGGAATCGAGGAGGTAGCGGTCCGCTCGTTGGGGTCGAAATCGTTCATGTAAGGCAGCGTTCCGATGGCGGCCGAAAGGCCAGCCACGAGGCCGACGGCCGCCAAGCGCTGAAGAAACTGCGGCCCCTGGGCGCGCGCGCACACGGCGGCAAGCGTCAACAGAACGACCGCGAGCACCGGCCCTCGCAAGCGCAAGGCAAACGTTCGGCTGCCCGCCGCCGCCGCTTGCAGCACGGCGAGGACGAGCACGACCAGGACCAGGATCTCGAGACTGCCGGAGGCGGCGATGGCGGCCATGCCGGCGAGGCCCGCCAATCCCCAGGTCAGCAGGATCGCCCGCTCGACCGCCAGCGGAGCGAGGACCACGGTCAGCACCATCGCGGCCCCTGCAGCGATCAGCAGCGCCCGGCCTTGGGGCGAAAGCTCGAGGCCGACGCCGAGCTGGTTCGAGGTCACCCCAGGCGACGCGAGGACGACGGCCGCCAAGCCCAGGAGCCCAAACACCGCAGCGGCAAGAAGGGCCGCCCTCGGCCGCGCCCTGAGGACCGCCGCGAACACCGACCCGACGGCCGGCAGCCCGATCGCAAGCTCAGGTTCCATCGATCTCTCTCACTCGGATCAGGGAGATGCCACCCGCGACGATCGCCGAAAAGATGTACACCGCCGGCCCGGGGCTGGTGCCGGCGACCCCAGCCGCCACTGCCACCGCCAGCGCCAGCGCTGCCAGCGCACCCAGGACTGCCGGCGGCTCGCTCGCCGTGAGCACGCGGGCCGCCATCAAGCCGAGGACGGACAGTGCGGCGAACCGGACGGATGCCCCAGGCCCGGTCGTCACCGAAGTCGAGATCCAAAGCGCCAGCAATCCGATGGCCGCTGCGAGCACCACTCTCGCCGTCGAGCCTGCGGGCATGACCCCCCAGACGTCGGGTCCCGAACGGAATCGCCGCCCCGCCGCGATGCCGCCTCCAACCAAGAAGGCCGATGCGGCCAATGGCCCGCCGCCGGTCTGCGCCAGCACCGCAAATCCGACAGTGATCAGGGCCATACCAAGCGCGAGCGCGCGGCGACCCTCGGACAGGACAAACAGAGCGGCTCCAAGCCAGGCGATGAAAGCGGCGGCGGCGTTCACCTGTTGACGGCGTAAGCGAGGGCGACAAGCGCGGCCAGCCACAGGACCGGCCGGCCCCCCGCAGCCGCCTTCTCCAGCGCGCGCGGGTTCACTATCGATCGGTACTGGTCGGGCACCGCCGCGCGGCGCACGGCGTCGAGCCAACGCTTGGGCGCGTCAAGGCCTGAAACGATGAACAACGGCGGCCTTGCGGGCGCTGACCTGGCCGGCGACGCCGCCTTTTGGTCCGCTGCTCCCGGGAGAGCCGGCACCCGGCGCGCACTCCGCTGTACCCCAAACACCCCGGTGATCCCGTACGCGAGGGCGCCCAGAAGGAGAAGGGGCGTGAACAGCGTCAGCGCCGGCAGATCCGTCTGGATCGTGGCCACCGAGACCAGTCCGCCGCCCAATCCCGCGGAGCGCGTCATGACGTCCGCCTGCGCCGGCAGCGCGAACCAGGTGACGACGACGGGGAGGCCGGCGCCGGCCACGAGGAGAGCGGCGGCGAGCGCCATCGCTGTTCGGGGGAAGGTTTCCATCGCCGGATGACCCCGGCCCGCGGGCAGACCGACCGCACGCGCCGCGGCCACCATGAAGAGGATCCAGACGGCAGCGCCCGCGATGCCGATGAGACCCATGAAGTCCCCGGCCTCGAATGTGGCCTCCAACGCGATGACCAGAGCCCCGAAGGCCAGGCCTGGCGGCACCCCTGCAGCGGCCGCGATCGTCAGCAGGGTCGGCGGGCCGGCGCGGTCGGGCAGCAGTGGCAGACAGGCGGCCAGCAGGCCGATCGTGGCCAGAACGCCGAGCCCGGCCACCAGGCCGACCGGGGTCCCGATGGCGATCGCCATCAGGGCAAAACCACCAAGTCCGGGAATCACCTCACCGAGATACTCGCGGCGGGTCGTGGCCGCCTGGGCGCGGACTGCGACGCCCAGCGCGACCAGCACGCCGAGGCAAGCCAGCACGATGCCCAAGACCGGCTGCGGGTATTGGCCATCGCCCATCTCATAGGCTCGGACGAGCAAATAGAAGCCCAACGGATACAAGGTCGCGACGGCCATGCCCGCGGCGCGCTGCGAGGGTCGAGACCACAGTTGCGCGGGCCACCCCCGCCAGGGAAACAGGCCGGAGGCCGTCAAGGCCGCGACCGCCAGCAGCGCGAACACCGGAACTGTCAGCGCGGACACCGGCACCGCGGCGTACACGGCGGTGCCGCCCACCACCTGCAGGATCGCTCCCGCCCAGCTGAGTGCCAGCCACGCTGCCAGCAGGGCGCCCCACGGGGGCCGCGGGGCGCGGATGTCCTCAATGTCCAGCTGGATCACGGCCAGCGTCGCCGCGGTGCCTCCGGCGAGGGCCGTGAGCAGTACGCCACCCGCCTCGACGGCGAGCACGGCAGCCGCCACACCGAGCGCGGCG